>CAYYNP010000208.1:0-18001 GCA_964472545.1 uncultured Planctomycetaceae bacterium | reverse complement strand
TCCAGATCACGCCACCGTCACGAACGCGGACTCGCGATTCTCTGTGAACGGCTACGTTGATCAGCTTCTGGATTGACCATGTCTTGCCGCCGTCGAACGAGACGTTAGCGGTGAACTGCTTGCGGTCACGTTGCGAGTCAAAGCCGGACTCGTTGTGCGCCGGTGCGGTGAGTACCAGGCACGGGCGGTTGCCCGATGTCGTCGATATGCTCACGATCGATCCGGCGCAGCCCGAGTGACCGTCGCGCAGAGAGGATAGGGCGAACCGGTCCCATGTCGCGCGGCAGTCCTTGCTGCGGCACTCCGCCCGCCAGCCGCCGGAAGCAGCCGCGTTGAGATAGACCGAGCCGTCGGACAATTCGGCCACACAAGACTCGGCGGCCATGGGGGAGCCAAAGCTGCCGGCCCGCCATGTTTTGCCGTGATCGTCGCTGTAGATTGCGGTACCGCAGTAGGGGAAATAGGGGGCGCCTTGCATCCACGGAACACGCATCCTCTGCGAATGAAGGAAGTTGTACAGCGCTCGCTGATCGACCGTCGCACAGACGGGAACGAGCAAGCGTCCCTTGTGTGGGCCGCGACGAATCGCGATACCCGTGTCGCTGCCGCAGGTGTTGATGAAACCGTAGAGTGCATGCCCCTCGATTTCACATCTGGGGATCTCGATATCCAGCTTCTCGAACTTCCAGGTCGCGCCGTCGTCTCTGCTTCGCAGAATGCCGTAACCCATGTATTTGTCGATCGGATTGGTGTCGGGTCTGCTCTGCAGCGACGCGCGGTACCTCGCCCATTCGTCCGGCACTCCGCGTGATCCCCAGGCAGCGCGAGACTGGATCATTCTCTCTTCGGACACTTCACCCGGCTCAGGCGTATCTGGCTGTGGCCACGCGGCGCAGAAGAACATGATCTCGCCGGTCGACGGATCGACGACGCCTGCGCCCGTCTTTATCCGGCGCCCGTCAACGTCCAGGAGTGTTTGCGTCGGCCCCCACGTCTTGCCGCCGTCGGTGCTGCGGCGAGCAACAACCGCGGCATGCGTGCTTTCCATCGTGGGAGGACCGTCGCAAGCATTGCTCACGGCGATGAGCGTGCCTTGCGTGGAAACGACCAGCGCCGGCGTGCGATAGAACGTCTTGCCGTCGTTCGGAAAGAGCTGTGTATGCACCGGCTCGGCAGCCGACGGCCGGGAGCCTACTTCGACTGTGATGATCGCCGCACAAATGATCGAAGTGAGCGTACTTGAAGTACCCATCGAAACAGCACCTCATAAGCGTCGATTAACGGTCAGGGGACAATGGGAGCTTTCCGTTGATCCGACATGTCGTTCGCTGGCTGAAAACTATGAATATCCTCACCGTCGAGCAACCACTCGATATTGAACGTGACGATCGAAACACCCGTGTCGCGATAGAATGCTTCGCCTTTCTCGTAGAGGACGAAGAAGTTCCCTTTCCGGTCCATGACGGACACGGAATAGCCGCTCGGGCCTTCGTTGATGAGCTTCTTTAGCGGCCACGTCTTTCCGTCGTCAAACGAGACGAAAGCCGTGAACCGTGTACGGTCGCGGAGCATGCTCCAGCCGAACTGGTTACCCGTCGGGGTCGTAAGCACCAACAATCGGCGGCCGTGTACTTCTTCGGGTACAGTGATGATCGACGCGGCGCAACCGGAATTCGGGCATACCACCGGTGTTACGGTAAGCTCGGTGAAGTTCTCGCCGCCGTCGGTGCTTCTGGCCGCGACGCGAAAGCCGCCGGGGATACGGGAGTCGAGATACAACGTGCCGTCGGAGAGTTCGGCCAGGCATGCTTCGCCGGTGCCGGGGCGCTCGATGCCGCCGACGGTCCACGTCTTGCCGTGGTCGTCGCTATAGATCACCGTATTGCAGCCGACACGTTGCGGCCCGCCGTCTGCCGATTTGTCGTACCAGCCCATTCTCAGGTGGTTCTTCTCACAGAACCGTTCCATCGTCTCCACCGGAGCCCCGGAACGGGCTGGAACGATCAGACGGCCCTTGAACGGGCCTTTGCTGATCATGAAACCCGTATCGCTGCCACATGGGTCGGCACTTTCGCAAAACGCACCGGGCTTGAACGTGAGCCGTTCGAACTTCCAGGTCTTGCCGTCGTCCGTGCTGCGCAAAACGGCAAAGCCTTCGTAAGCGTCGTCGGATTCCAGATCCGTGTAGAGCCTCTTGGCCCTCTCTCGCATCGGCCATTGATGGCAGAAGAACATGATCTCGCCATTTGTCGGATCGACAACGGCCGACCCGGTGAAGATACTGCGGTATGGGATCTCTCGAACGGTCGTCTCCGGCTCCCACGTCTTGCCGCCGTCGGTGCTGCGCCGCGCCACGATCGTGCAATACTCGCAACCGTCAAGCGGCGTACCCGTGCGACCGTTGCACATCGCGATGATCGTACCCTTGGTCGAAACGGCCATCGCCGGGATACGGTAATTCACCTCACCGTTGTGGTGTCGCTGGAAAGTCTTTCCGTCGGGCCCGAGGGCCGCGAGCCGGGCCGCTTCCGTCTCGTGGTTCTCAAAGAGCCGTGTGTGCGTCAACTCCGGCTGGCCGGCTGGAAGAACCGAACTCCACAGGCTGATCCCAAGGGTCGCAGCGAAGATCAGACCTCGTCTTGCCGTGTGCATTGATGCTCCCTTGCCTGAGCCGGGATGTTCGGCCTTGTGGGGCTTCGTTGCGCTCAGCCACCAGCCACCCGAGGACCATTTTGAGATGGCATATGGATCACTTCGCCGTGACGTCATAGCAGTATAGATGGCGGTGGAAGCGTTGGTACAAACGGCCGCCGGCGACGACGGGGTGGGCCCAACTGGGGCCGCGGCGTTCGTCCTTGATCTCGGCAACGGGCCCTTCCGGGGCCGGGATGCCCAGCTTCTTGCAGTGGGCGACGATGCTCTTGCCGTCGGCAATCGGGGCCAACAACTCACCCGTCTGCCGATACTCCTTCGGCGTGCATTCGACCAGCGCGATGCGGCCGTCTTTGAGGCTGTGCATGTAGAGCATGCCGTCGGCCCAACAGATCGAGCCCTTGCTCACGCCCATGACCTGCCACATGGGCTTGCCGGTCTTCATTTCCAGGCAAGTCCAGCCTTTGTAGCCGTTCGTGCCGTAGACGTAACCTTCGTGGAGCACATAGCCGCCCGTCTGGCAGTCCATGATGACGCTCTTGCTTCGCGGCTCGGCTTCCCACAACTCCCTGGTCGTGATCTTCTTGGTCTGGGGATCCACCTCGAGTTCGATGCAGATGCCGCCGCGGCCATAACCGACGGCCCAAAACACGTAGCCGTCGTCGAACACCGGCGTGGGGACGTTGGCCTGACTGCCCTCGCCGTGCGGGTGCGTCCAGAGAACCTGGCCCGTCTTGGCGTGGATGCCGATCAAGAGGTCCTTCGACCCGGTGACGATCATGGGAATATCTTTGTACTCGACGTAGCGCGCCGGCACGTAGTGGACTTCGGTCACCGGCGGAGATTGCCAGATGGTTTTGCCCGTTGTTTTGTCCAGCGCGACCATGAAGGTCTTCTCGCCGCCGGGAGTGAAGATGACTTTGTCGTCGACAATCAAGGGCGATTCGGCGTATCCCCAGTTGATACGGCCCTGCATTCCTTCAAAATCCTCGACCGGCCGCGTCCATTTCGTCTCGCCGGTTTTGCCGTCGTAACACCCCAACCCGCCGAGGCCGCTGAGGACGTACAGCAGACCGTCATCCGTGGTGACCGACGAGCGGGCGCCGACAAATTTGTGCTCGTAGGCCGGGCCGATGTCCTGGCTCCAGAGAATCTTGCCGCTCATATCCAAACACGTCAGGTGGAGATGCGTGCCGGGGTAGTCGTAATACCCGGAGCCGACGTCGGCTCGAGGCTTCTCGGTGTCCGACGCCGACTGGCGGCCGTCTCGCATACTGCTTTCGCCCGCCGGGGTGAAAAGCTCCTCGCCGCCGGCAGCCGGTTTGCGGCCGGTGATGTAGATGCACCCGCCGGCAAACGTGGGGCTCGAGAACCCTTGCCCTACGTCATCGCAGTGCCAGAGCAACTCGGGACCGCCCTCGGGCCAACTCTTCAACAGCCCGGTGTCGGTCGACTTGCCGTCGTTCGTCGGCCCGCGCCAACGCGGCCAATTCGGCTCGTCGGCAAGCGCGGCGCTAAGCGCCAGCACGAGAACGCACGTTGTCGAGAATGCGATCGAACCTCGTCGGAGACGGCCAATGCTCATGATGTACAAACCTCGCAATAACGTGCGAAAGGGAAACTGTATTGGTTCAGCGAAACATGCACCCCGAGGCCACTTAGGTCAGCGGACTCAGGGCAGTCGTCAAGGAGGTCATCTTACAGGTTCACGGTGGCGATGCCAAGAGACCGCCGCGGTGTCCTCTTCAATCACTCGATATCCTCGGCGACCGTAAGAACGGTGTTCTGGCAGCGCGCCAGCGACGGACTGCCCTCGTCGGTGACCTCCAGGATGACGTGAATCGTCTTGCCGGGCTCGTCGGGGACGACGAAAACCGGCACGGGTCGCGGTCGTGGCGTTGGTGACGTCAATCTGGCGCATGAACGAAGGGGAGTCGCCATCGGAGCGAAATGCCCCGCCGTTGGCCTCGTAGACGGCACAGAGCGGGCCGCGGTTGATCGTAGCCAATCCACGCAATAGAATGGCCCAATGCAGTGCAGCGGAGAGGGGATTCTCGACCACAATGCAAATGGCCTTGTCGGGGGATTTGGACCGGACACCGCCGACGCTGACATCGGAAGGAAGAGAGAATCATGCTCCCACGCAAGTCTTTTTCGCTTATGTGTTTGTTGTTGGTTTGCATTCTTGGGCTCCCGGAGACGTTTGGAGCCGAAGAACGGGTCTCCGTTCCGCCCACGATCGACGGCCGTGCCGACTCGAAACACACCGTCCGTCAAGTCGTGAAGGAGCCGGAGCCGCCGGGTGATCTCCGATGGCCCGAAACGCGCCCCGAACGGACCGACTACCGGGAGACTTCCCACTACGCAGACGTCTTGCGGTTCCTCGAGGATCTGCAAGCAAACGGGGCACCGATCTCGATGGAGTTCATCGGCACCAGCACGCGAGGACACCGGATTCCGTTGGTCGTCGCTGCCAGCCCACCGGTGGCGGCCGCGGCCGCCGCCCGCCGAACGGGCAAGCCCGTGGTATACGTTCAGGCCAACATCCACGCCGGCGAGGTGGAAGGAAAAGAGGCCGTTCTGATGCTGCTGCGCGACTTGGCCCAAGAGCCGAAAGGCGGCGTGCTGGAGAAGATCGTGTTGCTGACGACGCCAATCTACAACATCGACGGCAACGAGACCTGGGGCCCCTGGCAGAAGCACCGCCGCAGTCAATCTGAACCGGAAGTGGTCGGCATACGTTCCAACGGACAGGGCCTCGATCTGAATCGCGACGGCATGAAGGCCGAATCGCCGGAAATGCGGGCTGCGCTGCAACACGTCTACACGACGTGGGACCCGGACGTGCTCATCGACCTGCACGCCACCAACGGCACCCGCCACGGCTACCAACTGACCTACTCTCCCCCGCTTCATCCAGACACGGAAAGCGGAATCCTGCACTTCAATCAAGACGAATTGCTGCCCACCGTGCGCCGGCGGATGCAAGAGGCCCATGGGATTCCGACGTTCGTGTACGGGAACGTGCCACGCGGCGGAGGGAGTCGGGGTTGGTACCAGAGCGCCCCGGACCCGCGGCGGATCACCAACTACATCGGGTTGCGCAACCGCATCGGCGTGCTCAGCGAAGCGACCTGCTATCTGCCTTTTCATCAGCGCGTCAAGGCGACCCATCTCTTCGTGTCGACCGTGCTCGAGGAGATCGCCCGCCATGGGCCGCAAGTTCTGCGCTTGACGCGTGAGGCGGACGCCCGTGTCACCAATTGGGGACTGCACCCGGAAAACGCGCCGGCCCTGACGCTTCGCTACGAGGTCACTTCCCGCGGCGAAGAGGAGATCCTTCTGGAGAAGCCGCAGACGCCCGGCCGTCCGCCGACGACGACGGCGCGGATTGCGCCGCCGCAGGAGTTCGTTTCGGAGCGGATGCCGGTCTACGATCGTTTCACGGCCACGAAGACCGGTCGTCTTCCCGCTGCCTATCTGATCCCGGCAAGTTGTGACGAGACGCTAGAATTGCTGAGCCGCCACGGAATCGTTGTGGAGAAGTTGCTCGCCGACTGGCAGGGAGAGGCAGAAGCGTTCGTGATCGAGAAGATCGCTTCCACCGGGCGGCCCTATCAGGGGCACGTGCTCAAGGAGTTGACGGGCCACTTCGAGACGACCCGGGCTCAAATGCCAAAGGGAAGTTATCTGGTGCGAACCGCGCAGCCGCTGGGGATTCTGATCTTCCATCTGCTCGAACCAGAGAGTATCGACGGCGTGGCGGCTTGGGGCTTCTTAGACGGCGAGCTTCATCAGGGCAAGGCGTATCCGATCCGCAAATGCTACCGGCCCCTTCACGTCGCCTCGGAGAGAGTTGGGCGATGAACGGCCGGTGGACGTAGCAGTAGCGCGCAACCCGAGAACAGCGAGAATCATGTCGGCAAGCACTCCTGACGCAAGTGTGAACATGCGGTTTTCGTCGCGGCTCGGTTTCTTGCTGAGCGTGGTCGGGATCGCGGTGGGCACGGGGAACATCTGGCGTTTTCCCCGGATCGTGGCCCAAAACGGCTCCGACGAAGGAGCGGGCGCCTTCCTCGTCGCCTGGGTGACGTTTCTGTTCCTCTGGAGCATCCCGTTGGTCATCGCGGAATACGCGTTGGGCCGCAAGTGCAGGATGGGCGTGGTGGGAACCGTCGCGAGCGTCGCCGGCAAGCAGTTTGCCTGGATGGGGGCGTTCATGACCTTCGTGACCCTCGCCATCACGTTCTTCTATTCGGTCGTCGTGGGATGGTGCGTCTACTACTTCGTCCAGATGCTAGTCAACCCGCTTCCCTTGTCGCACGAAGCCGCAGAAGCAACCTGGACCGCGTATCAAAACGGCGGCTGGCCTTTGATCACGCACGCCGTCGTGATGGGCTTCGGGGCCCTTGCCATCTGGCGCGGAGTCGGCTCGATCGAACGGATCAATAAGGTCCTGATTCCCGCGTTGCTGGCGATCGTGATCTTCTGCGTGATCCGCGCCCTGACGATGCCGGGCGCGTGGGCCGGGGTTGCCTACTTGTTTACGCCCGAGTGGGGACAACTCGCGAAGCCCAAGATCTGGATGGAGGCCTTGACGCAAAACGCCTGGGACGTGGGGGCCGGCTGGGGACTCTATCTCACCTACGCGGCCTACGTCAAACGAAAACACGGCCTGGTGAGAAACGCCTTCATTACTCCGATCGCCAACAACTGCGTCTCTCTGCTGGCGGCGCTGATGGTCTTCGGAACCGTCTTCGCCGTGCTCCACACGGGAAGGGCCATGGAGCAGTCCGAAGTGATCGAAATCATGCGCACCAGCGGCAAGGCGTCTACGGGGCTGACCTTCATCTGGATGCCCCAACTCTTCGCACAGATCTTCATGGGGCGTCCGCTGGCCATCCTCTTCTTCCTGGGGTTGAGTTTCGCGGGCTTCTCCTCGCTGATCGCCCAACTGGAACTCCCGGTGCGCGTCTTCATCGATCGGGGGCTGAAGCGTTCGCGGGCGATCATTCTGGTCGTGCTGGCCACTTACCTGCTGGGGATCCCCTCGGCCAGAAGTCTCCATGTGCTCAAGAACCAGGATTTCGTCTGGGGCTACGCGCTGATTCTGGTGGGTGCACTGCTGGCGGTGGCCGTGATGCGCTACGGAGCCTCTCGGCTCCGCAAAGAGGAACTCGCCGCGGATCAAAGCGACTGGAAGCTCGGCCGCTGGTGGGACGTGGTACTGATCGGTTTCGTTCCCACCGCTGCGATCACACTGCTGATCTGGTGGTTTGTCCAAGAGGCCAAGCCCGGGCAATGGTACAATCCGCTGGACCCGACCAGCGTGATGAACTGCCTGCTGCAATGGGCGATTGTCTTGGGTGTCTTGCTGGCGATCAATCGCTGGCTGCCACCCCGCCCGCCGGAAGTTAGCCTGCCGAGGTCGAACTGAGCACGGATCTCCGTCGACTCCGAATCAATCACCGAGTTTTCGGACTTCGCCGAGTATGCCGTAGCCCAATCTGATATAATACGCAAGCAAGACCTTGGTGAGCTTGTTCCGTACGCCCTGCCGTGTGATCTTAGGGCCTGTCCGGAAACAACTTCGCAGTTTTTCGGGCGAATCATCACACGGAGTGTGATGGCTACCATGAAGCGGACGAAGTTGTTTCCGGACAAGCCCTTAGCGCGGTCTCTGCCAGTCCATAGAAAGGAGACAATCATGTCCCGAGTCAAAGCGGTAGTCGACCAGATCTCCCTAACCAGGAAGTACACGGAGAGTCTGCTGGACGGGGTCGCCTCGGAAGACTGGTTTCGGATGCCCAGCGAAGGCGTGACTCACGTTGGATGGCAGGTCGGCCACATGGCCGTCGCCCAGTACTCTCTTGCCCTGAAGCGAATTCGCGGCTCTCGGAAAGAGGATTCCCGGTTGGTATCCGCAGAACTCATGACGCTGTTTGGGAAGGGCTCTACGCCTCGAGCCGATGCTGGTGCATATCCCGGCCCCGATGAGATCCGCCGTGTCTTCGACGACGTTCATCGGCAGGCCGTTGGAGAATTGGCCGACGTGGCAGACCGTGTGCTCGACGAGCCAACCGAGCCTCCACATCCGATGTTTTCCACGAAGCTGGGGGCGCTGCTTTTCTGCCCTCAGCACGAGATGCTCCATGCAGGGCAGATTGGATTGCTGAGGCGGCTGTTGGGTAGTGCTCCGTTGAGGTGAGGCCAATCGTCCCTCGTCCGGATATCCGGCGGCAGCAATGGCCGAACTGTGCAAGAAGGTCTACTGCCTGGGATCGATCAGCCGCCGGCCGAGGAGGCGCCCCGGCTGGCCTCAACGTCATCAAGGCTCACCCCCGCCCGCCGACCACTTGCGGGCACTAGCGACCACGATCCGGCGCATCGACCGGGCTCCAAACCTACCTGCTCTTTGACTCCGGCGTCTTTCCGTAACCGGCTTCCCGATGCCGCAAGAAGGTCTCGATTTCGTCGATTTCTCGCGGGATACCCGGATTGAGGACTTCGCAGCCCGCCGCGGTGATGAGCACCGTGTTCTCCACCCGCACGCCGAGGTTCTCATCGGAATACGTGGCAAACACGTCGCAGGCGAAGACCATACCGGGCCTTAGTGGCCGGTCGGGCCGGAGGTCGCGTCCGCCGGCGTCGTGGGTGGCCAGCCCGACGTAGTGCGTGATGCCGCCCTCTTTGAGAAATCGCAAACGGGTGAAGGTGTCCTGCGTAAGATCGTACCCCTTCTTCTCGAGCATCTCGCGAACCTCCCGGCCGATCTCATAACCGGTGATTCCCGGGCGATAGCGAGCCAAACAGCCCCGGCTGACGTCGAGACAAGCCTGGTAGATCTCTCGCTGGCGCGGGGAGAATTTGCCGCCAATGGGGATAGAGATACTGATATCGGTACAATAGCCTCCGTGCTTCGGCCCGGCGTCCACGACCAGAAAATCGCCGTCGGCCAGTAGCCGATCGTGACCGACGTGGTGGAGGTACCGGTGGTTCTCGGCCGAGATGGTCATCGTGGGAAAGGCGAGTTCGCGGCAGCCTTGACGCTTGCATGCATACTCGAAGAGCGCGCTGAGTTCGTATTCGTATCGCCCCGGCCTCGCCGCCTTCATCACGTCGACCATCGCCTCGGCACCGATTTCGGCGGCGCGGCGCAACATCTCGATCTCAGCGGGAGACTTGATCCGCCGCAGTTCCCAAAGGATCTCCGAGCAGTCTTCCACCTTGACGTTGGGAAATCGCTGCCGAAGAACCTCGACGAACTGCATCGATCGCGTCAGGCGGCCGTCCCACGGGCTTCGGGTCGAGATCTCCGGTTCGTGCGTCTCCGTTCGAAAGGGTGTGTAGATGACGCGCGTCGTCGCGGCCAACTGGGTCAGAACGGCCGAGAATCGATCGGCCGGAACACACTTCTCAACGCCCGTTGCCGCCTTGGGATGAGTCAGCAGATCGACGCTGAGGCCTTCGGCTTTGAGGTGGTGTTCACTGGTCGTATAGAGGAGGGTGCTCTGCTTGCGGACGCCGTCGATGATAAGGACGGCCTTCGGTATCTTTACGCCACAAAGATACGTGAAGTCGTGGTTTCGCGGTCCACGTACCGAATTGCGAACGACCGCAATGCCGTCGGGGATCTGGTCCATCACGCGCGCCCGTCTCGCCGCATACTCGGAAGGCTCAAAGAGGATCGCTTCGGCCGCAGCGGCGGGTAACGTGAAGAGGAGCCCCAGCAGGCTCAGCAAACAGACGCTTCTCATAGACATCTCCAATGGCTGTGGGTGTCGTCCTTGGCGGGAACTCCATTCGGCATTCCTACCAGGTGACCGTACGCACGTCAAACGGCGTGACAACCGAGGAAGTGGCCTCGCAGAAGCCCAGAAACCCGCGCGAATCAACGGGCAATGGTTGGCTGTATTGCCTAGTCTGCCAATCTCCGGTGAAATCGCCCCTTGTTTGTGCAAGGTGAAGCTGGTAAAATCCCCAGGATCCCAGTTCTGCTTTGCCGTTGCTTCCTCGTGCGGATTGTGTCGCCGACCATTCTCCGACGGGAATGAGCCGGTCTGGCAACCCGTTCGCGGTGGCGAGCGCACCTTCGTGCGGCGAGCCGAACCGCGCGGATCACCCTTTCGTCAACGATTCTCTGGGGAATGTGACCATGCGTCGACGACGATTGCCCGCGGCCTTTTCGTTTCTGGTCTTGCTGACCTGCCCGGCCCTCGGAGCCGAGGAGTCCACCGGCGCGGCCCCGGCGGAGCGAGTCAGCTACTTCCGGCAGGTCCGCCCGATCCTCCAGGCAAGCTGCCAGGGCTGCCATCAACCGGCCAAGGCCGGTGGCGACTATGTGATGACGTCCCACGACGCCCTGCTGCGAGGGGGCGCCGGTGAGGAGCCCGCCATCGTTGCCGGCAAGCCGGACGAAAGCCTGCTGATCGAATTGGTCACACCGGTCGCCGGTACGGCAGAAATGCCGGTGACCGGCGAGCCGCTGACGGACAGCCAGATCGCGCTGATCCGCCGCTGGATCGCCGAAGGGGCCGCGGACGACACGCCGCAAAACGTCCGCCGCCGCTACGATGCCGAGCATCCACCGGAGTACACGCGGCCGCCGGTGATCACGTCGCTCGACTTCTCGCCCGACGGCGCACTTCTGGCCGTGGCCGGGTTTCACGAAGTACTGTTGCACAAGCCCGACGGCTCGGAGCCGGTCGCTCGGCTGGTGGGCCTTTCGCAACGGATCGAGTCGGTACGATTCTCGCCGAACGGGTCTCGATTGGCGGTCACCGGTGGGTTGCCCTGCCGGATGGGCGAAGTGCAGATTTGGGACGTGCCGCGCCGCCGGCTGAAGCTCTCGTTGCCGGTGACGTTCGACACGGTCTACGGGGGCGTCTGGTCGCCCGACGGCGGGCAGATCGCGCTGGGCTGCGCCGACAACACGGTCCGATCGATCGACGCCAAAACTGGCGAAGAGCTCGTCTCGATGGCGGCCCACCAGGATTGGGTCCGAGGCGTCGTCTTCTCGGCCGACGGCAAGTCGCTGCTTTCGGTCAGCCGCGATCAGACGGTGAAGATGACCGACGTTGCCACGCAGCGTTTTCTCGGCAACTTGACCACGCATACGCCCGGCGTTTTGCGTGGCGGGATGATTGCGATCGATCGGCACCCCACGCGTGCCGAAGTCCTCGTGGGCGGCGCCGACGGAACCCCGAAGCTGTTTCGCATGGACGTCAAAGCGGCCCCTGCCGGCGGCGGCAATCCGAACCAGATCCGCGAATACGGTGCCTTGTCCGGTAGGGCGTTCGACGTATGCTTCAGCCCCGACGGTACGCGGGTCTTTGCCGGGGCCAGCTTCAACGGCTCCGGCGGCGTGCGGACATACGAAACCGATTCCGGCAAGCTGCTCTGGCAACGCGAAGTGCCCGAGAGCGGCATCTACGCGCTGGCCATCTCGCCCGACGGAAACGTACTGGCCGCCGCCGGGGCAGACGGCCGGATTCGGCTGATCGATGCGGCCGACGGGAAGATCGCCAACACGTTTGTGCCGGTCGAGTTGCAGACGCCGTCCGACGACGGCTCGGGGCAACTCGCCGACGCCGTGGAACCAGGGGTCGAGCCCAAACCGACGCCGGCCCGGCAGCCGGACGTCACCGGCCTGGAAGCCGAGCCGGAATCGATCCGGATTACAAACGCCTCGGACTACGCGCAGATGCTCATTACGGCCACGATTCCCGACGAGGGCAGAATCGACGAGGGCAGAATCGACGAGGGCAGAATCGATGCCACCGGGCTGGTCACGTGGCGTTTGGAGGGAGACGTGGCCGCGGTTTCGGCCGAGGGGCTGATCCGTCCGGCGCGAAACGGCACCGGCACGGTGACCGCCGAAATGGGCAATCGGCAGGTTGCCATCCCAATCGAAGTGACCGGAATGGACGGCCGTTACGTGCCCGACTTCGTTCGCGACGTGAAGCCGGTCCTCTCGCGATTGGGCTGCAACGCCGGCACGTGCCACGGAGCGGCGAAGGGCAAGAATGGCTTTAAGCTGTCGCTGCGCGGTTACGATGCGCTGTCGGACATCCGCGCATTGACCGACGACTTGGCCTCGCGGCGCGTCAACGTGGCCTCGCCCGACAACAGCCTGATGCTGCTGAAGGCCACGGCCACGGTGCCCCATCAGGGCGGGCAACTCATCCGGCCCGACGATCCGTACTATCGCACGATCCGAGCGTGGATCGCCGGCGGTGCGTCGCTCAATCTCTCCACGCCGCGGGTGGTCAAGATCGACGTCAGCCCCGGCAATCCGGTGCTTCAGCGTGCCGGCGATCGGCAGCAGATGCGCGTGGTGGCCACGTACGCCGACGGGGCCACGCGCGACGTCACCCGCGAAACGTTCGTCGAAAGCGGCAACACCGAAGTCGCCACGGCCGGCGGCGGCGTGATGTCGGCGGTCCGCCGGGGCGAAGCGGCCGCGCTGGCCCGTTACGAGGGCGCCTACGCTGCCACCACGCTCACCGTGATGGGCGACCGTAGCGGCTTCACCTGGCAGCCGCCGGAGACCTGGGGCCGGATCGACGAATTGGTGGCGGCCAAGTGGCAACGGATGAAGATCCAGCCGTCGCCGCCGTGCGACGACGCCGAGTTCGTCCGCCGCGTTACGCTCGATCTCTGCGGCCTGCCGCCGACGGCCGACGAAGTCCGGGCGTTTCTGGCCGACCAGCGCGACGCGCGGACCAAACGCGACGGCTTGATCGACAAGTTGATCGGCAACGAGGAATACGTCGAGCACTGGACCAACAAATGGGCCGACCTGCTGCAAGTCAACCGCAAGTACCTCGGCCCGGAAGGATCGGTCGCGTTTCGCAAGTGGATTCGCGACGCCGTGGCCGAGAACACGCGATACGACCAGTGGGCACGGAGTATCCTCGCGGCCAGCGGCTCGAACCGCGAGAACCCGGCCGCCTCGTATTACAAGATCCTTCGCCAGCCGGCCGAGACGATGGAGAACACCACGCACCTGTTTCTCGGCGTGCGGTTTAGCTGCAATAAGTGCCACGACCATCCCTTCGAACGCTGGACGCAGGACCAGTATTACCAGACGGCGGCCTATTTCGCCCGCTTCGAGTTGAAGGCGGACCCCGCCGGCGGCGACAAGAAGATCGGCGGCACGGCCGTCGAGGGGGCCACGCCGCTGTATGAGATTGTGGCCGACAAGCCCGACGGAGAGATCGTCCACGACCGCACGAAAGAAGTCACCGCGCCGCAGTTTCCGTTCGAGTGCCGGCATGACCCGCCGGAAGACGCTACCCGCCGGCAGCAGCTTGCGGCCTGGATCACTTCGGCGGAGAATCCCTATTTCGCCCGCAGCTACGTGAATCGGCTGTGGGGATATCTACTGGGCGTGGGGATCATCGAGCCGCTGGACGACATCCGCGCCAGCAACCCACCGAGTAATCCGGAACTGCTCGACTATCTCACCGAGCAATTCGTCGAGAGCGGCTTCGACACGCGGCACGTGATTCGATTGATCTGCCGATCGCGGACGTATCAACTGTCGCTCGAGACCAACCGCTTCAACGAAGACGATCGGATCAACTACTCGCACGCCCTGGCCCGGCGGCTGCCGGCCGAAGTGCTTTACGACGCGATCTATCGGGCGACCGGTTCGGTGTCGCAGATCCCCGGGGTGCCACCGGGCACGCGAGCCGCCGCGCTGCCCGACGCGGGCGTGAAGCTGCCCGACGGGTTCTTGGGCACCCTGGGGCGTCCGGCGCGGGAGAGCGCGTGCGAGTGTGAACGGACCGGCGGCTTGCAGCTCGGACCGGTGATGGCGCTGATTAACGGGCCGACCGTCGATCGGGCCGTGTCCGATCCGAAGAGCGCGTTGGCCGCCTTGGTCGCTTCACAACCGGACGACGCGAAGCTGATCGACGAGATCTTCCTGCGGATCCTCAACCGGCCGGCCAGACCCCATGAGATCGAGCTTGGCCGGCACGAGTTACAGGCGTTGCCCGAGGCGCACGCGCAACTGGCCGAGCGATTGCGCCAGTACGAGGAGCAACTGGCACCGACGATTGCCGCGCAGGAGAAGCAACGTACCGAAGCGATCACTCAGGCCGAGGACGCGCTGGCCGCCTACGAAGAGGAGATCGCCGCACGCGAGGAGAAGCTCGCGCGAGAGCATCAAGAGCGCTTTGCGGCTGCGGAAACGGCATTGAAAGAACACGAAGCCCGGTTACCGCAGCTTCTTGCCGAATGGGAAAAGCAGGCCGGCAGACCGACGCCCTGGACGCCGTTGGAGGCAGTTGAACTCACGGCGACAAACGGCGCGGAACTCAAGCGGCAGGACGACTTGTCGGTCTTCGTGACCGGCCCCAACGGCAAGACGACGTACACGCTCGTCGCCGAGTCGAACCTGACCGGTGTGACCGGCGTGCGACTCGAGGCGCTCGGCGACGAACGCCTTCCGACAAAGGGCCCCGGCCGTGCGTCCAGCGGCAACTTCGTGCTGACCGAGTTGCGCGGCGAGTGGGCGTCTGCCGATGCACCACAGCAAAAGGTGCCATTGGTCCTGCAAAATGCCCAGGCCGATTTCAGCCAGGACAACTACAGCGTGACCACCGCCATCGACGGCAAGAAGGCCCCCGCCAACAACGGCTGGGCGATCCACCCGAAGATCGGCGAAAACCGCACGGCCGTGTTTGAAACGCGGGAAGACGTCGCCACCGGTCCCGGACGGTTCACGTTCTATCTCGATCAAGAGTATCAGGACGGCCAACACGCGCTGGGGCGTTTTCGCATCTCGCTCTGCACGGCCCCACGCCCGGTAACGCTGGACAAACTGCCGAAGGAGATCGTCGACGTGTTGGCAGTAGCGGCCGACGAACGGACCGACGAACAGAAGGCGAAGCTGACGGCACACTATCGAGGGCAAGACGGGCAACTGAAGAAGCTGCAATCGGCCGTGGCGGAAGCAAAGAAACCGCGGCCGATCGACCCGAAGCTAATCGAGCTTCGTGCCAAGCTCGCCGAAGCCAGCCAGCCGTTGCCCGTCGACGCCAAGCTGGCCCGGCTGCGCCGCGACGTCGGGCTCAGCACCAAGCAACTCGAAAACGCCCGGCTGACGTTCACCCAGGACCTGGCCTGGGCGTTGATCAACAGTTCGGCGTTCTTGTTCAATCGGTAAAACCATAGGCAATTGAGGAGGAAACGAGACAGGCGGCCATCTGTTGGGTGGCCCGGACACTCTTGCGGAGCAGCCTCTGCCACTTGATGGGGCTTGTTCGCAAGAGTGTCCGGGTGGCGCAGCCACAAGAGGAGCCGAAAGGAACCCGTGCCTCTTGTTGCTGCGCAACCCCGACGTTTTTCCGGCAACACGAGTGAAGTGGCAGCGATTGTTTCGGAAGAACGTCGGGGCCACCCTGAGTGGAGCCGCCACCCCGAATGTGGATCGCCTGGCTTGTCTTGTTCCTCCGATAGATAGGAGATCGAATCATGCTCGTCATCCCCGGACAACCCGGCAGCGACCTCTGCGACCGCCGCCCGGGCATCACGCGGCGCGATCTGCTCCGCGTGGGCGGAACCGGTATGTTGGGACTCACGCTCGGCTCGATGTTTCGGCTGAAGGCTCGGGCGGAAGAGACCGGCCGTTCGGGCGGTCCCGGCTGGGGAAAGGCCAAGAGCGTGATCCTTTGCTACCTGCAGGGCGGGCCCAGCCATCTCGACCTTTGGGACCCGAAGCAGAACGTGCCGGACAACGTCCGCAGCGCGTTCGCCGCGATCCCCACGAAGCTGCCCGGCGTGAGCTTCACCGAAATCCTGCCGAAGCTGGCCGCGGTGAACGACCGCTTCACGATGATCCGCTCGATGAGCTACACGCCCAAAGGGCTGTTCAACCACACGGCGGCGATCTACCAGATGATGACCGGCTACACGACCGACAAGGTCAGTCCGTCGGGCCAACTCGAACCGCCCAGCCCCAAGGATTTCCCCAACTTCGGCTCGAACCTGATCCGGCTCCAGCCGGCCACCGAGCCGATGTTGCCGTTCGTGATGCTGCCGCGCCCGCTGCAAGAGAGCAACGTGGTGGGCAAAGGCGGCACGGCCGGGTTCCTCGGTAAGGCGTTCGACCCCTATACGCTCTATCCCGACGGCGGCGACATGGACATGAACAAGATGGACCGCATCAAGATCGACGATCTTCAGTTGCGGCCGGAAGTCTTCGCCGACCGGCTCAAGCGGCGAGCCAGCCTGAGGCAGAAGATCGACGCCGGCATGCCGGTGATCGAGCAGGCCGTGGCCGACTACAAGCTCGACGAGTATTACCAGCAGGCGTTGAACCTGATCGTCTCCGGCCGGGCACGCGAGGCGTTTGCCTTGGCGCAGGAACCCGACGCCCTGCGCGACCGCTACGGCCGCAACGCCTTCGGCCAGAGCTGTCTGCTGGCCCGGCGTCTGGTCGAGGCGGGAACCCGCGTGGTCGAGGTGATCTGGCCCAAGGTGGCCAACTCCGACAACCATTCCTGGGACCACCACAACGGCCTGACCAAGCGGATGAAGAGCCAATCGGGCCCGATGCTCGACGCGGGACTCTCCACGCTGTTCGAAGACCTCGACGATCGTGGCTTGCTCGACGACACGCTGGTGGTGGCCGTGGGCGAATTCGGCCGCAGCCCGCAGAAGGGCGTGAGCACCTCGGGCAACGGCAACAGTGCCGACGGCCGCGACCACTGGCCCTATTGCTACACGGCAGTGATCGGCGGGGCCGGGATCAAGCGCGGCCACGTCCACGGCGCCAGCGACGACACGGCGTCCGCCCCGGCCGACGACCCGGTCCACCCGGCCGAGTTGCTCGCCACCGTCTACCACGCCTTCGGCATTGCCCCGGACACGATCGTCTACAACCATCTGAACCAGCCCCGCGAGTTGGTCAAAGGGGCGGCGGTAACGTCGCTATTCGCGTAACCGTTCGCCTGAGTTGCGGCCGGTTCCCGCGTTCCAAGAAGAGACCGTACAACGATTTCAACGCCGGATGGCCGGTTCTGCCACACGCGTTCCGTTGATTCGCGACAAGGCCTCTATCTAGAGCAGCATCGCCTTGCGGTACGCCGACAAGCCACCGCCAGCGACTTCGGGCGAGGTGTTGGGGAACAAGGCGTACTGAAATCGCCTTGACTTCTCGTTAGCGACGGGTGTCGCGTTGTTTGGCCAACGCCCGTCGTGTCGGTGCGACCGCCATTTGGCATGGAAATGTGAAGTTGGTACAACTAAGGGGCGGCCGATGAATGATTTTCCGGTGTCAGTAATGGGTGGCTGGGGCATAGCGCGGCGGTGCCCCAGTTGTCCGGGTCCTGGGGCT
>CAYYNP010000207.1:0-18008 GCA_964472545.1 uncultured Planctomycetaceae bacterium | reverse complement strand
TAGAGCAGGCCGTTGGCCGGCATCACGCCGTATTGGCACATCCCGCGGACCCAGTGATGGGGGCGGATCTCGCCGCTGGCCACGTCGAGAAACTCGACGCCCGCTCGGCCCAGCAGCAGCCAGTTCGGCGTGCCTTTGTTGCGGTAGCATCGGTGGTGGGTCATCCCGCAGGCGAACGTCTCGAGGTCCGACGACTTGGTGCGTTTGACCTCACCGCTTCTCGGGTCGAGGCCTTGCGTAATGCCCGGCTGTTGGTGGATTCTCAACTGGCCGGTCCAGACCAGTCCGTCCGCGACCAAGACGTCGGGCGGGGCGTGCCAGTTGACCTCGGACTTCCCCCGCCACAACGTCTTACCCGTCGCGGCGTCCAGGCCGCAGAGCATCTTGCCGTCGGCCCACAAGATCACGTCCTCGTAGGCCACCAACACCGGCGAATACCAGGCGGGTCGATTGCCCAAAGCGGCCAGCGGCTCCGACTGCCAAAGCCGCTTGCCGGACCTCAGATCCACGGCGACTGCCGTAGGACCGTCCTGGTAAAACACCCGGCCGTCGGCGGCGCCGAGCGTGACGGGCGCTAGGCTCCGGACTTCGTTCTTCCAGATGGTTTCGCCGGAGGCAACGTCCACGGCAAGCACCTGCCTGGCCGAACCGCCGGGCATGCCGCGACGCGCATCGCTGCCGAGCGCCGGCTTGGCGTTGCCGATTGAGAGCAGCAACGTGCCGTCGACGTGGGCGATCTCTTCCGTACCTTCGGTCCCGGCAAAGGTCTTTACCGTCTTGCCGGTCGCCGCGTCGATCGCTTCCACGGGACCACCGTAGCGAAGCGTGGCAAACACGCGATCGCCGGCCACCAGCCGGCGCGTGATCTGCGGCGGGCCGTGGCGGAATTCCCGCAGGTGCCATTCCCAAGGCCCGAGTTCGCGGGTCCAGAGCGTCAGGCCGTTGTACGCGTCGCGTGCCACGAGCAGCCACCGTGCCGGAAACGCGATCGACACGACCGGGCCGTGATCTTCTACCGAAAAGACCCGGCCGCCGGCGGCCACCGCGGCGCTAAGGCTGGCAAGATGCTCGTGGCTGCGCGCGAACTTCGGCCCGGCCACCCACTGCAGGCTCTCCGGCGGTCCGACGGCGTCGTCGCGCGATACGGCGTTGTTCGATGCGTCGTAAAGAAAGTGCGTCCATTCGTCGGTGTCGAGCCGGCGCGGCTTACGAATGAACGTCCACTTGCCGTCGCGTTTTCGGTGCACCGCTCCGCCGGGGGCCACGACGCGCATGATCTCGTCGTCGTTCAATTCCCCTTGGTTTTCGATAACCAGCAGGTTTACCAGATTCTCGGCATAGGGCAGCACGTTGCCCGTGAATTGCTCGACGGACACGCTTCCGTACAACCCCGCCGCGCGAATCTGCTTGCGGGCTTCGGCCACGTTGGCGGCGTCCGTATCGAGGCCGTGAACGACGTAGCCATCGGTCGCCCGAAAAGCGATTGTCCGCTTGCCGTCGCCGCAGCCCACGTGCACGATCAGGCCGCCGTGTACACCCGTATCGGCCAGGATACGCCGGGCCGAATCGCCGGGATCGACGTGCGAGGCTTCAGTGGAGGCTTCACTGCCAACGGAATTCGCGCACGCAGTAGCGCACACCACCAGCGCCGGCAGTAGCCCGGCCACGATCAGTCGGTTGCAAGAGATCACGTTCAGTTCTCCAAATTCGTTGAGCCGCCGCAGCAGTGAACCCGTCTGCCGTTGTCTAGAGTCATGGGCTACGTTTGCGCAGGCAAGCCGTATGGTTGACGGTATCGCTTGTTCAACATGGCGTTGGCCTCATCGCAGTCGACGAACTGCTCCGCCTGCGGGTCGAAGTCGAGACGGCCGCGAGTTCGCAGCGCGATCTCGGCCAGATGCACCAACGCACAACTGCGATGGGCCACTTCGGCCGCGGCGCGGGTGGGCGTGCGATGGCGCACCGCGTTGAGAAACTCGGCCATGTGCTCCTCGTAGCCGCGCAGGCCGCGGAGTTCCTTGCCCTCGGTCGGCCCCGGCGTGCCCTTCGGCCCCAGAAAGACGCTGAACGCTCCGCGACGCGAGAAGACCATGTAACCCTTGGTGCCGTAGAAGACGTTGCCGTTGTCGAAGCCGTGCAGCCCGTACGCCGTAAACGGGTAGTTCTCGTAGATCAGCAGGCGATTGTCGGGGTACTCGTAGGTGGCCGTCATGTTGTCGGGGTAGTCGCTCGCATGGCCGTGCAGCATCATCCGGCTGCCGCGGGCGGTGATCTGCTTCGGCATCGTGTCGACGTCGAGTCCCCAGGCGGCCATGTCGAGATCGTGGATGCCGTCGTCGCCGATTTCCCCGTTTCCGTAATCGGCAAACATCCGCCACGAGCCGTGGAATCGATGCGGATTGAACGGCCGCTTCGGCGCCGGGCCGAGCCAGCGGTCGTAATCGACGCCGGCCGGCGCTGTCCCGTCGGGTTGCGGTTTGGCGACCGAGCGGATCTCGGCGGTCCACGCACGGGCCACCTTCACTTCGCCGATGATGCCGTCCTTCAACAGCATCTCGGCTTTTTTGGTCACCGGGCTGTTTCGCATTTGGCTTCCCTGCTGCACCACACGGCCGTACTGCTTCGCGGCGGCGATCACCATCGGCCCTTCGTTGTAGACGTGCGAGATCGGCTTTTCGATGTAGACGTCCTTGCCTGCCTGCATCACCCGCAAGGCGATCGGCGCGTGCCAGTGATGCGGCGTGGCGATGATGCAGGCGTCGACGTTCTTGTCTTCGAGGACGTCTTCGAATCGCGCGGTCCGTTTCGGCGCGGCCGGTTGGAAGCCGGCAACTGTCTTGGCCATACGGTCGATCTGCCGCGGATCGACGTCGCACAACCAGGCGAAGGACACGGCTTCTCGGCGGCCCACCAGGCCGCGCACGTGGTGCCCCATGATCCCGCCACACCCGATAATCCCCAGCCGCACCACGGCAGGTGCTTCCTGGCCGAAGGCATGCGCTCCGCCCAGCGCCGTCGCCGCGGCCATGGCTGCCGTGCTCTTGGTGGTCTTCTCGAGAAACTGTCGTCTTGTCGGTTCTGGCTTCATCATGACTCCTCCGGCGCTGATACGGTACGTTAGGCCGCACACTCGTAGGAATATCCACCCGTGTACGCTCACCTTGCGTGTCAGTCTAGCGGTCGGCCGACGCCCGGCATAGAGCAAGGCACTCGGAAGCGGCCGGGCACGGGAAGTGACCGTGGCAGGTCGTCTGCGTCGACGTCCGCTGCCGGTGCGTAACTCGTGTGTTGGTTGACGTTTGCAGCGTGCGGGAGTATCTTGCCGGTTCCCCTGTGAGGGCGAAGAGGGGTGTCGTAAAGGACGCTCATTTATGACGTGGATCGACTGGACGGTGATCGGCGTATGGGTCGTGGGGACCAGTGCCCTGGGCGTCCATTTTCGGCGCTCGGCGGGCAACACGCGAGACTATCTGTTGGCCGGGCGGCGATTGCGGTGGTGGCAGATCGGTGTCTCCCAGTCGGCCGACGCGGTCGACGCCAACGACTTCGTGGCCATCAGCGGTGCCGGCTACCGCACCGGACTGGCCCAAATGGGTTTCACGTGGTGGGGTTTGGCCATCGGCTCGTTGGCGCTTTCGCGCTACGTGGCGCCGCTGTTGTATCGCACGGGAGTCTACACCAACGCCGAGTATCTGGAGCTTCGATTCGGCCCCGTGTTGCGCCTGCTCAGCGCCGTGCTGCAAACGCTCTATCGGTTCGTGGCCATGGCGCTGGTCGTCTACGCCCTGGCCATGATCTTCCAAGAGATCCTGGGGATGAAGCGTTGGGACGGGATTTGGGTGGCTATGGGCCTGTCGCTGTTGTACGTGTTCACCAGCGGACAACTCGGCGTGGTGATGGCGGCCATTCCGCAAGTCGGACTCATGCTGTTGACGGCAGCGCTGGTGTTCGGCTACACGTTCGCCGACATCGGCGGCTGGCAGAACTTCTGCCGCCGCGCAGCCGAGCATGAGAACCTGTTTCGCCTCAGCGGCCACGACCAGCCGGGCGTGCCCGGCGGAGTCTACGTGTGGGGATTGATCCTCACGTTGGTGACGTATCCGCTGGTCAATCAAACCGTCGCCCAACGGATCGTCGGCGCCGCCTCGGAAGCCGACGCCCGCAAGGGAACCGTGGTGAGCCTGTTGCCGTGGTGCTTGATCACCGGGGCCTCGATCCTGGTGGGGCTGATGGCGATCGACGTGCTGCCCGATCTGGCCGGCGAGCAGACCGACGCCGTCTTCCCGTTGCTGATGAAGCGTTACCTGCCCGAGGGACTGTTGGGGTTGGCCGTAGCTGCCTTGACCGTGGCCAGTATGTCGACCGCGGCAGGTATCGGTACGGCCATCGCGGGGCTAATGACCGTCGACGTCTTCCGCATGCTGCGGCGTAAGGACATGCCCGACCGCAGGCGGCTGATGGCCACTCGGCTCTTCGCTGCCGCCGCCATCGTCTGTGGGACCGCCTTCGCCATGCTCATCGAACGTTACGGCGGCATGATCCCGTTCTATGTGACGTTTACCGGGACGTTCTTCCTGCCTTTGACGGTCCCGTACTTGGGAGGCGCCTGGTTTCGTTGGGTCAGCCGTGGTGCCGGCACGGCGGCCGTGCTCGGGGGCATCGGCGTTGGGGCCGGACGGGTTCTGGGGGGGGAACCGCTGCCGCTCCCCCCCGGCGGCCGCGCCCGCGGCCCCCGGCGCCGCGCCCCCCCCGCCCCCGCGCCCCCACCCGCTGCCGATCGGCGACGGCGAGGCGGTCTGGTTCTTCGGGGCGTCACTGCCCACGTTCCTGGCCCAGGCTCAGTGGCGGCCGTTTTGGGTCTTCGCTGCCGCTTGGATTGCCATGGTGGTCTGGAGCCTGGCGGAGAATGCTTTGCGCGGGCCGATCGCCAAGGACGACTTGGCCGGTAAACTCACCGTGCACGACCTCGGCCGCTCGGGCACACCCGAAGAGGTCCGAGAGCTTGCGGCTGCGATTCCCGCCGATTCGCGGATTCGGACCGACAATCTCACGCGCGGCGCCTGCGGCGTACGGCCTAACACACCCTGGTATTCACACCCCACGACCTTCGAACTCGTTGCGATGGTGTTGATGGGACTGCTTATGGTTTGGCTATGGTAAGGGCGAGAGAGCGATCGGCGAAAAGCGCATCAAGAGATGTACCGGGCGCTAGAAACCGCGGAACACGATGCTAAGATAGGGCGTGATCCGGGGCTGGATTGACTACCGGTCGCACCAAGAGAGTAACGCCGGTTCATCACGGAGTTGAAATACATGCCGTGTTATCGATCGGTCCGTTGCGATGGCCCAGAATCACGAACTTGGTTTCCAGCCCACGCGCTGTGTGCTTTTGGCTTGGCGGACCTCGGGCGATGCCTCTTGGTCTTGCTCTGCGGCAGTATCTGCGTGGGGGCGGAGACGACAAAGCCCCCCGCGTCCGTCAGTCGGGACGTGCTTGACGCTTGCCAGGTGATCCAAAGGCAGTTGTTGCAGCAGCGGTACATCGATCGGAGTTGGAAGACGCGTTTGGACGAAGCCGGCGTGCGGCTGGGGCAATGGTATCGCATCGGCCCGTTCCGCGACTTGCCGCCGCAGTTGAATTGGGTCAAGAATACCGATTCGTCGTTCGCCCACACCTTCGACGTCGAACGCGACACGCTCGCCGACGGCGCGCCGCAGCTCGATCGAGATTACCCGGCCCCCAACTTCCCGGCCACGCCCCATGCCAAGCGGCGCTGGCAAGCCCGGCAGCAGTGGGTCGACGGATATCTCTGCAATCTGCCGCGTGGTCCGGCGCCGTCGGCCGGTGAGTCGCAATACGTTTATCGGGCGATCCGTGCGGAGCAGCCGATCGAGATTCTGCTCGATTTCCGTGTGCGCGCTCCGGAGGAATCGTGGCAACCGGCCTGGCGTGGCCACTGGCCGGAACGGGAATCTTGGCGCTACCGCGCCCGACTGAGGTGTTTTCTCAACGGCGAACCGGTGCAAGTATGGCAAGGGAAGACCGACGTTCCGTCGCAGGTCAAGCTCGCGCTGCGCGGGGGCGTGAATCACTTTCTGGCCAAAATCACCAACAATCGGCATTCCTACGGCTTCTCGTTCGCCGTGACGGGATTGCACCCGAGCCCTCGCACCAGCGCCGTCGACGGCCCGGCCACACGGTGGTTCGAGCCGTATCCCGAGACGGAACGCCCCTGGTTTCGAGAGGGGCAATCGGAGCAGCAGCGGGCCTTTCCGGAAACAGAACGTTACCGCGAGACGCTCGAGCGCCTGCTGGATCTGCGCTTCAGCATGACCCCCATGCCTGGCATCGAGAGCGGCGTTCGTCAAGAGGACGGCTCGGTCGTTACCGTGATGGAGCAGAGACTTCGGTCGTATTCGACCTCCGAGGAAGCCCGGACGTACCTTGCCAGCCTCGGCGAACTCGAGCGGGGAGTCACCGCTCTGCTCGATCGCATTGTCGAGGAGGACGATCCCCATGTCGAGGACGTCTTGGCGGCCGGGGAGAAGCTGGAAGCCCACTGGGCCGGCGCCATCTGCCGTCTTCCGGAGATCCTGTTTCTAAAGCGGCCGCGATATGGGCACGACTCGATGCAATACACGACTTCAGGTGCCGGTCCCGCCAGCATTTGCGCCTTCGACCCGGCCCGTCGGCGGCTGCGTACGATTTATCACGACACCAACTTGAAGGCCCACGATATCAACCTCTCTTGGGACGCCCGGACCGTGCTGATTGGCGGCGGGGGCACGATCAGCCGCGTGGGTATCGACGGGCAGGATTTCCGGCCGATCACCTCGGGCCAGTCGCCCGCGGAGTTGCCCAGCGGTCGAATCGTCTTCTTCGACGACTCGCCCGGCACATCGCCCTGCAAGTCGGGGGCGCCGCGGCGCTTGTTGTTTACGGTCGATCGCAACGGGGAGAATCGCCGGCTGGTATCGGCCAACTTGACCATCGACAATCACCCCCAGGTGACCGACGACGGATGCGTGGTCTTTGCCCGCTGGGATTACGGAGTGAACAAGGACGTCTTCAGCCGCCACGGCATCTGGACGCAAAACCCCGACGGCACGGCGTTGGATCTCGTCTTCGGCAATACGATCATCGATCCGTTCGCGTTCTATCGTCCGCGGCAGATCCCCGGCCGCCCCGAAATGGTCTGCATCTTCGGATCGCACCACACCAACAACGCCGGCCTGGTCGGGCTGATCCACGGCGGCATGGGGCGCGAGGCGGGCGACGGCGTCGGTTTCCAGCGGATCACGCACGATACGGCCAGCGTGGCCGATCTCGCCACGCCCGAGCAGTTCCAGGATCCCTATCCGCTCTGCGAGCAACTCTTCCTCGTGTCCTACGCGGGCCACGAAGACCGTCCGACGGGCGTCTATCTGCTGGACCGCTACGGCAATCGGAAGTGCCTCTACGAGCCGGCCGACGGGCTGGCCGCCGTCTTCCCGCAACCGCTGGTTGCGCGCGAACGTCCGCCGGTCGTGCCGGAGCGGGGCGCCGCCGCGGCATGGGAGCCTGAAGACATGCAGCGTCGACTGTTGAGCGATCCCGATTGGTCGCGACCGGGAACGCTCCTGCTGCAAGACGTCTACCGCGGCCTTGAGGGCTCGATCGAGCGGGGCCGTATCGCGCAGATCGCGGTGATGGAGCAGGTGCCCGAGACCCGGGCACGAGGCGGCGCGATGGGACTCGGCGCGTTCTTCTACGTCAACCGCTTGCTGGGATTCGTGCCGGTCGAGGCGGACGGTTCGGCGCATTTCCAGGTGCCGGCGCTGCGGAGCCTCTACTTCCACGTGCTCGATCGCGACGGCAAGATGTTGATGACCCAGGGTTCCGATTTCCACGTAATGCCCGGGGAACGGCGAAGTTGCATCGGCTGTCACGAGCAGGGCGCCGGCGCCCGGGCCCCGTTTCCGCAGGACGCCACGCCGCTGGCAGCCCGCCGACCGCCGGTTCGGCCGCAGCTTCCCGAATGGGGCACGCGGGGAATCCTCGAATACGAGAGCGTCGTGCAGCCGGTCTTCGACAAGCACTGTGCCGGCTGCCATGGCGGAGCAACGCCCGACGGCCGGTTGAACCTCTCCGGCGATCGGACCACGGTTTTCAACATGTCGTACATGGAGTTGGCCGACAAGGGGCTGGTCGATTTTATGCCCGGCAAGGGCCGCACGTTCATGCAACTCAATTCCGACTACGACCAGCAAGCACCGCTCAGCCGTGGCTCGGTGCTCAGCAAGCTGACTCGCTACCTCGACGACGCCGAGCACGCCCAGACGGTGCTCGGCGCAGAAGAGAAGCAGAGAGTCTTCTTGTGGATCGATTCGAACATTCCGTTTTACGGTCACTACGATCAGGGCTCGCCTTCGGTACTCTCGCAAGAGGCACGAACGACGCTCGAGGCGGTTTACGACCGTCGGTGTGCAAGCTGTCACGACAAACCCGGCCGACCCGACACGCCCGACTTTCTCGATTCATTCAGCATTCACGTCCATAGCGGCCCACGGCCCGGGCAGTGGGGCATCACCGAAAGCGGCATGCGCGTGAGGCACTTGAATCTCACGCATCCCCGAAGCAGCGCCGCGTTGCAGGCCCCCTTGGCAGCCGACGCGGATGGCTGGGGGCTGTGTGTCGAGGCTAACGGGGTGGCCGTCTTCCGGGACAAGAACGACCCCGATTACCGTGAGATTCTCCGAACGCTCGAGTCGGGTGTGGTTCAGCGGCACGAGCCCGGCGTGTTTGAATTGCTTGCCCCCGACGCCCGTCGAGCCGACGTCCGCTAGATCGATCCGGTCGACGGCGCGCCGCATCACGCCGCACACTGCGCAAGTCGAGCAATCACTTGGAGATATCTGCTGCACGTCGCTGTGAAGGTGAAGAAGACAATACCCTCGGGCCGTCGGCATCTTCGGCAAATTCGTCAAAGTCAGCCCAATCCGCACGACGGCTACCAAACGGTCTTCGTTACAGTCAGCACATCCCGCATAACGATTATCACCGGAGGAGGAACTAAGTGGAACCTGCCGCACTGCTATGCCCGAGCGTTGTGCCTCCCATCGGGTCATCGGAACCCCGTCAATGCCCATTGCTCCCAATGTTCGCCCCGTGTGGGTGATGTTTGTTCTTGCGGCCGCGGCCGTGATCGCTGCCTGCGGATGCTCGCGGACGAAGCACCGTGTGGAGGCGGATCGCGACGCGTACCATGTGATCGCCGAGCGAAACGTCGACCCGCGCTGGTGCATAAGCGACTACCAAATCGAGATCGATCGCCGCAGCCGGTACTACGACGTTTACGATCCCGACCGGCCGCCGATGCCGCCGGACGATCCGGGTTCGCACCGCTACATGCAGTGCGTCGACGGGAAGCAGGGATGGAAGCACTGGTACTGCAACGGCACTCGCCGCGAGTTGGAAAACCCCGCCTGGCATGAGATGCTCGCCGAATACGCCGAGATCGACGAAAACGGTGCCGTCAAACTCGACGTCGACTCCGCAGTCCAGCTAGCCTACGTACATTCGCCGCTGAACCAACGTCAACTGGAGACGCTCTACCTGTCCGCTCTGGACGTTTCGGCGGAGCGGTTCCGCTTGGATACGCAGTTCTTCGGCGGATACGACGCCCGATACTCCCACAACGGATCGCTGATTCCGGCAGGATTGGCCTATAGCCCGATCTTCCGGCGGTTTATCGTCACCGAAGCGATCGAAGGCGCGGGGGTCGAAAACAATCGGGTGACGGCGGGCAGGCCGTTCGGGGCCGACCCGGCCTTGCTGGCACGGCGACGGTTTGCCTCGGCCGGTGAATTGCTGGTCGGCTTCGCCAACTCGTTCGTGTTTGAATTCACCGGCGGCGACGCAAACCTGGCCTCGTCGCTGGCGAATTTCTCCTTCATCCAGCCGTTGCTGCGCGGAGCGGGCAAGGACGTGGCCCTGGAACAACTAACGTTTGAGGAGCGAAAGCTGCTGGCCAATCTGCGGGCCTACGGCCAATTCCGAGAGGGGTTCTACACCCAAGTCGCCATCGGCGAACTCGGCGTGACCGGGCCGCAGCGGAGCGGTGGGGGGACAAACCTCCAGTCGTATTCCGGACAGGGCGGTGTGGGCGGCTATCTCGGGCTGCTGCAACAGCTCCAGCAGATCCGCAACTCTGAAGACAACCTCAGTCTGCAACTGCGGACCCGCGACCGCTTGGAAGCCCTTTACGAAGCCGACTCGATCGGCCTGGTCCAAGTCGACCAGTTTCGCCAGAGCGTCGAAGCCGAGCGAGCCAATCTGCTCTCCCGCCGCAATTCGTTCGACCTAGCGCTCGACCACTTCAAGACCGATACGCTCGGCCTGCCGCCGGATCTTCCCATCGAATTAGACGACAGCCTGGTCCGCCAGTTTCAACTCGTTCCTCGCGAGATCACCGAAATCCAGGAACGGATCGTCCAATTGCAGCGGCGCGTGGCCGGCATGCCGGACGCTCCGGAAGTGGCCGTCATCCGACGGACACTAGACGACGCTTCCAAGCTCGTCGAGCCGGTCCGGAACCTGATCGTCGGTACGCTGGAGGACCTCGCGCGCATGGATCAGGTGATGCCGAAGCGCGAACGGATAATGACCGACGAGCAGCGAGAACGCTTCCGGCACGACAGAGGTCGACTCGGCAAGATGGTGGCGGACCTGCAGCGGGACTTCGACGCGGCGACAGCCGAGCTGCAAAGGCTCCGCGACGAACTCTCCGAGCAATCGCGGCGCGAGACGGAAACGCAACTCATCTCGTGGATCGCGGATTACCTGCTGCTCGTCCAGGGTGCGGCCGTGGTTCCGGCGCGGGCGCGTCTGGAGACCGTGACCGTCGATTCGCTCGAGCTGGACTCCGACGCGGCGCTACAGATTGCGCTGGCAAACCGCCTGGATTTCATGAACGGGCGGGCGGCGCTGGTCGATCGTTGGCGATGGATCCAGTTCAACGCCGACGCGCTGCAATCCGTACTGAACGTCACGGCGAGCGGCGATATTCGCACGGCGCGGAACAACCCCGTCAGCTTTCGTGCGCCGACGGGAAGCCTACGGCTGGGGCTGGAATTCGATGCACCCTTCACGCGATTGCTCGAACGAAACGCCTATCGCGAGTCGCTGATCGAGTATCAACGGAGTCGCCGCGACTTCATCCAATCGCGAGACTCGCTCCATCTGGGGCTCCGCGCGTTGCTGCGACAGATCGAACAGCTTCGCCAGAACCTCGAGATTCAGCGCCGCGCCGTCACGATCGCGATTCGACGCGTCGATCAAACGCAACGCTCACTGAATCCGCCACAGCACGCTCCGCAGCCCGGTTCGCGCGGTGCGATCAACGAGACCACGGCGCTCTATCTGCTGTCGGCCCAGACATCGTTGCGCGAGACGCAGAACAGCTTCCTCAACGCCTGGCTTAGCTACTACGCCGCGCGGATGCGACTCTACCGAGAACTGGGCATCATGCAGCTCGATCCGGAGGGCCGCTGGGTCGAGCGTCCGATCGACGGCTCAGGCCACGCTGCGCCGGCCGGTATCGACGATCCCGCCCCGGAGGAGGTACCGCTGCCCCCGGTGATCCCCGTCAGTTGGGCGGATTTGGCAGACGGCATTCCGTCCGAGGGCGTCTCTGTGCCCGTCGCTCGACGCGAGGACGGTTCCTGGCCCGTGGCTCCTGTACCAAGCACCCCGGCGAGCGTTGGCGGTGCAGACTTCCCAAGATAGGCGGATACGAGACGCCGCAAGGGTGCGTTTGGCGACTTCTGTTAAATGGGCATAACCCACCCCTTGGGTGGGTGCATGCGCCGGCCGCGGCAAGAACCGGTGATTCGCTCGCCGAAACCACGAGAATTCGTGGAATAATGTCCACGATCGATCGGGCCTCTTGGTGTCTTTATGGATGGATCGGCGCTCGTCGGAGGGCGGGCGTTGAGGCGTCTTGCCGATTACCGGGATTCCACGCCGCCTAAGCTGCTGTCTACAATGGAACGAGTGGCCCGCGTTGCTGTGGCCCTCGACTCTCGACGCGGTTGGCCTCCTCACCCCTTACTCGATACACGTTCGCATCCGACATGTCGACCAACGTGCATCCCGAAATGCAGGACCCTCTGCGATCGCGACGTCAGTTTGCCGGAAACGGCCGCGATCTTCGAGACTCCGCACGGGCCCGGCGGTGGCGGCGCGGGCTGGTGGCGGCCGGCGTGGGCGTCGTGTTGGCGTCAGCCGCGGCGTTTGTACCGAGCGTCATCTCGACGCAGCCAAGCGGTCCCAAGCTGACGCACACCATCACCCGCGGCGACTTGCTGGTCACGGTAACCGAACAGGGAACGCTGGAGAGTTCCAACAACACCGAGATCAAGTGCAAAGTCCGTGGCTTCAGCATGGTCACTTGGGTGGTCCCGGGCGGCACCGTGGTCACCGAGGGAGACGAACTGGTCCGGCTGGATACGAAGATCATCGAAGAGCAGGTCAGTCTGACGCGAACGAATACGCATATCGCCACCGCCACGCTCGAGCGATCCAAGGCCAACGTGGCCACCGCGGAAATCTCCATCGAAGCCTACGGCGATGAAGAGAAAGGCAGATTCTGCGCGCGGCTGAAGGCACTGCAGAAGGAACTGAAAGTCGCCGAGCGGAATCTGCGCGTGGCGCAGGATATGTGCGACCGTTCCGAAACGCTCTTCAAGCAAGGCTACGTAACCGACCTGGAGGTGCAGGGAAATCGCTTCACCGTTACGCAAGCCGAGTTGGAGTTGAAGGTCAAGCAAACCGAGATCAAGGTCTTGAAGGAAATCACCAGGGAAATGGAACTGGAGACGCTCAACGGCAACCTCACGGCCAACAAGTCGAAGCTGGCCGCCGACGAGGCCGGGTTGGACATGGAAATCAAGCGCAAGACCCGCGCCGAGGAGGAACTGGCCGCTTGTGTGATCGCGGCCGAGAGGGACGGCCTGGTGATTTACCCTTCGGCCGCAGCGTGGAAGCGAACGCCCGACATCACCGAAGGCGCCACGGTGCGCAAGGACCAGGTGCTCCTGCTGATGCCCGATCTGTCGCAGATGCAGGTCAAGGTCGGCATTCACGAATCGATCGTCGACCGAGTTCAGCCGGGGCTCAGAGCGATCGTCACGCTGCCCGACCGGACGCTCGAGGCCGAAGTCACGAGCGTGGCTTCCGTCACCAAACCGGCCGGTTGGTGGACCGGCAACGTGGTGAAGTACGACACGATTATCGAGTTGCCCTCCGACGAGGGCCTCAAACCGGGCATGAGCGCCGAGGTCGAGGTGATCCTGGCCCAACACGAGGACGTGCTGACGATACCCGTCGCCGCGGTGCTGGAGACCGAGGAGGGCGACTTCTGTTGGGTCAAGACGGACGAAGGCACCCAACGACGTTCGCTGACCCTCGGCGACAGCAACGACGTGTTCATCATCGTCGAGGCCGGTTTGAAAGAAGGGGACGAAGTCGTGCTCAATCCGACGGCCTTCATTGACGAAGCTGGGAAGGACGCACTAGACACGCTCGACGAATCGGAACCGGAGAAGAAGCCCAGCGGACCCAGTAGCTGAACTCGCAAGAGTTCAGACCGACGGCAAGCCCTAGTAGCAAAACGCCCAAGAGTTCAGACCGACGGCAAGCCGACCCGAAGTCTCACGACTTTGGAAGAGGAATTGACACGGAACATTCAGCCATGGCCAGTTACGCCTTGCCGGAATCAGATGCCGACGAACGTCGGAAGACCTCCCACGGTCGACGCTGGCGGCGCGGTCTGATCGCCCTCGGCGCCGTCGCGGCGTTGGTGGCCGGCGGCACGCTGCTTCCCAAGCAAGGCTCCTCGCGCGAGAACGGCCCTTACCAGACGCACACCATCACACGGGGCGAATTGGCGGTCACGGTGACCGAGCAGGGAACGCTGGAGAGTTCCGACAATACGGAGATCAAATGCCGTGTCCGCGGTGAGGCGAATCTCCTCACCTGGGTGATCGAGAGCGGTACCGAAGTGCAGCCGGGCGACAAGTTGCTCACGCTCGATACGCTGTTCATCGAAGAGGAGATCGCCGAACGCACGAAGTTCGCCCACTTGTCGAGATCCGTGGCGGAACGCTCCCGGGCCGACATGGCAAAAGCAAGACTCGCAATCTCGGAGTATCTGGAGGGAACGTACGTCACCGAAATGGCGAAGCTTCAAAAGGACCAAGCGGTGGCCGAGTCGAGACTACGCACCACACGGAACATGCGCGATCATGCGAAGATGATGCTCGATAGCGAGTACGTCAGCGAATTGGACGTCGAGGAGAAGGAGTTTGCGGTCACACAGGCCGAGTTGGCCGTGAATCTCGTTAAGGAGCAGATCGACGTCCTGGAGAACTTCACCAAGAAGGAACAGTTGGCTACGCTGCAGGGCAACCTGGCCGCCGACGAAGCACAATACAAAGCAGACAAGGAAACGGCCGACGCAGACAAACGGCGTCTGGAGCGCGCGGAGAAGGAACTGCCGTATTGCGTCGAGCGGGCCGAGCGCAGCGGGATCGTGATCTATCCGACGGCCGAGGCGTGGAAGGAGGCACCCGAGATCGAGGAAGGGGCGACCGTACACAAAGATCAGGTGCTGCTGCTGATGCCCGATTTGACCCAAATGCAAGTCAAGGTCGGCATCCACGAATCGATCGTCGATCGCGTCAAGCCGGGGCAGGCCGCGAAGGTGACGCTGCCGGAGAAGACGCTCGAGGGAACCGTTACGTCCGTTTCCCCGGTCACGCGGCCGGCCGGCTGGTGGACCGGAAACGTGGTGAAATACGACACGATCATCGAGCTCCCCTCGGTGGAAGGCTTGAAGCCCGGCATGAGCGCCGAAGTCGAAGTGGTGCTGGCCCGGCACAAAGACGTGCTGACCATACCCGCAGCCGCCGTTGTGGAAACGAGCCGGGGATACGCCTGCTGGGTCGAGACGGCCGACGGGCCGCAGCGTCGTGCGCTCGATCTGGGCGACGCCAGCGACATGTTTATCGTGGTCGAGGCGGGCGTGGAAGAAGGCGACGAGGTGGTGCTCGATCCGCTGGCCTCGATCGCGGAAGCCCAAGACGAGGCGGCCAGAACGCTCGACGAGACCAAGAGGCGAGCCCCCGACCTAAGTGAGTTCTAGCAGCCCGTCGAGAAGACATCGCTTTCAGCGGTTGAGTGTGCCATGGCCAGTAACGTCCAGACCGAAACGCGAAGCCCGCGACGCCCGCAGCGACGTCGACCCTGGAAGCTCGGTCTGTTGGTGCTCGGCCTGATTGCCGCGTTGACGTCGGTGGCCGTGCTGATCACGGGCCACGCCTCGCAGCCGTCCGGGCCCAAGCTCACGCACACCGTCACGCGCGGCGACCTGCTGGTGACGGTCACCGAACACGGGATTCTAGAAAGCTCCGAAAACGTCGAAATCAAGTGCCAGGTCCGCGGCTTCAACACCGTCATCTGGGTGATCGAAAGCGGATCGATGGTCGAGCCGGGAGACGTGCTGCTAAGGCTCGACACGCTGCTGATCGAAGAACAGATCGACGAACGCACGAAGTACGCCCTTTGGTCTCGCTCCGGAGCCGAACGCGCCAAGGCTCAGATGAGGCGGGCGGAGTTGGCCGTTTCGCAGTACGAGCAAGGCCAATACGTTACGGATCTGGCGAAGCTGAAGAAGGACGTGGCGGTTGCCGAGTCGAGACTGCGTACCGCACAGAAGATGCTCGAATACGCGGAGATGATGTTCGACAGCGAATACGCCAGTGAACTGGACGTTGAAGAGAAGGACTTCGAGCTCGAACAAGCCAAGTTGGAACTGGAGTTGAAGCAGACCCAGATCGACGTATTGGAAGACTTCACTCAGCGAGAGCAGGTGAAAACGCTCCGCGGCGAATTGGCCGCAGGACAGGCGGACTTCAAGGCCAACGTAGAGCGGGCGATGGCCGATGCGTGGCGCCGCGATCGCGCGTTGGAGGAACACGAACACTGCGTAATCACGGCCAAGGAGGCCGGCATGGTGATCCACCTTTCGGCCGCAGAGTGGGAAAACGCGCCGAAGATCGTCCCCGGATCGACCGTCCATAAAGAGCAAATCCTGATGCTGATGCCCGACCTGTCCAAGATGCGGGTGAAAGTGGGCGTCCACGAAGCGGTCGTCGACCGTATTCAGGAGGGACTGTCTGCCAAGGTAACGCTGCCGGACAAGACCCTCGACGGCGTCGTTGCCTCCGTCTCTCTCGTGACGGCGGCGTCGGGTTGGTGGACCGGTAACGAGGTGCGCTACGATACCTTTGTGGACCTTCCCTCGGTGCCGGGGCTCCGGCCCGGTATGAGTGCCGAAGTGGAGATCCTCGTCGCCCGGCACGAGAACGTGTTGACGATCCCCGTTGCCGCCGTCGTCGAGACCGACAACGGGAGCTTCTGCTGGGTGAAGACGGCCGACGGACCGCAGCGGCGGGCGCTCGAACTGGGCGACACCAACGACGTATTTACCGTTGTCAAGGCGGGCTTAGAGGAAGGTGATCAAGTCGTGCTCAATCCGCTTGCCTTGGGCGGAGCCCAGCCGGCGGCGAAGACGGCCGACGTAGCCGATTCACAACGGCCGGAGGCGACGACATCCGGCTACGACAAGCGAACCCCCAAGAAATGACAACCACTGCAAAACACGGCCGGCTTGCCGCAAGATGGGCGACTTTTCGTTTCCACTTGGCGTCGATCTGCGGCGGCCGACCAACTTGCATCCTAACGTAGTAGCCCCGGCGGACATGTTCAAGCGGCCATATTGAACTCGTGAACAACTCCTTCCTCCAAACCGTTCGGCTGGGCCTGAAAAGCCTGTTGCTGCAGAAGATGCGCGCCGGCCTGGCGGCGTTGGGGATCTTCATCGGCACCACCACCGTGATCTGGTTGGTGGCGATGGGCGAAGGCGTCAGCCACCGCGCAGAGCAGCAGATTCTCGAACTTGGCGCCACGAACATCATCGTGCGGACCAAGGAGCCCACCTCGACCGCCAGCGGGCAAGACGCCAACAGCCGGGTGAAGACCTACGGACTGCTCCGCGACGACTACCGCCGCATCGTCGAGAACATCCCCAACATCCGCCGTGCGGTGCCGATGCGGGAGCTGCGCTTCGAGTTGCGGCTAGACAACCGCACCGCCGACGCGAAACTCGTCGGATGCGTCGAGGATTACCGCGAGTTGAACCAACTCGACATGGCCCGGGGGCGATGGCTCTCGCTCCGCGACCGCGGCAAGAAGGTCGTCGTGCTGGCCGACGACACGGCCAGGCGGCTGTTTCCCTTCGAAAACCCGATCGGCCGGACGATTTGGGTGGGCAGCGAATTCTACAGGGTGATCGGCCAGACGAAGCCGCGCACGGCCTCGGCCGCCATCGGCGGCAGCCTCGATTCCCGCGATTACAGCCTCGACGCGTACATCCCGCTCAAGACGCTCCGCCACCGCGTCGGCGATCTGGTGATGCGGCGCGTCGGCGGCGAGTTTCAGGGAGAGAAAGTCGAGCTCAGCCAGATCACCGTCGAAGTCGACGACATGAACGACGTCGACGAAACCGCGGCCATCATCCAGGCGCTGCTCGAGAAATACCACGAAAACGAAGACTACGCCGTGGTGGTCCCCAAGGAGTTGCTGCGTCAGGCGAAACGTACCCGCGCGATGTTCAACGTGTTGCTGGTGGTAATCGCCGGGATCTCGCTGCTGGTCGGCGGCATCGGCATCATGAACATCATGCTGGCCACGGTCACCGAGCGCACCCGCGAAATCGGGATTCGTAGAGCCATCGGCGCAAAGCGCCGGCAGATCGTAAGCCAGTTCCTCATCGAGACCGTCGTACTGTCCGTAACCGGGGGGCTCATCGGCGCCGGCGGCGTGATCCTGATTCCCTGGCTCATCACCCTCGCCTCCGGCATGCCCACCGTAGTCAGGCTCTGGAGCCTGTTTCTCTCCCTGGGCA
>CAYYNP010000206.1:0-18029 GCA_964472545.1 uncultured Planctomycetaceae bacterium | reverse complement strand
AGTAGTCGTCTCGCTCCGCGAGACGTTGTGACATCTCGCGGAGCGAGATGACTACAATGACGTCTTACGACAAAGCCTAGACTGACTTGCCGAGAACGCCAAGCCACGTCGCCAACGGAGATCCTCGCGATGAGAACACCTCGCATTGTCGCATTGCTGGCAGTCGTCCTCGCAACGGCGACGGCGCCCGCTGCCGATTCGGGCACGACGCCGCCGCAGGAGCTTCCGCTTCTGAGCATCAAGAACTTTCAGTACGTGGGGGCCTTTCGAGCGCCGTCGCGGAAGTTCGGCCCGTCGGATCTGAATTTCGCTCAGGGGCCGATCGCGCTGAACTCCAACGGCCGGTCGCTGTTCATCGTGGGACACGCGCACCAGCAAGCGATCGCGGAATTCGTGATCCCCGAACTCGTCGACAGCGACGTCGTTGCCGAGTTGAAGATGGCCGGCGCTCCCATTCAGCCGTTCGCCGCCGTTCTGAATCGTGCCTCGGGCAAGAATCCCCAGGGCAACAATCGCATCGGCGGCATGTTGTGTGTTTCCGGACCCAACGGTCCCGAGCTTCTGGTCAACGCCTACGAATACTACGACGCCCCGGCCGACAACACGCTCTCGATGCTCGTGGTTCGCAACGCTGACGACCTGGCCGACTCGGACGTCGACGGCTATTTCGAGGTGCAGGGCCGGCCGGGACACACCGCCGGGTGGATGTCGCCGATCCCCGCCGCGTGGCAATCGATCCTCGGCGGCGGATTCCTGACCGGCAATTCCAGCGGCGTCCCGATCATCTCCCGCGCCTCCGTCGGACCTTCGGCGTTCGTTTTCAATCCGCTTCACGTCGCAGGCCGGAAGTCCGTGTCCACGCCCGTCTCGACCACTAAGCTGCTCGACTTCAGCCTTGCCCATCGCCTGCACGAGGATCTCTCCAACACGTCGCGGCAGAATCGCCTTTGGAATCATCTGTCGCGGGCCGTCTACGGAGTCATCGTGCCGGGAACGCGGACCTACGCGACGTTCGGCCACAGCGGCGGTAACGAGAGCGGCGTAGGTTACAAAATCGTTCAAGACAACGGCCGCAAAACGGGCGGCTACAGCTCCTTCGCGGTCAAAGACAACTATCACTACTATTGGCTCTGGGACGTTAACGATCTCGCCCGAGTCCGCGCCGGCCAGATCGAACCGCATAAGGTGCGACCCTATGAGTACGGGGTGTTTCAAACTCCGTTCGCGGGTTCGTCGACTCGGCTGGGCGGCGGAGCGTTCGACGCGTCCACGGGCCGAATCTACCTCACGGCGCAGCACGCGGATCGCCAGCAGGGAAGGTACAACAATCCGCCGATCGTCATGGCGTACAAGGCCACGATCGGCCGGAAGTAACGTGACGCCGAGCGTCTGCCGCGCGATGGCGGATAAGCCAACCGCCCGCGCCGATCCCAACAGCAGAGTAGGCCGCCGGCCAACGTTCCTCTCAGTGCGTCCGCTCCAGCAGCAGATCCGCGCGAGCTTCGTCGAAGCGCAGTCTCCAGCGCTTCGTGTCCGTACCGGCGGCAAACCGCAGCGCCTTCCGACCGAGCGACTTTCCGTCGATGATCGTGTAGGTTCCCGCGGGCACTTTCAAGCCGCTGACGTCGAGCACGGCGGCGTCGACGAAATCGACCGCTCGGGCGTGGATCGTACTGACGCCGTCGCCGGTGAGCTTCAACACGGCCAGCCCGGCTCCCACTCGTTCGCCCGTCTTCGCGTTGGTTGCGTCCTGAAACTTGTTGCCCCAGAATTCGACGTCGCCGACGTTGATCTCAGCCCGGCCGCCGTCGATCTCCCAGACTCCGCACCATAGATCGAAGCCGATCTCTGCGTCCGGCTCCATCGACAAGGTCGCCTTGCCGCTGAGCCGCAGCGCCCCGGGCCGATCGGCCAGCGAGGTCGACGTCCGCAGCCCCTGCCGGGCGATCAGCGTTCCGCCGTCGACTGCAATTTCCGATCCGGTCGATCGAGCAAAGAACCGCGGCCCCCATGGTGTCGACGGCGTCGATTCGGCCCGGTGCGTGGTGTTGACGCCCACGAACCAGGCGTCCACCGTTCCCGTCGGCCCGATCACCAGCCGGCATCGGGCCGGCTCGTCAATGTCCGGCCGCCCCCAAGGCCCGCCCACGCGCAGCCCGGCCCCCGCCTTCGGGCAGCGCAACGTCCCATCGACGAGGACCTGGCTTTCCCGGTCCTTCGACAACACGGCCGTTTCCGCCACGGTGAGCCGGGCGTCCTTCTCCAGCCGCAAGGTCGTCCCCTGCGTCCCGGCATGCTCGGCCAGTTCAAGATGGCTGCAAACCGCGTCGGCCCCCGTCGGAATCACGCAGTGCAGGGCCTTGCCGGAGCGATCGTCGCCAATCTCCACCGAGAAATCGCCGCTGGGCAGTCCACGATTCCAGTTCGCGGCCTCGGTCCAGAGATAACGACCGCGAGCGTCGGGTCGATTCATCTCGAACTGCGTCCACGATTGGGCAGTTGCCGTCTGGGCTATGCCGAGATTGAAGCAGAGCAGCGTTAACAACAGGCACATCAGCCGCCGGCCGTCATGGCTCATTCGGTGTGTTCGTGACATCGATTGCCTCTTCTCTGGGGAAACCCACACCGCAATAGAGCATCTACATCAGGCATGTTGTGGCGGCGGCGAACATCACGCATCACCGGGGCAGGAGTGACGACTCGCCATTGGAATCGCGCCTGGCCGCGGGCTCCGTGTGCAGGGGATTGTCAGCCACCTTCTTGCGCAACTGCGAATCTAACCGAGCGCATTGAAGGGTCGGATTCACATATCGTAACGGCACATCGCTCATTCGGTTTGCGGCAAAGGCCGTTTGCACACAGCATGGCGAATGCGCCCGGCAGTACTTCCAGGAGATATCCGGGCATATCCCCACACCGATCTGCCCTGGCAACATGACGTACAACGCGGGCATCGTGGATCCTACCGGGCTTTAGCTGATCCGTTTCCCACGGATTCGGATGCAACCTTCTGATGCTCCCGGTAATCTTCCCGGATTCCTGATCTACATGCACAATCTTCACGGTCAAGTGATCGCCAGGTTCGGCGAATTGCCGGCACGAGCAAAACGATGCGATCCATGATGTTTCAGGGAGAAGCACCAAGATCTCGTACGAGTCGTGGCGACAGAAGGCTCCAAACACGGCCACGTTTTGAACCTCAACGTCGACAGTATCGCCAGGCTCGACCATGCGCGTACACGCCTTCTTTCAGCAGCTAACGTTGATTATCCAGATCCGCATACGAGACTCGCAGGCTCAGAGCATCCTCGCCGGGCGCTTGTTCGCGGAGGCCTGTTCCCCGCACATTCCTTGAGTATGACAGGGCGCAGGCGGCCCTGTCCAGTACATCTGCCTCCCGGCGGACGTGACAGTTAGGAGTGTGGTCAAGTCGGCAGCCAGCCGATGCCCGGTGAAACGTTCATCCTCAGCAGGTTGCGCACCTGCCCCACGGCGAACAACGCCCGGGCCGCCTGTCCCCCTATGCGCTGGGGTTCGCCTGCTTGCGGATTCGTCAGAGGGTTCTTCTCGGTGTACGATGGTGGTTGAAGTGTATCAAAGAACACCGAAGGGCGAACCGATGTGTGAGATGCTGCTGAGTTCGATCAGGTTGTTGGTTCGGTTGGCGTTCTCGGCCGTCCTGCTGGCCGCAGCGGCCGGCGCAGCCGCCGGCGAAGCGCCCGACGAAAGGGTCATCTTGGGCTTCGAGCGGGCGGAGTTGAGTCGGGATGTTGCCGTTTCGCGGGAAGAGAAGCCGGGCAGGGAGAGTTGGTTCTATTTGTTGGACCGGGAGAAGGGGTTTGATTTCGCGGCGCGGTTCGAGTGGCCGGGCGCTACCAATCGGGCGTGGACCTGGCGATGCCGGCCGGGAGAGCATACCGAGGGCGAGTTGGCCTTGGTGGCCTCGCTTGGGACGGCGAATCCACACAATCGCGAAGCGGCCTACCGGCAGACCGAGTTGCTCTCGCGATTCTATCCCGACACCCGCGAAGGTCTTCAAGCACATCGCTTGATGACGACCTTTCAATGGCTGGCCAAGGCCGATCCGGCATTGCGGGACTGGTCGGGCTACGAACGGCTGTGGGTCGACGTGCTCTGCGACGGTCCGGCCGAGCTTTGGCTGGCTGTGGAAGACGACTTGATCGAGCCGCCGGTGATGAGGACCTTCCGGATACCCCAAGACAAATGGGTCACGCTCGAGGTAGACCTCAGTCGGGCCGCCGCGCTGCGAGGTCTCGATTTGGCCAAGATCGCCAACTTCTGGCTGCTGGGCCGGTCACCCCACGAGTCGCCCCACGAGTCACCCCAACGGGCGGAACTGCGGATCGACAACGTGCGGATCGTCAAGCGTGGCGTGCCGGCACCGAAGCGTCTCCTGAGGGATCGCACCCCCATGACCGTCCCTACCGCTCGGCCCGGGCGGCCGCAGGTGCCGAGCCGGCCTGAGCAACTCAAGCCCGACCGCACACCGATTCAACTTGGCGAGCCGGTTGTGGTCGCCCGCGGCTCGGTCGTTCCTTTCGGATGGGTAGGTGCCTACGACAACCGATTCCTGTTTGTCGCCTACACCGCAAAGGACGGATCGAAAGCAGTGGCCAAGGCGGTCTACACCGACGATGGCGGGAAGAACTGGAGGCCGCTTCCCGGGCCGGCGGCACGCAATCTCGATCACGGCACGGCCCGGGGTTGCGCGATCGACGCCATCGGTGACGGCGTGGCCGTATCTAGCGGGCCCGGTTGCGCCGGCTTGGGCCACGCCAACCCCAGGCAGCATCTGACCAAGTACACGTTTACCGGCACCGGCTGGCGGGCGGAGTCGCCGACGATCCTCGACTCGGACATCCGGCATTGTGGCTCCAACGCCTCGGTGGTGCGTCTGCGCGGCGGACCGCACCGGGGGCGGCTTTGGGCAAGCTGGGGCCAGATCGGCCGGGCACACCGCATCGGCGTACACGCAAAATACTCCGACGACGACGGGCGAACGTGGGTCCCCTGGGGCAAGGGGGCGCTGCTAACCGGCTCAGAAGCCTCCCAGTGGTCCGACGGAACCTACGGCTATCCGGAGACCGTGATCGCTCCGTACGGCGACCATGTGGCGTGCTTCTGGCGTCATAAGCAGGGCTGCGGCGTGTTGTGGTCGGTCTACGACGGCTCGAAATGGACGCCGCCGAGCGAGGTCTCGCCGATCACCCTCGACGGCATGGACGGGGCCTATCGGGCAACGATGTCCGCGGTGACCAAGGGCCGCACCGAGGTCTTCTTTACGGCCACGGGACTCGATGCCGTGCTGCGCTTCAACGGCAAGTCCTGGATCGCCGCGCCGATCAAGTGCGACGACGGCGGAATGCTCTCGCTGGCCGGCGACGTGGTCACGCTCTTCAACGCCGGCAAGGTCAACCGCCGCTGGCAGGGACTCGATTGGTCGCGCCGGGCGGTCCTTCGCTACTATCGACGCTCGTCGGACGGCCGATGGGAGGGACCACACGATCTGACGGCCGAACTGAACATCCACGAGTACCGCAGCCTTTCCGGCTACAGCGTACCGCCGTATGCCCCGGCCGGTTACGTCCCGCTCGTCTTCAGCGACTTTGACGACGGCACGGTCAAGCTCTTGAAAGTCCCGGTGAACTGAGCACCCATTGCCGGGGGACGCAAAGAGGACGGGCATTAGATTGGTCGGGGCGTTAAGAGGGGGTGCCAAAGAGGACGTTGAAGGTGGCGGAGACCTTCATTACGCCTCAATCGCCAACAGCCACTCCCGATCTCTTCAATCCACTGTAATCCTCCAATGCTGGAACGAATCGGCTTGTGCGTTGGTGCCTGCATTTCCGTTGAACCGTCAACGGGATGAGTGGACTCCTGGCTGCCGGAAACTCGCGCCGCCACACAGGCCCCCGTCTACATTCAATCCTCGGCGCCTGCGAACATCGAATCCGGCAACGGAAACAGGGCCGCACGGCCGCACCCGTTCCGGGCGTCACGCGAGCCGACGGCGTGCCATGGTCGGATGCCTTGAAGCTCAGGCATGATCTCGAGCAGTTGCCCTACCAGGTTCTCAGCCATTCGCGTGACGCGTTTCTGGTCGGACTGCTCCATGACGTACTTTACCGATTTCATGATCCGCACCCATTGGGCACGCCTTCCGATTGGCGGCGAAAGCGTACAATCCGGCTCCACGAGGAGTTCCGTCAGAGGCACGTCCAGCGCCGCCCGCCACCGATGCAGCGAGCTCAACAGCAGATCTACCGTCTCCGATTCTTGACGCCTGACTTCGGTCATCGTTACGCCCAGCCGTCCCGCGACCGTGCGTACCGACAATTCCTCCTGCAGCCGGACTGTGCGCAGACGATGCAAAGATGATTCACCGTCTGCCGGTTGCACGCCAGTCGCGAAACTCTTACCGATCTGCGACCCTTGCAGGCAATTCACACGGGTCATGATTCACCTCCTATCGTACCCCGTCTAGAGACACGCTCTGCCGACCACCGCAATTTCTCCTGGCGAAACCAGAGAGGCCATCTCTGCCTGGGTCCACATACAACGCGGCAAATCGCCGGACCGTCCGCCAGATTTCCCTGATGTTCGCCCTTGAGGCAATCAGCGATGGCCCCACTTCCGCAGACGGTGGTGCTCCTCGGTACGTGCGCAGACGGCTTCCCGGCCGGCCCGACGCGGAACGAGTCCCTCCCATTATGGGGGGCGGCGTGGAGGCCGACTCGGACAACGGGAGACCTTGAACCGTCACTCAACAGGTCCAATAATGGGCGTTGGGTCCGTGAGGAATCGGGAGCCGGCCTGCAATGCACTCCGTTGAGCCGTCGGAAGCCACGCAGATTCTCGAGGAGGTCCAACGGGGCGATCGCTCGGCGGCCGATCGTCTGTTTGCGGTCGTGTACGCCGAACTGCGCAAACTGGCCGCCGCGCACCTCGTCCAAGAACGCCGGGGCCATACTCTCCAGCCAACGGCGCTGGTACACGAGGTGTATCTGAAGATCGTGGATCAGACCCGCGTTGACTGGCGCGGGCGGACTCACTTTTTTGCCGTAGGCGCACAGATCATGCGCCGGATTCTGGTCGATCATGCGCGGGCCCACAAAGCAGCCAAGCGAGGCGGCGGGCGGCAGCGGATTACACTCGACGAGAATCTTGCCGCCGGACCCCGACGCGATGAGGACATCTTGGCGCTGGAGGACGCACTGGACAAGCTGGCGAGGCTCGACCCCCAACAGGCGAGAATGGTGGAGTTGCGTTTCTTCGGTGGGCTGACAGTCGCCGACGTGGCTGAGGTGCTTCAAATGCCGAAACGGTCGGTAGAGCGGGAGTGGACGATGATCCGTTCCTGGCTACGCCGGGAATTAAGCGAAGACTAAGCGCTATGAACCCGGAGCGTCACGAGCAGATCAAGAAGCTCTTCCTCGCTGCCTACGAACTGGCCGAAAGCCAGATAGGCGCGTTCTTGGATCGGGAGTGCGCCGACGATCCTCAGCTCCGCCAAGAGCTGGAGTCGCTCTTAAGACACCACTTCCCCACGACGGTAATCGGCCGATCGCCCGAGGAGGCCACGGCTCTCAAAGTGCCTCTGCCGATTCCACGGATTCCGATTGACCCGGTCGCAACCACGGAGTCTTCCGGGGTGGGCGCACCGAAGGCGGTCGGGCGGTTCGCGCCCGGCACGGTGATCGTTGGGCGTTATCGCATTATGGGGCTGCTCGGCCACGGCGGCATGGGAGAAGTCTATCGGGCCGACGACTTGAAACTGGATCAGCCCGTTGCGCTGAAGTTCCTCGTGCGCCGGCGGGCCGACGACGAGCAGTGGACGAAAGGCTTTCTTCACGAGGTCCGCTTGGCTCGTCGGGTCACGCATCCTAACGTCAACCGCGTTCACGACATCGGTGAAGCCGACGGAGAGACTTTCATCTCCATGGAGTACGTCGATGGCGAAGACCTCGTGACGCTGTTGCGGCGCATCGGCCGATTCACCGGCGACAAGACGACCGAGATTGCCCACCAGCTTTGTGCAGGGCTTGGCGCGGCACACGATCAGGGCGTGCTACACCGAGACCTCAAGCCCGCTAACATTATGGTCGATGGCCGCGGCCAGATTCGGATCACCGACTTCGGAATCGCCGCCCTGACAACCAGTACGAAGATGTCGTTGGCGGGCACACCGTCATTCATGGCCCCGGAGCTGTTGCAGGGCGGCCGGCCGTCGATTGGCAGCGATCTCTATTCGCTCGGGATGGTTCTCTACGAGATCGCTACCGGCCGAGAACCGTTCGATGGCGTGCCGGCAGATTGCCGCGCTTCAGATGCCGCGCCCCGTTCTCCATCGACGGTCTGCGACGACGTCGACCCGGCGCTGGACCAGGTAATCCTACAGTGCCTCGATTCGGAGCCGGCGCGACGTCCTCAGTCGAGTTATGCCGTGGCGGCGGCGCTACCTGGCGGCGATCCCTTGGCGGCCGCACTCGGCGTCGGCAAGATGCCCTCCCCCGACATGGTCGCCGCCGCCGGCGGAAACGAACGGATGCGACCGAGATGGGCGTTCGTCTGTTTGGCCGTCGCGTTGGTCGGGTTACTCGGCGTCGTGCTGTTGGCAGGGCGGACCTTCTTAGTGCCGCAGGCGGGACTGGTTGAGCCTCCGGCCGTGTTGTCCAAGCGTGCCAAGGAGATCACGCGCCTGCTCGGGCACGAGGCGGCCCGGCCCGGAGAAGTGCAAGGATTCTCCATCGACCGAGAGTACCTCGATTGCCTGCGTGAAGAGGACGATCGACGCCGCAACTGGGATGATCTGCCGAGTTGCCGCCCGCCGGCGATCTTCTATTGGTGTCGGTTGGGTGATTCTCGCTTGGCGCCGCCGGCACCTTATGGCGAACCGGCGCTGCGGAGGGAGCTTCCGGCCGAGCCGGGAGTGATTACCGTCCGACTTGACGGGCAGGAGCGGCTGTTGAGGTTTTCCGCCGTCCCACCGGCGTCGGCGACAGTCGCTTCGCCACACGGGACTCCCAACTGGCCTGAAGTGTTTCAGTTCGCGGAGTTGGAGATCGCCGATTTCCACGCGGTTGCCCCCGCGCATAGGCCCCCGATGTACGCGGATCACGTCGTGGCCTGGGAGGGCGTGTATCCCGAGAAACCTGATGTGGCGATACGTGTTGAGGCGGCCGCGCTAGGCGGTCGCGTGGTCTACTTCGACGTTGACCAGCGAATGCCGCAATCCGCGGACCTCGAAAAGGCCGCCCGAACGGCCAGGATGCCTACGCAATCGTTTGCCCCGCGCTTTGCGCTCTACACCGTTGCACTCGTCGGCGGGCTTCTGCTCGCGCGGCGCAACCTGCAATTGGGCCGTTGCGATCGGCGCGGCGCCCGCCGATTGGCGTTGCTCGTTTTCGTGTTGACGTTGCTCGATTGGCTGGTCGGCGAGCGGCACGTGGCGGATTTCGTCGAGGAGGCAACTAGCGCGTATTTGTGGATGACGCGTGCGGTTTTCGCGGCTGCCGCAACCTGGGGCATCTACGTTGCGGTCGAGCCACTATTGCGACGGTTCTGGCCGCATACTTTGATCACCTGGAGCCGTCTATTGAAAGGGCGTTTCCGCGATCCGCTGGTAGGCCGCGATCTGCTTCTTGGCGGCATGGTGGGCGTCGGGATAGCCCTCTTGCTGCAACTGGATTCACTTCTGCCCGGCTGGTTCGGATGGCCGCGGCCGGTACCCAAGCTGCCCGGCGCCGGATTCGAATTGGCCGAGTTGTTGGGTTTGCGATACAAACTGGGAACCGTGATCGGTATCTTGCTCGGTTCGCTGTCGCTGGGGCTGGTGCTCGTAGTGTTGCTGTTGTTGCTGCGAGTCACGTTGCAAGTTCACCGGTTGGCAGAGGCGACGTTCTTCGGACTGATTACGGCCGCCTGTGCCAGCGTGATGGCCTACGATACGTTCTTGCCTTGGGCAACCGGTGCCTGCGTGGCAGCGACCGTACTGATCGTGCTGACTCGCTTGGGGCTCGTTGCCTTGATCTCGGGGTTATTCGTCAGATCAATCCTAATGAACAGCCCCGTCACGCCGGACATCAAGGCCTGGTACGCTCCGACCGGGAATCTCGCCGTCGTCTTGGTAGCGCTGCTGCTTGTGTACGGCTCTCACACAGTTCTGGCAGAGCGGCGACTAGACCGGCGGAAACTGGTCCGCCACAGAGAATAGTCGCAGCTACGGTGGTCCGCTTGGAACGCTAAAGGGGGGTTGGGAGTCCGTTGGAAGTCGTCCAGTGTTGCTAGTTTGCCCGATGCGTTGAGGAACTTCGGCTCGGAGGCCGGCGAGCCTCGGCCGGAGTGCTTGCTGCCGACGGAAGAGATAGACTCGTGTTTATCACATGATTCCTCAAGACTTCCCAAACGCTGAGATGACGAGGTGAAAGCGTGAGGTTGACGGCGATACGTCTGATGATCGTCGCAACTCTGGTGATCGCCCCGACCGCATACGGGCAGAAGATCATTGCGAACGTCAACGTTCATGCCCCTTCCGACTACGATCAGTCGGTCTATGCCGTTCGGAGATATACGATGCGCGGTTTACGCTCTGCTACTGTTTTCTACACGGCGTTCACCCTAGCTGCGGCATGCGCCGTTGCGGACACCACAGAGAGCATCGCAGAAGCCTCGGAAGCAAAGGGCCCGGCAGCGTACGCTCCGCCGGTGGGCATACCGGTTCCGTCCTTCGGCATCAACGAGTCGCACCACACGTACGCCGGAAAGACCTTCGAGGCGGGTGGGTTCAAGTACCGGGACGCGGGGCACGGGCCGTACACGCATTACATCGACAACACCCACCCCGCAGCCGCCAACGAAGAAAACCCGTTCGGCACGCCGGAGAAACCTCGTCGGGATCTCTTCGACCGGCTGTCCGTTTCCTTGCCCGCCGGGTCCGTGGTCGAAATCCACGGTGGACCGTATCGTTACGAAGGGTGGAAACGGATCGAAGCCCGGGGCACGCCCGAGAAGCCGGTGTTCGTTCGCGCCGTGTCGGCGGACAACAAGGTGCGCATCCAGGGTGGGGCCAAGACGCACCACATGCGTCTGGACGCTTCCTACTTCATACTGGAGAATATCGAGTTCTACGACCGGGCCTTTCCGCAGATCTGGGAGCACAACCATCACATTGCATTGCGCTATCTCGAAGTGCACAACCCGCCGGGCCGAGGCGAAGCGGGGGGTTCTGCGATTGGCACCGGTTCCGGTACGCGAGACATCGTCGTCTACAAGAACCACGTCCACCACAACGAGAGGACCAGGATCCGCGACGGCAAACGCACGGCCGACGACTGCCACGGTGTGAACGTGGGCTCGGGCATCGAGCGCATCTGGATCCTCGACAATCACATCCACCACAACAGCGGCGATGCCGTGCAAGGTTCGCACCGGGCCAAGATCGCCCCGCGCTACGTCTACATCGGCGGCAACCTCTTCCACGAAGATCGTGAGAACGGCGTGGACCTCAAGACGATCCGCGACGTCGTGGTCTCGCAGAACACGCTCTACGGCTACCGGCGGTCAGCGACGTCGTCCGGCGACGCCGTGGTCGTCGGCAGCAACGGCTACGACCCGGAAATGGGGTTTGGCCCGGACAACGTATGGATCCTCTTCAACCGAATCAAGCAGAGCCGAACGGGTATTCGCGTGGAGGGAGTGCGCAACGGCCGGATCATCGGCAACTTCATCCACGATATCGCCGGCAGCGGCATCACGCTGGATATCGACCCGGATTCCCGATGCCTGGCCATCGCCGGCAACACGATTGCGTCGGTACGTGAGGGCATTCACCATCACTGGCAAGTGGGCATTGACGAGGTGGTCATCGAGAGCAACCTGATTACCGATTTCAGCCTGTCCGCGCTCTCGCTGGGGACCGGCGTCGGGAACGTGACGACGCTGAACAATAACCTGTTCTGGATGGGCGGCAAGAAGATCGCGATGATCGACAACCTGAATACCGATTATCCCAGAGAGACGCTCGAGGACCGGACCTTCTATGCCTCGACGGGCGAAGGGATCGTCGCCGCATGGAACCGGCGCGGCGTCAAGCTCAGCGGAACGCGCAATCTCGTGGGCAACCCGGCGCTGGCCGTCGACGCCGACGGCCACCCGGGCCTCGGGGCAGGCTCGGCGGCTATTGGCAAAGGTACACCCGGCACGTTCTACGACGCGTTCCGCAAGATGTACGGCCTGGACATTCGAGTCGACGTCGCCGGCCGCCCCCGACCGAAAAGCGGCCCATGGGACATCGGCGCGTTCGAGCGCGGTCCTTCTGTGGCTTCTCCCGACCAATGAGCCGAAGGAGTCGAGCGTCGAATCCACGGCGTAACCCGGTGTTCTTTCAGGCTGTTTCGATGGGCCGAGATAACCGACACCGGACACGTCGCCCCCAAGCCCGGCAGGAGGTCTTGCCCGCTGTTCGCGCTTGAATCGCCAGTTCCTTCTTGTATAATCAACCCTGCGTGTCAAGAAGAGACATCTTGTCTTTTGGCCACGGCAATCGCGTGGGGCACTACACGGGATCGGTAACATGAAGAGATCCGTGGTCATCGCTGTTGTCCTGGCAGCCATCCTAGCCAAAGCGGCCGAGGCCGGGCCGCCGGAGCTCCCTTTCGAGAGCGATGCGGAACCGGCTCCCCAAGGCCGAATCGATGAGTTGGTCCTTACCAAGCTAGGGCAACTGGACATTGCGCCGGCCAAGGTCTGCTCCGACGGCGTCTTCGTACGTCGGGTGTATCTGGACGTCACCGGCACGCTGCCGACTGCCGATGAGGCGCGGAAGTTCATCGGCGATGACGATCCCGACAAACGCCGCAAGCTCATCGACCGCCTCTTGGAAACAGAGGAGTACGTCGACTACTGGACGATGAGGTGGTGCGACCTGCTACGCGTCAAGTCGGAGTTCCCCATCAACCTGTGGCCGAACGCCGTGCAAGCCTACCATCGCTGGATTCGCACCTGCGTCAAGGAGAACGTGCCGTACGACCGGTTTGTCCGGGAGATGCTCACTGCCAGCGGCAGCAATTTCCGCAAGCCCCAGGTGAACTTCTATCGCGCCGTTCAGAGCCGCGAGCCACAGGCCATTGCGCAGGCCGTGGCGCTGAGTTTCATGGGAGTGCAGCCGGAGAGTTGGCCCAACGAGCGGTGGTCGGGTATGGCGGCGCTCTTTTCGCAGATCGCCTTCAAACGCACCGGCGAATGGAAGGAAGAGATCGTCCTCTTCGATCTGGAACGGGCCGCCACGCAGGCGGCTGCCAAGACGCTGCAATCGGCCGAGTTCCCCGATGGAACGCCGGTTGAATTGTCACCGGGCCAGGACCCCCGGCAGGCCTTTGCCGATTGGCTGCTGTCGGCCGAGAACCCCTGGTTCGCCCGCAACGCGGCCAATCGCGCTTGGTGCCGGCTGCTAGGCCGCGGCATCGTTCACCCGCCGGACGACGTCCGGCCGGACAACCCGCCGGTCAATCCGGAGTTGCTTGCCTTCCTGAAGCAAGAGCTGGTATCGTCCCAATATGACATGAAGCATCTTTACCGCCTGATCTTGAATTCGGCGGCCTATCAGCGCTGCCATATCTCCCCAACCGAAGACTCGCAAGGCGAGGAGAACTTCGCCTGCTACGGCGTGCGCCGATTGGAGGCCGAGGTGCTGATCGACGCGCTGAACCAGATCAGCGGCACCAGGGAGCAGTATTCCAGCATTATTCCAGAGCCCTATACGTTCATGCCCGAAGATCAGCGCAGCGTGGCCATGGCCGATGCCAGCATCACCAGTCCCTTCCTGGAGAAATTCGGGCGGTCGTCGCGTGACACCGGTCTGGAGTCGGATCGCAGCACTCGTACGACGGCGGCCCAGCGGCTGCACATGTTGAATTCCAGCCATATCCGGCGGAAGATCGAAGGGGGCCCCAAGCTGCAGCCCCTGATCCATTGGAGCCGCAAAAAGGACGAAGAGTCCATCAAGGAACTGTATCTGACGATCCTCTCACGGTTCCCAACGGAAGGGGAATTGCAGATCGTGAAATCGTACCGCGAGGCCGGCTCGGGCAGCGGCAGAGTGCTGCGCGACCTCGCCTGGGCGCTAATCAACAGCCCGGAGTTCTTGTTCCGCCATTAATCCGTCAGGTAAGAAGATGAGCAGAAGACCTTCGTCCGTGGGCGTCCCTTGGGATGCTGGTGAAGTCGAACGAGGTGCGTCGATCTCGCGGCGCGAGGCGCTCGGCCGCGGATTGGCCGGCGCGGCGGGGCTGCTACTCGCAGGCCGCCAAGCTCGGGGCGACCAGGCTCAAGGCGGTTCGGCCGACGCGCAGCCGCCAAAGCCCAAGGCCAAGTCGGTGATCCAGATCTGGGCCGCCGGCGGCCCTCCGCACCTGGATACCTTCGATCCGAAACCCAAGGCGGGCAACGACTACTGCGGTCCGTTGATCAAGCCGATCGCGACCAACGTGGACGGCATCCGGATCGGAGAACTGCTGCCGCTGCTGGCCAAACAGGCCGATAAATACTCCATCATTCGCAGCATGACCCACGGCAACAACGGCCACGAGACGGCGTCCTACCTGACGCAAACCGGCCGGCGGCCCGGCGATCGGCTGGTCTATCCTTGCGCCGGTGCCGTGGTCTCGTTGTTTAGGGGCTATGCGGCCGGCTACAAGGGCCTGTTGCCGCCCTACGTCGTGCTGACCCAGTCGCAAGGGCGGTTCTCCGAGGCCGGCTTCCTGGGGCCGCGATACCAGCCCTTCGCCACCGGCGGCGATCCGTCGCAGCCCGTGTTTGCAGTCGAAGGCGTCGTCTCCCAAGGCATCTCTGAGAAGCAGCAGAAGGACCGCCGCGATCTGCTCGGCAAGCTCGACACCTTCGGCCGCACGGCCAAAGGCAACGCGGCCTTGGAGACCTTCTACGAATCGGAAGAGCAAGCCTACGACATGATCGTCGGCGACGGCGCCAAGGCGTTCGACTTGTCGTCGGAGGATGCGGCGCTGAGAAGCCGGTACGGCCACATGCCCTGGAGCGAGACGGCGCTGACCAAGTTCGGCCAGTCCTGCCTCGTCGCGCGGCGTCTGGTCGAGCGGGGCGTACCGTACATCACGATCAACTCGGGCGGATGGGATACGCACACGGAGCATTTCCGGGCCATGCAAACGAAGCTGCCCGAGTTGGACCAGGGGATGGCGACGCTGTTGGAGGATCTGTCGGATCGCGGCCTGTTGGATAGCACGGTCGTATGGTACAGCGGCGAATTCGGCCGCACGCCCAAGATCGACTGGAAGCCGCCTTGGAACGGTGGACGCGGGCATTACGGCAAGTGCTTTTCCGCCGTGCTGGCCGGCGGCGGGTTCCAGGGAGGCCGTGTGGTGGGCGCGTCGGATGCCAAGGGGGAGGAGGTCGTGGATCGCCCCGTCTATCCCTGCGACCTGATTGGCAGCATCTATCAATTGCTGGGGATCGACCCCGACGCGGCGCTACCCAATCCGTTGGGCCAGGCGTTGACCGTCACCCCCGGCCCATCGGACGGCATTCCTATGGCCGGGCGCCTGAAAGAGATCATGTAGACGTTTGGAGGATGGAATGAGCCGAGTTCGACATACGCTGGCGTGGATCCTGGTGATCTCGGCGGCTTCCTCTTCCGCCGCATCGGCGCAGGAGACAACGCCGCGTCTTGGCTACGCGTACCCGGCCGGCGGGCGCCAGGGGACCACGTTTCAAGTTACCCTGGGCGGGCGTTTCCTGGATAAGATCAAACGCGTCGAGTTCTCCGGTTCCGGCGTGGAAGCCAAAGTGCTCGAGAAGATCGAGCCCATGAAGTCGGAAGAGGCCGGCGAATTGCGGAAGAAACTCACGGAACTGCGGCGGCTTCCGAGAGACGAGCGAGACGCCAAGGTCCGCATGGAGACCGCCAGGCTCGAAAGGAAGCTCGCCCGTTACCTGAGCGAAACCACCCGAAGGCGGCTGCAACCTGCCATCAGCGAGTCCGTGGCACTGGAAATCACGATCGCCGCGGACGCAGAGCCGGGCCGGCGTGAAATGAGGGTGGAGTCGGCGCGGGGATTGTCCAACCCGATCCGGTTCTTCGTGGGCCGGCTGCCGGAGTTTCGCGAGGATACACCGGGGCTCGTCCCGGAAGCGCAGGATTACGCCAGTCCCTTCCGCTTCCCGCCCAAAGTGACGACCGACATCACGCTGCCGGCGGTGGCCAACGGGCAGATCATCCCCCGCGAGCCGGACTTCGTCGACTGGCGCGAGAAACGGTTCACGCCCGGCGATGCGGATCGCTACCGCTTTGAAGCCAAGAAGGGCCAACGGTTGGTCGCCGCCGTCGGCGCCCGTGAACTGGTCCCCTACCTGGCCGACGCCGTGCCCGGCTGGTTCCAGGCCACGTTGACGCTGTACGACGCCCGCGGCAACGAGCTGGCCTACCACGACGACTACCACTTCCATCCCGATCCGGTCCTCTTTTTCGAGGTCCCGGAAGACGGTCAGTACACCGTCGAGATTAAGGATGCGATCTACCGCGGCCGTCCGGATTTCGTGTATCGCATCACGATCGGCGAGATTCCCTTCATCACCAACGCCTTTCCGCTGGGCGGCCCCGCCGAGGGACAAACCGCCGTCGAGTTGACGGGCTGGAACTTGCCGGCGAACACGTTGACCATGAATACGAGGGGCAAGGCTTCGGGAATTCACCCTCTTTCTGTGCGGGAGGGAGGCAACGCCTCGAACACTGTCCCCTTTGCGGTCGACACCCTGCCGGAATGTCTCGAGAAGGAGTCGAACGACTCGCCGTCCGCCGCACAGCCGGTGACGCTTCCGGTGATCGTCAACGGCCGGATCGACCGTCCGGGCGATTGGGACTTATTCCACTTTGAAGGCCGCGCCGGCGAGCAAGTCGTTGCAGAGGTCACGGCACGCAGGCTCGCCTCGCCATTGGATTCCGTGCTCGAGTTGACCGATGCGGCGGGCAAGCGCTTGGCGTTCAGCGACGACCATGAAGACAAGGCCGACGCGCTCGGCACGCATCACGCCGATTCGCTGATCCATATCACCTTGCCCGCCGACGGCACCTACTTCCTCCGTTTGGGAGACGCCCAGCATGAGGGCGGTTCGCAGTATGCATACCGCCTGCGGATCAGTCCGCCGCGCCCCGATTTCGCGCTGCGTGTGGTGCCGTCGGCGATCAATGCCGTGTCCTGGCGGCTGAAGCCGATCACGATCTTCGCCCTGCGTAAGGACGGCTTCGACGGCGAGATTGCCCTCTCGTTCAAGGGCGATCCGGCGGGCGTCTTGATGGACGGCGGCCTGATACCGGCCGGTCAGGACCGCGTCCGCGTGACGTTGGCGTTGGGGCGGTGGTTGATGGCCCGGCCGCACAACCTCCGTCTGCAAGGCCGAGCCACGATCGACGGCCGAGAAGTCACCCGCACGGCCGCGGCGGCCGACGACATGATGCAAGCCTTCGCCTATAGGCACCTGGTAACGGCCAACGACCTGACGCTCGTGCTGCCGGGAGCCGGAGATCCGCCCAAGCCCCCCGCGGACCCCCGTTCTTTCCGGAGCATGTGGACATTGCTCGTCGAGCAACCGATCAGGATTCCCGTCGGCGGGGATGCCGAGGTGCAAGCCCGTGCGCCTTGGGACGCGAGCCGGGGGGAGATCCAGATCGAATTGAGCGATCCGCCGGAGGGCATTCTCATCGACAAGGCCTCCTGCACCGACCGGACCGTGACGATGGTGTTGCGCGGCGACTTGGAAAAGGTCAAGCCGGGGCTGAAAGGCAACCTGATCGCCAACGGGTATCAGAAGAGGACAGAGACGAACAAAGAGGGAAAGACGCGAGAGTACCGCACGTTCCTCGGCCCGTTGCCGGCCATACCTTTTGAGGTCGTCAAGCCGTAGTGGTCCGTAACGAGCTAACTGATGGGTTAGGGTGGGGTGGGGGGCCCCCCGGGGCCCGGGGGGGGGGGTGAGGGGGG
>CAYYNP010000205.1:0-18053 GCA_964472545.1 uncultured Planctomycetaceae bacterium | reverse complement strand
CGCCGCCACGGTCAGCGGCGTGTCTTCGGCCGTGGTGGCCGAGTCGGCATCCGCCACCGGGGCGTCGTTGACCGGCGTTACGGTGATCGTCACCGTCGCGGTGCGTGAGTCCGCCGTTCCGTCGTTGGCGTGGTAAGTGAAACTGTCGGTGCCGTTGAAATTCGCGTTCGGGGTGTAACCGAACGACCCGTCCGCGTTGAGCGTCAACGCGCCGTTGCTCGGACCGGAGTCCAGCACGGCCGTCAGCGTGTCGCCGTCCGCGTCGGTATCGCCGGCCAGCACGCCGGGAGCCGCCACGGTCAGCGGAGTATCTTCGGCCGTGGTCGCCGAGTCGGCGTCTGCCACGGGAGCGTCGTTAACGCCGCTGATCGTCAGCGCCACGGTTGCGGTGTCGGTCCCGCCATGGCTGTCGGACATCGTGTAAGCGAAGCTGTCGGTGGCGCTCTCGCCCACTTGCAGCGACTCGAACTGCCCGTTCGGATCGTAGACATAGCTGCCGTCGGCATTGAGCGTCAGCAACGCGCCGGAAGGCAACGTCACTTGCGAGCCCACGTCGCCGGACGCGCCGTTGACTTCCGTTACCGTTTTCGTGTCGCCCGTGTCGACGTCGGTGTCGTTGGCCAACACGCCGGCCGCCGGCACGCTCAACGTCGAATCTTCATCCGTCGCACCTACATCCGGAACCGCCGTCGGAGCGTCGTTGACCGCCGTCACCGTGATGGTCACCGTGGCCGTATCGGAACCGCCGCCGCCGTCCGTGATCGTGTAAGTGAAGGTATCCGTGAGCGTGTCGCTCGGCGGATTCAAAGCATCCATCACGGCCACGTCGGTCGGATCGTACGTGAAGCCGCCCGTGAGGTTCAGCGTCACACGCGCACCCTGCGCACTGGTGGCGTCGAACTGCGTGATCGTCAGTTCGGTACCGCCGTCCGGGTCGCTGTCGTTGGCCAGCAAGTCCTCGAACGGGATCAATAGCGGAGTATCCTCGTTGCCCGTGGCTGTGTCGTCGCCGGCCGTGGGGCCGTCGTTGACCGGCGTCACGTTGATCGTCACGGTCGCCGTGTTCGAGTCCGCCGTGCCGTCGTTGGCGTGGTAGACGAAACTGTCCGTGCCGTTGAAGTTCAGATTCGGAGTGTAGGTGAACGAACCGTCCCCGTTGAGCGTCAACGTGCCGTTGCCCGGACCGCTGTCCAGCACTGCCGTCAGTGAGTCGCCTTCCGCGTCCGTATCGTTGTCGAGAACGCCCGGCGCCGCCACGGTCAGCGGCGTGTCTTCGGCCGTCGTCGCCGAGTCGGCAATCGCCACCGGCGCATCGGCGACCGGTGTCACCGTGATCGTGACCGTCGCGGTATTCGAGTCCGCCGTGCCGTCGTTGGCATGGTAGACGAAACTGTCCGTACCGTTGAAGTTCGCATTGGGTGTGTAGGTGAACGAACCGTCGAGATTCAGCGTCAGCGCACCGTCGCTCGGACCGCTGTCCAGCACCGCGGTCAGCGTGTCGCCGTCTACGTCGGTATCGCCATCCAGCACACCCGGCGCCGCCACGGTCACCGGCGTGTCCTCGGCCGTCGTCGCGGTGTCGGCATCCGCCACCGGCGCATGGTTGGTCTGGAAACCGGGCACCGCGGGGAACTTGTCCGTGCCACTTCCGAGCCACGGGTCGAAGTCGACGTCGACCCCGCTGCCCGGATCGCGGCCGAACGTCATTCCGGCAATGGCGACCGGGTCCGTCGTACCCCACCAGTTGTCTTCGGCGGTCACGCCCGTAGCGCCGGCCGCCGACACGCCCCAACCGTTATCCGAGATGTCGTTCTCGAACACGGTCGCCGTGCTCGGATCGTCGGGCATGAACCCGACCAACACACCGTTCATACTCCCGGTGATGAAGTTATTGCTGACGTTGGCATGGCTCGGCAGACCCACGTCGCCGGTTACCAATACGCCGGCCGAGGTCGCCGGCGCGGCCGATCCCCCGGCGCCGGTGATCGTATTGCCGAGGATGTCCACCGTGGCACCGCCACCAACCTCGACGCCGTATTCGAGAATAGCCGGGTCGTCGTTGCCGGTGTAGGTATTGCCGAGGAACTCGCCGGCTCCACCGAAGAACAGCGCACCGATGCGGCCGATGTTGTCGAAGGTCGAGTCTTGGATGGTCACCAGTCCGGGATCGTCAAACGCGGCAACCGCAGTCCCCTGGTTGCCGGGGTAGACGATATTCGTGAACTCAACTTGATCGATCGTGCCGGCTCCCCTGTGCCGGATCGCCTGATAGATGTTGAAGTCGCCTCCGTCGATGGTGAGGCTGCCGAGGAAGAGGTTGACTTGGTCGCCAGGATCCAGCGGATCGTCGACCAAGATCAAGCCTCTGGTGTCTCCGATCGAGCCGGTATCCATGGTGGGTACGATCGTCGTAGCACCGATCCCGGCACCGACGATCGACAGATCCTTGTCGATCACCAGTTCTTCAGCGTACGTGCCGGCGGCGATATTGATCGCGTCACCGTCGGCCGACCCGTTCACTGCGTCCTGGATCGTGGCGAAGTCGCCGCCCGGCCCCACCTGCCACGTCGCCAGCAGTCGCCGCTGTTCGAGCGACTCGACTCTGGCTACCAGATGCGTTGAGGTGGCAGAAGCCACCGCCAATTGGCGCTTTCTGGTGTCCGCGCGAAGATCTTGGAAGAGTCTGACCAGGCCCGAGACAATCGGGATAGATCGCAACCCGGAAAGCGGCAAAAGCCGTGGGAACCGTTCGGACCACCGGCGTCTTCTCTCCGTGTCGCTTGGCTTGGGGCGTTGCAGTAAGCTGACCAGCCGTCGTCGTAGTGAACGTCCACGTCTCATGGCTTCAAACTCCTCTCACGTCTTTGTATTGCTCCACACACCTCGACCACAGCCGGTTGCCGGCCTTCGGCAGGGGATCCGAAGTCCGCAGCGGCGGCGTTAGTGTACGAGCAAACGGAAGCGGCCGGCGTCGCACGCCGTCGAGCCCAACTCGATCGGGATCGTGCGTTTCGCCGAGAATCCTCAACTGTTGATTCCGAAATGGTGACACCGAACAAAACTGATCGGCCGTCGAGACCGTCTCCAATCGACCGCATCGAAGCGGGCGGTTGGGGACGGAGCCGACGGTCGCTGAAGCAGAACAACTCGGAAACACTCTCGCTAGAACTAGCAGGCAAGCAGAGGCCGGAAGGTTGGCCGATACCGCGCGGCTGAGCGATGCGGTCGCAAAGACCCCGCCCCCCGCGCGCAAAGCGGACGCCGCAAGACGCACACACGTGCCTCGCGGTGTCAATACACCGGGCAAAAATCCCGACAAACTCATAGGCTGGCCGTGGTCAAAATTCCGTAGTAGGTCGAGTCGGGTCGGCCGCCCGAGATCAAATCCATTGTAATCCGACAGTCAAACGCAACCCAAAATGCCTAACCTCAGTGACTGCAATTCACTCCTAGTGTTCGCGTTGCCTGGTAGCCGTAAGTCGCTCCTTCAACTTGGCCTGAGGCGCAACACTGCCAGTACACACTCTTCGTGCCCGCTTGCCCTACAACCGAGAAGGACCGCGCGCATTACCCAAAATAACCCCATCTACCGCACCACCAATCGCCCCACATGGCAACGTTTTAACCAAACGCCACCCAAAAAAAGGGAGAAATCGGCTCCGCCGAGGGATAAGGGAAAAACCCCGAATTTCCTCAATGCAACGGGTTCGCCAACACAATTTGAGGGGGTAGGCTGCAAATGTTGCGGAGATGATCTGCCCCAGATCGGCTGCCGAGAGATGCACCTTATGAGCTATAAAAACAGGCTCAAAAGTTGTTGATTTCTGGCCGGCACCTCGCTACTCGAGGGCCTGGACATCCGCGTAACAAGCCGGTCGCCTCCGCAACGATGCCTGTTCTCTCGGGCCGTTTGTCGGGCGCGTCAAAGGGGGAAAGACCATCGCCAAGCAAGGCGCAAAGCAAATCCAAAGAGGGGGACCTTATGGGTCTTTGTGAGGATGGAATAGCCGGCCAATAAACGCCCTATCTGGCCCGGAATCTCCCAAATGAAGATTCCGAAAAAAAAGACTTTCACCCATCGAGCCCGCTTACAGGAGTGGCGAGATACCGTGCCTTCCGGAAGGGGAATGCCCCAAAGGAGCGGGTTTTGCGCGACGATACGCTCCGGCATGCCTGCTCAAGATGGACCATTTAATGGCCCCGACGCCGATCCGCCGCCACCCGCCTTCCGGCGGTACTTTTCAAGCGAGTTCGACATCGTATCCAGAAGCGACGGCACACGGCCGGCCGACACGTAGACGCGGCCCGTAACCACCGAACGTGGGTAGAAATTCGTGATAAAGTCGAGCGAAAACTCCTCGGCCGTGTGCCGCATCATCACCACGTTGGCAAACGCCCCGCCGAGCATTTCGTCTGGAAGCTTGAGTTGATCGTACAGGTCTCCCACGTCAGGCGGGGGTGTCGAAACCTGTTTGTCGCCTCTTCTGCCCGCCGGAACCGCGTCGGGGTCCTCTGCCGAGACGCCCATCCCGGGGGCAGCATCGGGCGTCTCCTGCGTTGGTGGAAGTGCCTGACGTGGTGTCAGCGGACCGAATTGCTCTTCGTATCTTGCCAGGTTGGCCTTCAGGGCGGCGACCATTTGTGAGAAAGTCGACGCCGACATCACGATCCGGGCAGCCACCTGTTGCGGCTGGCACATCGTGGACAGGAAATCGATCACGAACACCTCGTTCGTTTGCAGGATCATCGTCGCCGTGCTGAAGACGCCCCGCCCGATCGCCTCGGGCACCCGGGCGCTCACGGAAGTGTGGCGAACATCCTGGCTGATCGGTTCCGGCGGCCCCGATTCCGGGTCGATATCGCCGTTTTCGCGTTTCTCGTCGGTCATGATATGGACCTCTTCCGTCTGGCGGCCATCGTCTGCGCCCCGAGGAGGCCGGTTGCTTTCCATTGGCTGTGGCGCACGGCAGAGCAATACCTGAGTGTAACCGCGGCCGGCCACTCCGAATAGCCGATTCGACCGGCAATAGTCCCGTAGGTGGGTGCTTATTACAGCCAGGAGGCGTCTCTAGCAGGACTTTCCGAACGAACCCGAACGATCAAAATACTGGCCTTGGGGTAGGCACATTGGTATGATAGACACACGGGGACGCAACGACTTCTCTTCCAATGCGCCCTGCCAAACGGTCGGCCGATCGAGCGCGCCACGGCAGTTTCCTTCGGTCGAATCCCCACGATCAGCGTAACGCATACCCGCGCACGTCGGATGGCTAGGTTTTTTCGCTCGGGAAAGCCCGCCACTATTCAGTGTGACTATAATGGAACTCATCGTCCGGCAACGCGACGACTCATCCTCTTGACACTTCCAGTCCGCGTCAATTCTTGGACGCTTCCAGGTTCTGCAGAACCGCCACTTCGACGAGAGAGCCATGGGAAATACCAACATGGGCAATACGAGCAAGGCCCGCAGGATCGTCCGCCGACGCGAATCATCGACAAGCGGGGGAGATTGGAAACCGCTCAGACGCCGTTCCCCCTGGAAGCGCACCACGCGGCGAGCGAAACGCCGGTCGGCCCGTTCTCGCTTTGCCTCACCCAGACGGCTGAAACTGGAGCCGCTGGAGTCGCGGGAGCTGTTGTCGGCCGATGCCTTTCTGGCGGCAGTCGACCAGATCACACTGATTGCACCGGATGTAACGATCGAAAGCGACCCGGTGAACCCGGTCAGCGGCCATTTCGACGTCGTATTTGCCTTGCCCGGCGGCGAAAACCCGATGTTGGCCGGCTACAACGCGACGCTCAGCGTGGTCCCAACGAGTTTTGGCGTCTCCCTCATCGGGGCAGCCGAAGCCGACAGCGCAGTGTTTGAGGGCCAAACGCCAACGGTGACCGGCGACCCATCGCCCGACGAACTGTGGGTCACCGACATCTTCCAGATCAACGTACCGTTCGCCGAAACCGAAGTTTCCGACGGGGATGGGCTGTTTCGGGCCCTATACGAAGTGGCTCCCGGCACGGTCGGCACGTTTGACGTGCAGTTGAGTTGGGTCGTATTGGCCGACGGCCACGCGGTCGAGTATAATGACTTCGATCTGGTCAACGGTTCGATCACGGTCACAGGGCAGCCTTCGATTTCGATCGCCGATACGACGATCGTCGAAGGAGACAACGGCACGGCCGACGCCGTCTTCACGGTCACGCTGTCGGCGGCGTCCACCGAGACGATCACCGTCGATTATTCCACGGCCGACGCAACGGCCGTCGCCGGCGCAGACTACCAGGCCCAAAACGCACGATTGACGTTTGCGCCCGGCGAAACGACCCAAACGATCGTTGTGCCCGTGATCGGCGATACGCTAGACGAGATCGACGAGGCCTTCTCGGTCGAACTCTCCGGCGCGACGAACGCGGGCATTAGCGACAACCAGGCGCAAGCCACGATCACCGACAACGACGACGCGCCGGAGTTGATGATCGGCGACGTCACGCTGGATCCCGAAGGCGACAGCGGCACGTCGAACGTGGGCTTTACCGTCACGCTTTCCGCGGCGAGCGGCAAGACGATAACGGTCGACTACGCGACCAGCGACGGGACCGCGATTGCCGGAGACGACTTCCAGACCCGCAGCGGGCAGATCACTTTCCAGCCCGGCCAGACCGCCAAGACGGTTATCGTGCCGGTGATCGCCGACACACTGGACGAGGATCCCGAGCGTTTCTTCATGAGTCTCGATACGGCCGTGAACGCCGAGATTGCCGATGGAGAAGGCGAGGGGTTGATCACCGACGACGACGACGCGCCGACGCTGTCCGTCGACGACGTGGAGGTGGTTGAAGGTAACGGAGGAACCACGACGGCACAGTTTACCGTCAGTCTGTCGGAGGCCAGCGGACGCGTGGTGACGGTCGACTACGCCACGGCCGACGGCTCGGCAACCGCCGACGTCGACTATCTGCCCGCCAGCGGGCAACTAACCTTCCAGCCCGGCCAAACCACCCGCACGATCGACGTGGCGGTCGTCGGCGACGTTTCGAGCGAGGACGACGAGGACTACTTCGTCAATCTTTCCGGACCGGTACACGCCACGATTGCCGACGGACAAGGCCTCGGTTCGATCATCGACGAGGAGGGCAAGCCGTCGATCTCGATTTCCGACGTGACCGTCGATGAGGGCGACAGCGGGGCTACAACCGCGGTCTTCACGGTCGACCTTTCCATTGCCGCCGGAACGACCGTCACGGTGGATTACGCTACCGCCGACGCCGCGGCCGTCGCCGGCAATGACTACCAAGCGACCAGCGGCACCCTGACGTTCCTGCCCGGCGAAACGTCCCACACGATCGAAGTGTCCGTAATCGGCGACACGCTGCACGAGGCCGACGAGGACTTCTCGGTCGATCTCAGCGATGCCGCGGCAGGCGTGATCGTCGACGGGCAAGCCACCGGCACGATCGCAAACGACGACGCGGCCCCCACGCTCTCGATCTCCGACGTCACGCTCGACGAAGGCGACAGCGGGACCACCGACGCCGTGTTCACAGTCAGCCTATCGGGCATCACAAGTCAGACGATCACCGTCGACTACGCCACGGCCGACGGCTCGGCATTGGCCGCGGAGGACTATCAGACCACGAGCGGGCAGTTGACCTTCCAGCCGGGCCAGACGACGCAGACGATCAGCGTGCCGGTCGACGGCGACGCGAAATTCGAGCCCGACGAAATCTTCACCGTGGTGCTGGACAACGCCTCCGGCATCGGCATCCTCGACGACACCGGCCAGGCAACGGTTGCCAACGACGACCAGCAGCCGGAAATCTCGATTGTCGACGGTGCCGTTTTCGAGGGCGACACGGGCACCAGGAACCTCATTTTCACCGTCAGTCTTACTCGCGCCAGTTTCGAACCGGTCATCGTCGATTACGTGACGGCCGGCGACACCGCGACGGAGGGTGACGACTATCAGGCGGCCAGCGGATCCGTGGTGTTTGCCCCGGGCGACCCGCTGACCAAGGAGATCTTGGTCGCCGTCAACGGCGACACGGTCGATGAAGGCGATGAGACGCTTACCGTTGCGCTTTCTAACGCCGACGGCGGGACGCTCAGCGCGTCGGAAGCCGTGGGGACCGTCCAGAACGACGACGGCAACAACGCCAGCCTGTCCGGCTTCGTCTATATCGACGGCAACGACGACAGCCTGCGCGGGGCAGACGAGGTCGGGCTGCCGGGCGTGACGATCACGCTCACCGGAACCGATTCGCACGGCGATCCGGTCGAGTTGACCACGATGACGGCCGCCGACGGCTCGTACACCTTCACGGGCCTGGGAGCCGGCACGTACGAGATCACCCAAACACAGCCCGAAAGCACGATTGACGGCACGGACACGATCGGCACGCCCGGCGGAACGGCCGGCGAAGACGAATTCACCGAGATCGTGCTGACCGGAGACGACACGGGGACCGAACACAACTTCGGCGAGTTGGGCTTCCGCTCCGAGTTCGTCTCCCGGCGGATGTGGTTGGCCTCGACGCCGCAGCCGAATTCCGAAGCCTACTCGCTGATCCTCCGCGAGTTGATCGCCCGGGGCGAAGAACTGGCCGGCAATGCCGAACAGGCCGAGTTGATCCGCGGCGCCGCCGGTGAGGGCGGCGTCATCGTACAACAAGACGGCGACGCGGTGGTGGTGACCGGTACCGTACTGAACGACACGTTCGAGTTCGCCACCGACGCGTCAGGGCACACGGTGACCGTCAACGGCGAGGTACACCAGTTCGACACGGCCGCGGTGAAGTCGATCACGTTTGACGGCGCAGGCGGCAATGACACGGCCCAACTGACCGGCTCGGCCGACGACGACCGGGCCGAACTGCGGCCCGCGTCGGCCAAGCTGGAAGGCCCCGATTTCACCGTCGACGTCAACGCCGTCGATCACATCATGCTCGAAAGCGGCGGCGGGCAAGACGAAGCCGATATGTTCGATTCGGCCGGCGACGATACGCTCGAGGCCGAGGCCAACACGGCGAGGCTCTTCAGCGACGAGTTCCTCAACGAAGTCTTCGACTTCCACACGGTCCGTGCCGGTTCTTCACTTGGCGGCGACGACACGGTCGATCGGGCCGCGGTGATCGACTTCATCCTGGTGCAAGAGGGCTCTTGGGCCGCGTAGCTGAAAGATGTCCTGTAGCCGAACTCGCCAGACTTTGGACGGTAGCGTGGAAAACGTCAAACTCTGGCGAGTTCGGCTACAGACGTCGAGAAACGCGGCTTAGAACTGGTAGTCCAACCCGAGACTCAACCCCTGGGCCCAGAAGTCGTCGAAAACGAATTCGAACTCCGGCTGCGACGCGCCGACGAACGGCCCCGGGGGAAGCTGCGTGAGATTCAGATTCGTGTCGATCTGACTGCCGGGCGTCACCACGCGGCTCCAGTAGATGAACGTGTAGCCGAAGACGGCCTTCAGCCGCGGCGTCAGGTCGTAGGTGAGCGTGAAGCCCAGCTCGGGGATCAGGGCCAGGTCGTCGACGGTGTAGCGTCCGATGTTCGAGTCCAGGGCGAGCAGTCCGCCGGTGGAGGTGGACGGGTCACCGCCGGGGGCGGTGGTGGTCGTCGATCCATTGATGGTCACTTCGGAATTCGTGTTGCCCAATGCCACCTTCATCAGCAACTCCATGGACCACCGCGCGTAGCTGCGTCGAGCCATCACGCCGATCTCGGGGCCGTGGAATCGGTTGCGGGTGTTGAACAGGTCGAACGATTGGATCGTTGTTTGTGGGGCGATGCCGCTATCGGCGTGGGTCGAAAGCAGGTCGTCGTCGATCCGCAGGCCGCCGTCGAGCCGGGCGAATCGATAACCCAACAGCAGGTCCATCCGGTCGCACGGCCCGTGGTAAAGGGCCCGTCGCAGCAGAACCTCGACGGTCTGAAACTCCGTCGAGGTGTCGACGTCGATCGAGCCTTCCAACCGGCTGGGAAAGGCCAGCAGCGAGGCGTCCTCGGTGGCGAAGCCAACCTCCGGCTGAACGTTGAAGAACGGCCGCGCCAAGATCGGGTTGCCCGTGCTCGTGGCCTGGTAGCCGGTCCTGATTTCGTTGAGCCCCAGAAAGCTGGCTTCGATACCCAGCGAGCGGTCGGCCTGCAGCCACAGGCCGAAGGAAACGCGTCCGCCGGAGCGGTTGCCGTCGTGAACCGACGAGCCGCCAAAGAGCGTGCTGGTCGTGTCCAGGCCCAGCACGCCGGCGTCGGCTTGGTCGGTGCCGTCGGGGCTGGTGGTCACCAGCGGCGGCAGCACTTCGCCTTGCGTCCACCAGATCAAGGCCTCGCCGCGAAACCAGACCGGCATCGTGTGCGGCCGCTCGTAGGCGAGGTACGGCCCCGGGGCGTCTCCGCACGTGGCAGCGATCCCACAACCGTCCTGGCAGTCGAGACAGGTTGCCGTGCCACCGCAGTCGCAGCCCGTGTCGGGTTCGAGGTGGATCATCTCTGCGAGACGTGCGTCGGAGACCGTAGGTGGCTCTGCATCACTCACCGGCTGTGCCCAGGCAGGGCTCGCAACGACGCTGAGCACGATCGACAGAACAGCGGAGAAGGTGCCGCGGCCAAAGGGCGCGAAACGGCTTCGGAGTTGAGGCATCATGGGCTCGATCGGATCGTATTGGGTGTCCCCCCCTGATCCAGCGCCTGCGCAATGGCAAGCACCCGTGGCTCCATCATCGGCGCCCACCGCATCGAACCTTAATAATTCCTACAATCGGCAAGAGTTTCCCAGGCTTTGCAGCCTGCCCTGTCGGGCGCACTTGGCGACTCTGCCTGGAATCGCCCCTTTGAAGCCCCCGCTGTCTGGCCGCTAGGCGCGACGTCTGCTCCGCCGGCGCCACCAGCCGATCCCGGCGGCGAGGATTCCGAGCCCTAGGAGTTGGGCGATGATGCCGGGCTCGGGCACTGCCGTCACGCTCAAAGTGCTCTCGAACGCCGAACCCACGCCGGCCGCGGGCGTGCTGGCGGGGAAACCGCCGGGAAACGTGCCGAATTCGATCGCCGGCGTGAAGCCGGGGTAGTTGTCGCCGCCAAACCAGAGCGTGTGATCGCTGCCGGCGGTGACCGTCTCGTTCGCCGTAAACGTCAGACTGAAGTTCCCGAAGTCTTCGCCGGGACGCACGTAGGAGTCGGGCGAGTCGGCCTCCCATTGGTAGATCCACGCACCGCCCGTGTCCGTCGCTCCCGTCGGCTGCCATCCGGCCGGCGCCGTGCCGCTGGGGGCCGTCAGGGGATCTGCCGTCAGGGTCTGGCCCCAAATGCTCACGCTGCTGGTTGGGTTCGGTGCGTGTAACAAGAAGACTTGAAAGTAGCCGATGCCTTCGGCCTCCGGAGAGTCGTCGAGGCTTGCGCGCAGCGCGTCGAGCGTTGCCCAGCCGGTGGGGTCCCAGGAATCGTGAGTGGGAGTGCCGGAGAGGCCGCCCGTCTCGTGCAGCCGGAACATCCCGCCGTCGGTGGCGGCACCTTCGCTGTGGTGGCGGAAGTCGAGGAAGTCGACCGGGTTGAAATCGAACGTGACCTGATCGGCCGACGCCACGGTGCCAAGGCCGACGATCAAGCCAACAGTCAGCGCGGCAGATATGGTGTTTCTCATGGGTTGTACCTCCAGCGCCGTTTACGTGCCGCGAATCTACCGGCAGTAGAGAAGCAGCAACGCGCTGCCGCGTCGACGATCGGCGACGGACCAACGAAGCGCGCTTGGAAACGGCTAAGATGCGTGTTGTTCAGGATGTGATTGGTGGGAGAGGAGAAAAGGCAAGAGTAGTGGTGGCCGGCCGTGGCACGGTTCTCCCAATACGGCGGCCGCGGCGCTAATGCGCTTCTACCAAGCGCTGGAAGGGCTGGCCCACGGACGGCTCGGCAGTCCCCACGGGCGCCCCGTATCCAACAGGCTCACGCTCCGACCGCTTCCGCCGGGCGCAGCCATTGGGCGCGGCCGCGTGGCAACGCGAACGTTTGGGGCAGTCGAGGTGAGTGTGGAGGTGTGGCTGCTGCGCCCGTGAAGTCGAACGACTCCCAGCAGGCGCGACAGGATGGTGATTCGATCGTTTGCTTCGGCGTCATCCGACTCGGCGTCCGCTGCCGCTGCGGTCGAGTTGTGGGTCGAGTCGACATCGGCGTGGGCCGGCCCGCGACCGGCAACGAAGACGGCAACCCCTAACGCTCCCGCTGCTATTCTCGATGTGCGCCCCCAGGATCGCGAACATCTCATGGGTTGTCTCTCCCTGATTCAAGCAGCCCCCAAAACGAACCGCGATACTTGGTGTGCTGCCGCGAACTACTCTAAACTATACTCGGGAGCCGCTCAAATGTTGCCGAAAACGCGTTTTTTCAAAGTGGTTGCACGTTCCCTTGCCGTGGGCATCGGGACACGTCGCGGGGAAGACCTAGCCGCGTCGCCTTCGCCGCCGCAGCCATGCCAGGGCTCCGGCCGCAAGGCCCAGGCCCAGGAGTTGGGCGACGATCGCCGGTTCCGGCACGGCGGTCAAACTCAACGTGCTTTCGTAAGCCGTACCCACACCGGTGATTGGCATATCCGAGGGGAAGCCGCCGGGAAACGTGTCGAAACTGATGGCCGGTGCAAAACCGGGGTAGTTGTCTCCGCCGAACCAGATCGTATGGGTCTCGCCTAGGGCGACGGTTTCGTTGGCCGTGAAGGTCAGGCCGAACGAGCCGAAATCTTCGCCGGGCCGTACGTAGTAGTCGGATGAATCGGCCTGCCACTGGTAGATCCAGGCGTTGCCGGCGTCGGTCGACCCCAACGGTTGCCAACCGGCCGGCGCCGTGCCGCTAGGAGCTGTCAGAGGATCGGCTGAAAGCGTTTGCCCCCACACGGCGACGTTGCTGTTCGGATCGGGGCTCTTGGGCAGATAGATCTGGATATATCCGATGCCTTCGGCCTGTTGTGCGTCGTCCAGACTGCTGCGGAGCGCATCGAGTGTGGCCCAGCCCCCGTCGTGCCACGAATCGTGGATTGGGCTACCCGAGAAACCGTCCGTCTCGTGCAGCCGGAACATTCCACCTTGTGAGCTTGGGCCCTCGCTGTGATGGCGGAAGTCGAAAAAGTCTGCCGGATTGAACTGGAACGTCACCTGATCCGCGCGCGTTGCGGTGGAAACGCCAACCAACATGCCCCCCACAAACGCAACTGCTAGTAGCCTACTCATTCTGTGGATCCTCAAGGGACAGGCGCGGCCGACGCGCATCGCCCTGACCGATGCGCACCTATGCACGACACCGTCCAAGACAACGGGACGGAATAGTGGCAGATGCCTCGAATACGATGGAGTATCTCTTGCTCGGGATGTGAGCTATGGAAGGGAGAAGCCGTCGATAAGCAAGACTGGAAGGTGCCCCATGGCGGGGTCGGTGGCTGCGACGGAGAGGAGTGACTAATGTCGCGAAGCCGGGATGCTGTAATTGCCGATTAAGTGGTTCGTCTCAACTCGGAACTTCTACTGGTCTTCAGTGCGTCTGGTGGTCTGCGGTGGATTTGGCCTACCAAGAACCGGGGGCCTACCAAGGATTCGATGGGCTGGCCCAAGGGCGGCTGGGGAGGCTCCAAGGGCGTCCCGTGCTCAAGAGGCTGACACTGCGGCTGCTGCCACCGGGGGCGGCCATCGGAGCGGGGCGGGTGGGCGTACCGGCGCCGCCGTTGCCGACGGGGAGGTCTCTGACGGTAACGCTGCCTCGGCCGGATAACCGGCTAACCCCAAGCAAACGCGACAGAATGCCCACACGACTGCCCCGCGCAACGACGATATCTTCCTCGCCCCGACTCGCCGCCACGCCGTCTTGTTCGGTATCGTCTTCGTCGGCCGACGCATCTTCCGCAGCAGAAGCGATAGGGGTGTTGCCCGGATCGGCTTGAACAAGGTCAGATCCTTGTGCCACAGCAAAGACAGCCAAAGCAAGCAAACCTGGCAGCAACCTTAGCTTTCGCCCCAAAAGCTGCGAACATCTCATTAGCTGTCTCTCCTTTATCCAGGTACGCTTCGACACGCGCTACGACACAAAGGCAGCCGTTACCAACGCTTCATACTTCCTACACCGTAACCCGCCGCCAGAGAATGCAGACCTCCCAGACGATATATAGTCTCATTTTAGGCGCAGAATCGAGTTTCGCAAGCACTTTCCGTCTGCGACCCCCAAGAAATCGAAAAAATCCCGTAAATCGGACCGTTTGGGGGGGGCGATATTCCCTTGCAACAGCGCCAATGGGGGGTGTTGTCTCGGTATGCCACACAGGAAAACACAATTTCGCCCCCAGAGGAGAGCCCGTGGCTGATCTCGACGGGGCCCCAACCTTGGCGGAGGTCCCATTGCGTCGAACAGAATCGCAGTCCCCGGAGTGGGGGGTGCTACTTGACTGTAACTAGCGGTCTAATCCCAGAGCTTCCCGGAAAGCCCCAGATTCACCCAGACGTTGCCGGTGATCAAGTTGGCGATCAGCTCGCGACGCGTGAATTCCAACAGAACGAAGTCGTTCGGTTGAATCAGAATGCGTTGACTCGGGTCCGTGATGGCGCGTTTCAGATCGATTCTGATGGGAACTTGTTTGCCATTGACGGTTCGCAGGACCGTCACGCGGGTGGGGGGGAAGATTGAGCTGGTGCCGCCACGTCCGCCGGAACCCATCGTGCCGGAGCCGCCAGCCGCGGCGGCAATCGAGCCACCGGCCATGGCGATGGCCCCGAGGACATCGAGGTCGTAGTCGCGCGGGACAGCGAACTGCCCGCCCTGGAGAAGGCCTCCGGTGTAGAAGACCTCAGACTCGCGCGATTGGACGACCACCACATCGCCTGTCTGAAGGATGACGTCCCTCTGAGAGAACTGCGGAGGGGGGGCGTTCGGCCCAACTCGCAGTGGGATCGTGGTTACATTGGGGCTGTCGTTGACCAACTCACCAAGTTCCTCCCCCTCCTGGAAGATGTTCAGATACTGGTCTTGCTCTTCCGCTTGGGTGAACGTCCCTCTTAAGATCTTGATTTCGTGCTTGGCGTCCACACCCGGCAGGCCTCCGCCTTCAGTCAGGGCGTGCAGCACGTCGTTCTCGTAGGCCCTAAGCTCCACGGCATAGGTTCTGCCGCGTTTTCTCGGCTCTTGGATGATCTCGCCCGGCCGATAACTCTGCCCCACCTCGCGTGGAGTGCCGGCGTCTTCGCGAACCACCAATACGTGGTATGTTCGTGGCTCCATGAGGGTTACGATGATCCGATCCTTGCCCGGCTTGAGAATGTCGCGCTTTACGGTGTATTCTTCGCGAATTCGGTCTCTCAATTCCGACAATGTCAACCCAGTCACCTGGACGGCGACGCCATAAGGAAGGTCGATAACTCCGTTTTCTTCGACGGGCACCGGATACCCGATCGACGGCGGCACGTCCTGCTGGTCGGAATAGTGCACGGGGATCGGCGTATCGGAACGCCCCAGCACGTTTTCGATATGCAACCCCAGCACGTCTCGCGGACCGAGCCGGTACTCCGCCGGCGGATCCTGTCGCAGCCGCAGATAGTTGATCGGCTCCTTGCTGCTGCGCGGGTTGTCGAAGAGCCCCGGCTTGACGCAGTGAGCGGGGACGCTCTCCCGCCCCACTCGCCAATTCGAGCAGCCGATCAAGACCGGCAGCAGCAGGCTCAGCGCGGTCAAGCTCCGCCGACGGTGGCCGCGAACAGTCATCAAGAATGCATCAAGCATGCGGTGGAACTACAAACGGTGTCGAAGCGTGCTTTTTGGTGCCCTTCGGCAGCAGATTGCCTCGGAGCGCCCCGAAATAACTCCCAATCTCACTTTAGCCCCTGTTTTCTCTAATTCTCCCAAGAGTTACGCCCGGTAGAATCGTCAATCTCTCCATCGGCCAATGGGAGTGCAAAGTCAAACGTTTCTGGCCAGATCGGCTCAGAGAGGTCCGCGGGGATTGCCGGGAAGTCCATGGGGATTGCTGGTGGCGGTAGGTGTCGGGAGCGTATTAGGGACACGTAAGTGTTGTGAAGGCAAGCAGATGGCGAAGCGACACACCTGGACCATTCGGGAGCCATTCACCCATCGCGCAAAGGAAAGCAAAGCAAGGTGGCATCCTGCCGGGCAGAGCGGAGAACACAAACCAGAACGCAAGCAAATTAACGCACCGCCCTAAAGACGGGGGAAGAACTCCCGCAAATAGCTTGACAGCGCGCTTGGGCGTGTATAATCTAGGAGGTTACGGGGCGGCCCGGGGTGACCGGCAAGCCTGGGGTGGCTGGCAAGAATGCCCCTTAGTGGAGCCAAACCACCCTGTTTTGTTGGCGGCTCATTTGAGAGCTACCCCATTTGAGCGGCGGGGCATCAGATAGCTTTTCCACCGTTGGCTGCGGCAGGTCCGCTCAAACGAGTACCGTTGCACGCCGAAATCGGTTACACTCAATTCCATCATCGCCCATTAGCGGTCATACTGCCGTCGTAGGATGCCCTGCGATCACCGCGAATTATTCGTCCCCACTATGGCATCCGGCTTGCCGGCCTTAATCGATCGACAACGCCGGATCGTGGCCACCAAGGATCGTGCACCACGGAAGGGGCCGACACACCCGTCCGGTCCTTCCACGGAATGTTCCGAGGGCCCTCTAGCACTCACTCCCCGACGGCCGCACCGGGATGTGCGCCGCCGAAACGGCACGGAAGGCCAGTCCTTGAAGAATGCACCACGGATATCAGCCTCCTTATGCTCCTTGCGCCTGAAGCAGCCAGGACCGCGATGGTCGGCAAGAGCGCTCGCACACGTGCCCGCGAGAATGCGGCATCGCACGGCGCTTCCCGCCACCTCCTGCCCGGCATCGTGTTGCTGCTGGCGGGCACCACCTTTTGGGGATTCTTCGAGACACGACGGGTAGCGGCCGTCCAGACGGCGATGCTCGCCGCTGACGCTGCCGACTTGGGGCGGCGGGAGGATCCGGAACTGCCCCCGCTGGTCGAGGATGGTTGGCCCCGTCCGGACGCTGCACTTCGGCAACGGCCGGACAACGCCGTATGGCGTTACGAATTCGCCCTATTGCTCGAACAGCAAGGGCGGTTGGATGAGGCGAAGGAGCAAGCCCGCCGGAGTGCCCGGCTGGCTCCCCGCAGCCCGAAATACAAGCGACTCCTGGAGCAGATCATCCAGACCGGACTAAGTCAAGGGAGAAATCGATGATCACCACCAACCATGACAATCCTGACGATGCCGCGTCTGCGGCCGCCGAAGGTCCGCACGGCTTGCGCGATTCAGCCCTGTTAGATATCTGGGGAATCGCAGGACGGCGCCGAGGGATTCTGGTTTTCGGGCTCATCGCCGGATTGGCGCTCGGGTGCCTCTACTACTTCAAGAAGACCCCGATCTACGAGTCGGAGGTGCAGGTCCTGGTGATGCAGAAGGACACGAATTTCCCCAACTCGGACAACACGAACGGTCCGCAGGGGAACACGATGAACGAGGACCTGCTGTCGACCCATATCGAGTTGTTCCGCAGCCCTCGGATCGTCAAGTTGGCCATTGAAAACTGCAATTTGGAGTCGACGGCCTCGATCGCCCAGCAGATACGCAGCGACAAAGACCCCGTGAAGTACATCATCAGCCACCTCAACGTAACCAAGGGAGGCGAGGGGCGGGCCAAAGACGCCCACGTGTTGCGGGCGACGTTTCGCGATCCTTCGGCAGAGGACTGCGCGACCATCCTCGGCGCCGTGGTGGAGAGTTACCAAGACTTTCTCGGCGAACAGTTCCAAAACACCAGCGCCGAGGCGATGACGCTGATTGCCAAGGCCAAGGACGACACCAGCCAGAAACTGCAGGAAGCGGAGGCGGCCTATCTGAAGTTTCGCAAGGAAGCTCCGCTGCTGTGGAACGGCGACGAGAGTTCGAACCTGCACTTGCAGCGGCTGGCCAACATCGAGACCGAGTTGGCGCAGGTCAACGCCACCTACACGCGAACCAAATCTCGCCTGGACGTCATTGAAGAGGCGCTGGGTGGCGCGGCGGCCGAGAGCCTCACGGACTTGCACAAGT
>CAYYNP010000204.1:0-18474 GCA_964472545.1 uncultured Planctomycetaceae bacterium | reverse complement strand
GGTGACAGCGTGAGGGGTGACAAGGTGAGTGGGTGACGGGGTGAGGGGGTGACGGGGTGACGAAGAAGGGCAACTGGTTCCCAAAACCCCGGTTTGGGAACCGGGATCATGCGTCATTCGCACGTCTCCCGCCCAACGGCCGTTTCTGCAGTCCAACTCACTGCTCCGACGCCTCGGTGCCCTCGTACCGATAGAGGCTGGCCGCTGGGGCCTCTTGGATCTTGGCCCATCGTGGGGAATCGGCCAAGTAGCGGTTGAAGGCCGTGCCGCGTTCGACCAGGGCATGGCGGAAGCCGTATTCGCCGCGCCACTTTTCAATGGTGGCCGGGTTCTCCCGCCGCGCGTTGTCGTACCCCGTAAGCCGCTCGGCGCCGTAGAGTGCGCAGCGGTCGTCGATGAAGACGCGCAGCCCCGGCGCGTAGAAGATCACGAACCCGCCGAGGTTCAAGTCGTTGAAGATCGGCGTCCCGTCGGGCGTGTCGCGGTCGATCTCTTGAAGCTTGGGGATCAACTCGACCGGGCAGCGCCGCGCATCGAACTCGGCCCAGCCGCGGCCCACCAGCGGAGCGTGAACGCCCGCAGACTGCATCGCCAGCACCAACGCGATCAGCGCCGCCGGAAGCAGCCCCCAATGCCAGCTTCGTCGAGCCGCACCGTCTTCACTGGTCGGCAGCAGCAACTCGCGGCGCCCGAGCCAGCCGGCCCAGCGGGTCATCGGGAGCATTTCGGCGGCGGCGATGACTGCCGCGATCGCAAACAACGGGGCATGACGGATCCGTTGGCACGCCAGCACGAACCAGACCAACGGCAACAGCCAGGTGATCCGAGGCCGTCGGGGAAACACGCCGATCAAGGCGACCACGTAGCCCAGCCCCAGCAACACGGTCATCAGCCCATACGGGTCGGCGAAATCGAGGCGCCCGTGCTCGTGGATCAACCCCGGCAGCGGCATGGTCAGCGTTTCGTACCACGCCCGCGGCAGGTCGACGCCATAGGGGTTCACCAAGACGGCCAGGCCGCACGCGGCGCCGAGCCCGATCGCGGCTACCAGGTCCCGCGGCCCGCGGATCGGCGATTCTCTGCCCGCCAGCCACGCAACGCACCATCCCGCCACCACCAGGCCGACAGTTCCCAACCCTGCCAATACGCCGCCGTGCATGTTGGCCCAGACGACGGTCAACGGCACACACCACCACAACCGCCGCAAACGCCCACGGCCGGCCTCGACGTCGATCAGCAGCGCAAACGTGACGCCCAGAAACGCGATCGTCACCAGCAGCGGCCGGGCGTGGAACTGGTGTGAACTACTCAGCAGCACCAAGGCCAGCACCAGCCCGACCCCCAATACGTGGAAGCCGCGGCGAAAGAAACGTCCGGCGATCCAGGCATACGTGCCCGCCAGCAACGTCGCGGTAATCGTCAGCAGCATATCCCACCCGCCGAGGCGATGGACCACCGCCATGCCGCACTCGGCCGCCCACCATTGGGCTACCCAGCGCTCGCCGCCGGCGGTGAAGCTGAAGGGGTCTTCGTCGATCACGCGGCCGCTGTCGAGCATCCGTTGCCCCACGACGGTGTGCCAAAGCGTGCCGGGATCGCACAGCAGCGCACTGCGGCCGAAGAGCATCAACGCCAGCCAGATCGTCAGGAAGACGCCCGCCTCGGCACTGACGAGCCGCCGCCACATCATCGCATCTCCGGCTTGCCGACCGAGAACTGGCCGATCTCCAGCGAACGGCCGTTGACGACTTTCAGACGCTTCGACTTGGGCCAGTAGTAGATCTTCCGGGCGGCAAACCGCGAGGTCGGCCCGCCGGTGCGCTGCTGGCGGAAGAGTTCGGCGTCGGTCCGTCCGTCGCCGGCCAACACCAGCAGGTCCCATACTTCGTTGTAGCTCATCCGCAGCGCGCGGGCGGTGAAGGCGTTGCCTTCGACCACCGGATTGCCGGCGGCCTCGAGTTCCAGCGTGGTGCGTTTGCCGTCCGCGGCGGGCATCTCGTTGATCGTCAGCCGCCCGCAGTGCATGGCTACCCCCTTGGGCCCCAGCGAGTCCGGGTCGTCAGCGTCGAGTTGCACGTGCCAGGAATCGACCGGCGCGAAGGCCGTCTTCACGCCGTCGTGGAAGCTCATCTGCCGGTCGTGAACGTTGCCGGTGATCGAGCCCTGGAAGCGGACGTCGACGCATTGGAGCCGCTCGTCTTCGGCACCGGCGTCTCCGTCGGCTCCCGCGGCGTTGTCTTCGTTCCCGGCGTTGGCGGTCGAACTGCCGCCGAACCCGCCGGGCATTTCGGCCGTTCCGTAGCGAACGCTTCTGAGCCTTCCCGGTCCGGCCGCGAAGAGGTTTCCGGTCACGCGATCGATGGTCAGGTCGACCACTTCGATCTGATCGTGCGAGGTCTGCTTCTGGCCTTCGAACGAGAAGTTCTCCAGAAACACGCCCCCTCGGCAGAAGAGTTCGCCCACGTCGGGATCCTGTCGGGAGTCGACGTCGGCGAAATCGATCGGCTGCTGAAACTGGACCGCAAGGTGCTCGGTCCGCAGCGACTGGCTCGGCCCGGCCACCGTGACCGACTTCTCGAACTGTGCCGTGCGGCCGTCGAACGACATGCCGCTGAGCCAATCGATCTTCAGCCGGCCCGGCGTCTGAAGCGGCCTGCCCTGGAGGTCCTTCTCCAGCGGCAGTTCCATCCAGCCGGCGCCGTCGATGCCCAGGCGATTGGCGCCGCGGTCGAGGTTGATGTTGGTGCCGCTGAGCGTCATCCCGCGGCCCTGGAAATGGGCCGGCCGCCCCACGACGCGGGCGGTCGCCCGAGGCGTGCTCGCCCCGGCCACTTGCAGCCGGTCGCCGCCAAGCAGCAGCGGCTTCTCGTCGGGCAACTTGGTCTGCGTTTCCACGAACCGCACATCCTCGACGATCGTTAACTCGGAGAGTTCCGCCTCTTCGGTGCCGCCGATCAACACGCTGGCCTGCAACAACCGCCCGGCCACGTCGAAATGCTGTTGCCTTTCGGGGACCTGTGCCCGAGGGTCGTTGACGCGCGGCAGCCGTCGGGCAGGTGAACTCCAGATGCCCGCGGTGACGACGCCCGAAGGATCTTCAACGACCGTTGCCTGCGGTAGGCCGAGTGTCGATGGGGCAAGCGCCGATGGGGCGAGCGCTGGCGGGGCGAGTTGAAACCAGATGCCCAACTGCTCGACCGAGGCCGACAGCCGGGGCGACTCGATCGCCACGTTGCGTACAGGCGAGGTGGCAACCTCCGCCTCGGGAAGCGGCCGGCCGTCGCGGCAGGCCACCAGCCGGCCGCCGCGATCTTCCAACACGTAGTTCTCTTGGCAGGCCAGCATCCGCTCCGGCTGCAACTCGAGCTGCTTCGGGTCGTCGAGCTTAGGGATCTCCAGCAGGTAGAAGTGGATGGCCGGGGCGGTGAGACGTCCGATCTCCTGGAAACGCAGTTCGGCGCCGCCGTAGAGCGAGATTACCTGGTTCTCCCGATACGGGCGCACGCTGAGTTGGCCCCGCCAAATGGCCGTGAGCTGTTCGCCCGGCCGCTCGGCCATCTCGCCGCGGAGCCATCCGGGGCCGGCGGCCACGATCTGCCCCAGCGCGCGTCGCGACCCGGACGATCGATAGCGGAGGCTGCGGGCGTGGATCTCGTTGGCGCCCTGTCGCAAGACGACCTCGCGGTTGCCGTCGAGCACGATCCGCTTTTCTATCAGGTCGTACTCGAGCAACTGCCCGCGTGCATCGACGTCTTCGCTGGGGGCGTTAAGCACGACCGGATTACCCCGGGCTTCGATCCGCCAGGGCCTGAGCTTGAACGATTCGGCCAGCCGCTCTTCCGGGTTGCGTCGGCGATCGACGTCGGCGGCGGGCGGTGCAGCGCCCTCGGCGCCGGCCTGCTTCTGCTCCTCTTCCCGATCGACGAAGTAGATCGCCAGCGACTCGCAGTTGAGTTGATCGCCGCTGCCGTTGGGATTCACTCGCAGCACGGTCACCCGGTCTTCAAACGTGGCCACCTTCCCCACCACGTCGAAGTGGAACGGTCCGTTGCAGGTCACCTCGACCGACATGTCGGTAGCCGCATCGGTGGCGGGCGATTCTGCCGCCGGTTGCCGTGCGGGAAGCTGTGCGACGGCCGTTGCCGCCGGAGCGTCTTCGGCCGCCTCGCCGTCGATCATCGTGGCCAATTCGGTCTCGCCCAACTCGAGATGGAGTTGCTCGATCCGTTCGACGTGAAACGATCGGACTCCGGCCACACTGGGCCCGCGATCGGCCGGATTGCCCGGCAACAGTTCGATCCGCATCCGCTGCCCGCGGCCGTAATGGGGCCCCCAGGTGAAATCGACCCGCGAGGGCGTCCAGATGTGGCGTTCGGTCAGTTCGACGTCGCGGGTGACCAGCAGCAGGTCGTCTTCGATTCCCTCCCGGCTGCCGTCGCTGCGGATTGTGATCCGGCCGTTGAGATGGCCGCCGACCAGCCGGCCGATCTTGCCCGCGCTGAGATCGAGTTCCTCGTCGAAATGCAGGGTCGCGCCGTCGGGGGCTTGGAGTACCACGGCCGAAGATTTTGGCGGCGCGGCGTTACCTCCAGCCGATGGGGAGCCGGCATCTAACGCCTCAGGCATGAAGACCAACGAGCAGTGGTCGAGTTGGAGAATCTTGCCGTCGCCGAGGATTTCGTATTCGTCGAAGAGCAGCTTCAGCCGTTCGCTCTCGAAGACGGTCGGCTCGTTCAGTTCCCATTCGCCGGGCCGAAACAGTTCGCTTAGCTCGGCCACCTGCCATTGCAGCCGTTGTTCGGCCGCCTCGCGCTGCTCCTGCGTGAGCCGGGCGTCGCTACGGGGATCGGCCGGCGGCTCGATCAACGGCACCGCCACCAGCGCGTACGCCCAGTAGGCGACCAGCACGATCGCAAAACTACCGGCGATACGGGCGAACTGAGGCATTGGCGTCCCGGCAACGAAGGAGTCTTAGGGCTGAAGGTAAGATTGAATCACGTCGTCCCAGCGGCGCTGGGTCTTGAGAATCCGTTCGATCGTCTCCCGCACGGCACCTTGGCCGCCGGGGGCGCTGGTCACGTAGTCGGCCGCCTCGCGCAGCTCGGCACAGGCATCGGCCACCGCCACACCGAGTCCCGCCGCGCGGACCACCGGCAGGTCGGGCAGGTCGTCGCCCAGGTAACACGCCTGTTCGGCTTGCAGATTCAATTCGTCGAGGATCTCGTGAAAGACGGCCAGCTTGTCGCCGGCCCCCTGGCGGACGATCTTGATGTCCAACTCCTCCGAGCGCAACTTGACCACGTGTGAGCTGCGCAGCGTGATCAGCCCGAACGGATAGCCGGCCTTCTGCCAGAGCCGCACACCCATGCCGTCCTGGTTGTTGAAGCGCTTGGTTTCGATGCCCCGGTTGTCCAGCGTGATGCACCCGTCGGTCAACACGCCGTCTACGTCGGAGAGCATCAATTCGATCGGCTTGGCGAGTCCGTCGAGATCCATGATAAACAGGGAGGGTGGTAGGGGTTATGTGTGCGTTGTGTGTGACGGAAGCGGGGCAAGTCTCCAAACGGCCTTTTCTATAGGGCCACTTCTAAGGTCGGATGTCCGACGGATATTCCTCGACGCAGACGCTGCCAACGGGCCCAACATCTCGGTTACGTTGCGGCGCCCCCCTCCGGTTCGGGAAAAACGCGACAATGCGCCTCACCGGTTCCGCCGGCAGGGTTCGCCCGCAACGACTCATCGGGCACCGCGGCGGGAAATAGCCCCACGACGTCGGTCACGTCGATCAGCCCCACCGGCCGCCCGTCGGCGTCGACGACCGGCAGTTCGCTGATCTTGCGGGCGGCCATCACGGCCACCGCGTCGGTCATCATCGAGCCGTGCTCGACGGTGGTCGGACCGCGCGTCATCACGTCGCGAATCGGCCGGTCGAGTTCGCCCTCGCGGCGCCGCTCGAAGAGCCGGGCCAAGTCGCTGTCGGTGAAGATGCCCGAGAGGTGGCCTGTGGCGTCGGTGAGCATCGTCGCCCCCGTGCGTCTGCCCGGCACCTTCACGGCGATCATCACCTTGCGCACCGACCGATCGTCCCGCGCCACGCGGCACTGACTCAGCGGCCGCATCATGTCCTCGACCTTGCTCAGCTTGCGGCCCAGATTTCCGGCCGGGTGGAAGCGGGCGAAATCCTCGCGGCCGAATCCGCGCATCCGGCTGACGACCAGCGCCAGGGCATCGCCCAAAGCCAGCATAGCCGTGGTGCTCGTGCTGGGTGCCAGGCCCAACGTGCAGGCCTCGGCAATTGTGCCCAGTTCGATGGAAGCCGTAGCTGCCCGGCCCAGCGTGCTGTCGGCTCGGGCGGTAACGGCGATGATCGGCACGCCGAATTCGCGCAACGACGGCAGCAGGCGAAGCACCTCTTCGGTCTCGCCGCTTTGCGAGAGGATCAGCATCACGTCGTCGCCGTGGACGCGGCCCAGGTCGCCGTGGACCGCCTCGGCCGGGTGCAGGTAATGGCTGGGCGTGCCGGTCGAGGCCAACGTGGCCATGATCTTCTGGCCGACGAGCCCCGCTTTGCCCATGCCCGAGACAATCACAGCACCACGGCATTCGTAGAGGTAATCGACCGCACGGCAAAATGCGCCGTCGAGATGACCGGCCAGTCGGGCCAGCGAATCGCTCTCGGTCTGCAGGATATGCCGAGCGTGGCGAAGCTGCTCCAGCGGGCTGCGCGGATCGGGCGCAGCAGAAGCTTCCATGTTCATCGAGTCGTCATCCTTGACTTCGCTCGCGTGAAAGGGGCTAGATAGGTTTGGCGATTGTAGCCTTTCGGCCGGATCGAAACAACGCGGAGATTCGCCGGAATGCAGTTCTGCAGAGCCGCACCGAACCGTCCGAACTGGCCGCTAGTGCCCCACCAAAACAGAAGGTAGAATTGCCGGATTACGGTATGGGGAAAGGCGTTTAGTTAGAGTCAACACAAGAAATCGAGTCCCGCTGCGTGCTGGGACGGAGAGGTGGGACAATTCATGATCGTTACCACGAACGAGCTGTTCAAGCAAGCCTACGGTAAGTATGCCGTTGGGGCCTACAACATCAACAACCTGGAGCAGACGGTTGGGCTGTTCCGCGGCAACCTGGGTAAGTCGGCCTCGAACGAAGACCCGGCCGATGCCGCCACCAGCGCCCCGTTCATCGTGCAAATCTCCCGTGGCGCAAGGGGTTACAGCGACAAGCGGTTCCTCGAATCGATGATCCGTACCGCTGGCGAGGTCTTCCCTGAGGTGATTTTCGCCGTGCATCTCGACCACGGCACCGAAGAGGCCTGCTACGACTGCATCGACGGCGGCTTCTACAGCTCGGTGATGATCGATGCCTCGCACCATGACCTGGAAGAGAACATCGCCACCACCCGCCGGGTGGTCGATCGGGCCCACGAGAAGGGGATTGTCGTGGAGGCCGAGTTGGGTCAACTCGGCGGCGTCGAAGAGGACATCGTCGGCAGCGTGATGCTGACCGAACCGGACGAGGCGATCAAATTCGTCGAGGAAAGCGGCTGCGATTCGCTGGCCGTGGCCATCGGCACCTCGCACGGGGCCTACAAGTTCACCGGCTCGCAGGGCCTCCATTTCGACGTGCTCGAGAAGATCCAGCAGGTTCTGCCCGACGGCTTCCCGATGGTGATGCACGGCTCGAGCAGTGTGCCGAAGGAGTGGGTCGACCGGATCAACGCCGCCGGCGGCGCCATGCCCGCCACCAGCGGCGTGCCCGAGGATCAGTATCTGCCGGCGGCCAAGATGGGCGTCTGCAAGGTCAACATCGACACCGACGGCCGGTTGGTCTGGTGTGCGATCCATCGCGAGTCGTTCCGCGATACGCCGGAGAATTTCGACCTGCGAGCGCCCGGCAAGCTCTTCATGCCGGCCTACGCCGATTACATCATCCACAAGAACCAGGCCCTCGGTTCGGCCGGTCAGTTGGAGTCCGTGCGGAAGTCGGTCGAGGCGTAGGCGGCGCAGCAGGGTGGCATGATTGATGTGCGGGTGGCTGGGGCTCTCACACAGAGTGTGCCACTGTTTCGCAGAAGCAGTGCTGCGGTGGAACAGGCCGACGGCACTGCTTCTACGAAGCAGTGGCACACGCTTCTTCCTGCTCGATTCCAAGGGGCGGCTAAGAGAAGTAGATCCACGCCGCCGCCGTGACCACCAGGATGCCGACGGTCAGCAGGATGGCGGCAGTTTGTCGTTGGGGTGCGCCGTCGGCGGGCGATTCTCCGCGCGGCGTGGTGGCAAACGTCAACCCGGTGAGTTGATCCTGCGTGGCCGGCCGCGATATCAGGCTGACGCCCACCAGCACCGCCGTACAGATGCCGAACAGCAGCACGGCGAAGTGCAGGAAGTTGATCGTGGCGACTTCTTGAGCGACGTCGGGCAGGCTTTCTTTTGCCGGGTGCAGTTGCAGCACCAGCATTCCCATCCCCGCCAGAAACCCCACGACCAGCGACGCGATTGCCCCCTTTGCCGTCGCCCGCCGCCAGCAGATTCCCACCAAGAAGACCGCGGCCACGGGCGGCGAGATATAGGCCTGCACGTGCTGTAGGTAGCTGTAGAGCGTGCCGGAAACGAGTTTCATCAACGGGATCCAGAGCAGCCCGCAAACCACGAGCACGATCGTGGAAAGCCGGCCCACCAGGACCAATCTTCGTTCGGAGGCTTCTGGGACCAGCTTCTTGTAGACGTCCCAGGTGATCAACGTCGAGCAAGAGTTGAAGACCGAGGAGAGCGAACTCATCAGCGCCGCCAGCAATCCGGCAATCACCAGGCCCTTGAGCCCGGCCGGCAGCAGCGCGCCGACCAGGACCGGCAGCGCGTTGTCGGGATCGTTCAGTTGCAGCTTTCCCGAGGCCGCCAGCACGGCTGCCATCACGCCGGGCAGCACGAAGATCAACAACGGCAACTGCTTCAGGTACGCGGCGAACAGCGTCCCTTTCAACGCCTGGTCTTCGTTTCTCGCCGCCAATACGCGTTGCACGATGAACTGGTCGGTACACCAATACCAGACGCCGATCACGGGGATGCCGAAGATCAGACCGGTCCATGGGAAGTCGGGATGAGTAACCGGCTTCCACATGCTCAGCGAACCGGTCTTGGCGGCCGAGACCATCTCGTTCCAACCGCCCACCTCGATCAACCCGGCCACGGTCACTGCGACGGCTCCGCCGATCAACACGAAGCACTGCAAGAGGTCGGTCCAGAGGACGGCCCTTAGTCCGCCGAGGATCGTGTAGACGCCGGTGGCCAACACCACCACCAACGCCCCCAGCCAGAAGCTTAACTCATCCGGCTGCGTGATCCCCATCCGCCCCAACAGGTAGATCAGCGGCCGGCACCAGGCATCGTCCTTGACGGCCTCGTAGACCCCGATCGACTTGAAGACGATCCCGCCGGCGGTGATCGTGACCGAGACTTTCGTCAGCACGTAGCCGACGATGGAGATCACGGCCAAATACCATCGGGCGGCAGGCGAGTAACGTCGTTCGAGAAACTCCGGCATGGTGAATACGCCACTGCGAAGATAGAACGGCACGAAGATCCACCCCAATGCCAAGAGGCAGAAGCCGGCCATGATCTCGAACTGGCCCATCGCCACGCCGTTCTTGGCCCCCTCGCCGGCCAGCCCGACGAGGTGCTCCGAGCCGATGTTCGAGGCGAACAGCGAGGCCCCGATCACGAACCAGCCCGCGTTGCGCCCGGCCAGAAAATACCCGGCCGAAGTGCCCCGCCCGGCCCGATGCCGCCAGGTTGCCCAAGCCGCCACGCCGAAGACCAGCAGGAAATAGAGCGCGATGCAAGACCAGTCCAACCCTCCGAGCATTACGAGACTCCGGTGCCAAGATCGATTGCGTTGCGGTACCTTCGGGAGGCATTCTCGTGGCAGCAGATTGCACCTGTCAAGTTCGCGCCCGCCACGGGATTGGAGCGAACTACCATACAGACCATCGAGCCCACAGAGAAAGGGAAGATAGGGAGCATGGAGAAATGCACGGCCGGAGGGCTTGTGTGGAAACCCCGCCATGCACCCCCCGAACGAACCGGCTCGCCGGGATTCCAGGGGGCTTTGGCGGAAACTATTTTGGCTTTCCGGCCGTCTAAGATGCGGAAGAGGTGTGGAATCGGGGCACGCATCGGAGTATCCAAACGAAAGGTCAGGACCATGAAACGGCTTTCGGCAATCGGTATCGCGGCAATCGTGCTGCTGGGGGTCTTCGCGGCTTCGGCCACGGCCCAGGGGCTGTTGGTGGTGGTCAACAACAACGAGCGGGCACCGCTGCCGCGGCCGATCATCCATCCGCGGCCGGTTCCCCCGCCGCCGATCTCCTACAAGATCAAGGAGCTTACGGTCAACGCCCGGATCATCGATCAGGTGGCCCGGGTGCAGGTGGGCCAGTCGTTCGTGAACACGGGCAGCCGGCAGATGGAGGTTTCGTTCGTCTTTCCGCTGCCCTACGACGGGGCGATCGATCGGCTGACGTTCCTGGTCGACGGCAAGGAATACCCCGCCAAGCTGCTCCCGGCGGCCGAAGCCCGGCGAATCTACGAATCGCACATCCGCCGCAACGAAGACCCCGCTTTGCTGGAATGGATCGGCACGGGCATGTTCAAGACGAGCGTCTTCCCGGTGCCGCCGGGCGCCGAACGGAAGGTGACGCTCCGCTACAGCCAACTGCTGCGGAAGGATCGCAACCTGACCGACTTCCTCTTCCCGCTGGGCACGGCCAAATACACGTCGTCGCCGGTCGAGAAGGTCGAGATCCGAGCGTCGATCGAGAGCACGGTCGAGATCAAGAACGTCTACAGCCCCACGCACACTATCGACGTCCAACGGCCCGACGACAACCACGCGGTGATCAGCTACAAGGTCGAGAACCAGGTGCCCACCGCCGATTTCCGGTTGTTCTACGGCGTGACCAAGGGCAAGCTCGGGGCCGGCGTGATCAGCTATCGGCCGGACAAGGACGAAGACGGTTATTTCCTGCTGTTGGCCAGCCCGCAGATCAAGGCCCCCGACGCCGAGCGGCCGCGCAAATCGGTCGTCTGCGTGTTCGACCGCTCCGGCAGCATGAACGGCAAGAAGATCGAGCAGGCCAAAGAGGCGTTGAAGTACGTGATCAACAACCTGCGCGAGGGCGATCTGTTCAACATCATGGCCTACGACAGCCAGATCGAGACCTTCAAGCCGGAGATGCAGCGATACAACGACAAAACTCGCAAGCAGGCCCTGGGCTTCATCGAAGGGCTCTACGCCGGCGGATCGACGAACATCCACGGGGCATTGACCAAGGCCCTGGGCATGCTGGCCGACTCGAAGCAGCCGAACTTCGTGATCTTCATGACCGACGGCCTGCCCACGGCCGGCGAGACGAACGAGTCGAAGATCGTGGCCGGCGCGGCGGACGCCAACGACGTGCGGGCTCGCGTGATCAGCTTCGGCGTGGGCTACGACGTGAACAGCCGATTGCTCGACCGGCTTTCCCGGGCGAACCACGGCCAGAGCGAGTTCGTTCGGCCGGACGAGGACATCGAAGAGAGCGTCAGCCGGCTCTACAACAAGATCAGTTCACCGGTGATGACCGACGTGGCCGTGGAGTTCGAGTTCGACGAGGCGAAGGTCGAGGAGGGTAACCCGATCCAGCGGATGTACCCCAAGCAGGTCACCGATCTGTTCGAGGGCGAGCAGTTGGTGGTTGTCGGCCGCTACAAGAAGTCGGGGCTGGCGAAGGTGCGGATCGCCGGCACCGTGGGCGACGAGGTGCAGAAGTTCGCCTTCCCGGTCGAACTGGTCGAGAGGAGCAGCGATCAGTCGTACGCCTTCGTCGAGAAGCTCTGGGCCATGCGGCGGATCGGTGAGATCATCGACCAGATGGACTTAAGCGGCAAGAACGACGAACTGATCAAGGAACTCGTCGCGCTGTCGACCAAGCATGGCATCCTCACGCCGTACACCTCGTTCCTGGCCGACGAAGACGCCCCCGTGGGCGACTTGGCCGGCTCGGCCGAGGGCGCCGCTCCGCTCGCCCGACGTGCCTCCGGGCTGCTCGACCGCCTGGAGGAAGCCGACGGCCGGGCGGCGTTCTCTTCCCGTGAGTTGAAGAAGCAGCTCCTCGCCGGCAAGCTGGCCGAGTTGGCCCCGCCCGCCGAACCGGCCGCCCAAGCCGGCGCCTACGCCCCTGGGGCCGTTCGTCTGCGCAACGTCGACAAAGACGCCGACGAAGTGGTCGAGGCCGTGCAAGTCGTCGGCGCGAAGGTCCTCTACAAGCGTGGCAGGGTCTGGTACTCGCTCGACGTAGCCAAAGGCGACGAGGCCGACCTGGCCGCCAAGGCCAAGGTCATCACCCGCTTCAGCGAAGCCTACTTCGAGATGATCGGCAAAGCCTCGGCCGAAGACGCCAAGCTACTCTCCCGGCAGAAGGCCGGCGAGGAGTTGATGCTGCGGGTGGATGGGGACGTGTATCACGTGAAGTAGTGTCTTGGCGGGAGGATGGGCCTCGGGAGCGATGCCAAGGAGAGGCCGGCGATCGGCATAGTAGTCATCTTGCTCCGCAAGATGTCAATGGAGCGAATCGCCATCTTGCCAAGCAAGATTCCTGCCATGCCGACATCTTGCTGAGCGAGATTCCAGCCATGCTGACATCTTGCGGAGCAAGATTCCTGCCATGCCGACATCTTGCTGGGCGAGATTCCTGCCATGCTGACATCTTGCGGAGCAAGATGACTACTATACGGTTGCTTCTGCGAAGCAGTGGCACACATTTTCTCAACGGGCTGCTGACCCCTGGCGTTCACTCTCGATCCCCCGAACACGTATACTCATCCTGCGCATACTCCGTCCGCACCCGCGGGGCCGACTTGGTCCGGGGCGGATGGGACCAGAGCGGGAACCAGTCGGCGGGGGCGTCTTCGATCTGGCGGACCTCTTCGTCGCTGCGGTACATGGCCCAGAGGTCGACCCAGGCGACTAGCATGCGATGTTCGTCCGGAGAGATGTTCTTGCCGCAACGCGTCTTGTCCGTCACCTCGGCGATCAGACGGCTCTTGGGCGAGAGATAGGTCAGCGGCGGCAGGGTGTCGTAGGGGACGTGCATCGTGCTGGGCAGGCCGACGTAGGTGTTTGCCGCGGAGATGCCCGGGGTGCCGTTCAGATGATGGTGGTTCTTGCCGAGCGTGAGCGTCAGGTACGGCTCGGGAAAGACGCCGCCCCAGCGCTGCACGCCGCCCATACCGGATCGCCTCGGCGAAGTGTCGGGCCGCAGGGTCAAGTCGAGACGCGCCACCGCCGGGCCGTTGCCCTGATGACACTGGCCGCAGGCACGATCGAAGATCGGTTGGATATCCTCGACGTACGACAGGGAACGCACGCCCCAAGGCGGCGGTTGCATCGTGTCGGGGGTCATCCGCGTGGCGGCCGGCGTGAGCACGGGGCTCGTGTTGCGGGCTTCGTGACAGCCCACGCAGCCGCGGTATTCGCCGGGACGGACCGACACCCAGGAGCGCATCGTGTGGACGGCCCGATACTGTTCGTCGAGCACCTGGAAATAGAGCATCCGGCAGGGCGGGGCCTCGAAGCGGATCGAGCCGTCCTCGTGGATCGGCACGAGGCCGTGGATCTGTTTGACGCTCAACGGGCCGGTCACGCTGGTCACGGGGCCTTGCACCACCGAGGCGTCGCCCCACGAGAGGTCGGTCGTCGGCGTGGGCGTCTTGCCTTCGAGGAATTTTTCGCCCCAGATGCCCCAAGCCGTATCGGGTCCTTCGCTGCCGAACGGCTTGCCGCCGGAGTGGACGATGCCCACCGAGTAGTTCTTCGGCATGCTTTCAACGACCCGCACGTGCTTTCCGTGGCGGCGGATTTCCGGCGGAGCGCCCTCGAAGATGTTGTTCGAGGCAAACACGCCGGGGCGGATCGTCGGGTTGTCCGATTCCGAGCCCGGCATGTCGGCCACTTCGGGCAGCAGCGGCGGGCGCTGCCGCGGGCGGACCGGCCGGGCGTAGAGCACGTTGTTCTCGCCCTGATAGAGCAACTCGCGATTGCCGTAGATGTCCATCAGGTAGAGCTTGAACTTGCCGATCGTCGGATCGTGCCCGGAACGCATCCCGCCGACCCAGATGCCGCCGGTGCGGGCGGAAACGAGAAACAACTCCTCGCTCAACGGATACGGCGTCTTGTAGGCCGCGTAGTTGCCCGACGTGTGATACTGCTCGGTGAGCACGGGCGTGGGGATCGGGCCGTTGCCGACCTCCGGCCAGTGCATCTCTTGGGTCACTTTCCAGATGCCGTCGGGGAAGTTCAGGCCCTGCTTCGGGTCCACAATGCCGATGCACCCCACCCACACGTCGTGATGGCCGAAGCCGTTGAACATCACCTTGGTCGTGCCGGGGATCTGCCGCGCTTCGCCGAGGTGGTCGGGGTACTCGCTCTGGTTTCCCCAGAACGTGGCGGCTCCGGTGCCGTCGGGGCGCATCGTCCAGAGCGATTGGATGTGCATGGGAGACTTGTCGACGTACTCCCAGCGGGTCGAGAGCACGCGGCCGTCGTCCAACAACGAAGGCGAATACTCCGGTTCGGTGCCGGGAGTGAGGATGTGGACGTTCGATCCGTCGGCGTCGCAACGGGTCTGAATGTAGCTGCGTGCCCACATCCCGCATTGGGCGTAGACCTCGGCCCGGGTGGAAAGGAACAGGTAGCGATCGTCGGGCAGATAGATCGGATCGATGTCGCTGTAGCCGCCGGAAGTGATCTGCCGGAAGCCGCCGCCGTCGAGCGAGATCTCGTAGAGGTGATAGGCCTTTTCGTCCTCGGGCTTCATGCAGAAGACGGTCCGGCGGGCGTCGAAGGAGAGATCGAAGTTGAACATGGCGCCCTGCCTGCCGAAATCGTCGGGTGGGGCCAATCTGCGAGGTGACGCCGTCGTGCGGAAATCTTCCAGCACCAGCAGCTTCGCTCCGTGCGAGGCGCACATCTCACTGCGGAAGCGGCTCTCGTGGACCCATTCGGTTTGCTGGAACGTGCCGTGCGTGTCGAGGCTGCGATAGGGATAGGGGGCGTCGACGCAGATGATCGCCGAGAAATCGATCTCGGGGAATTGCAGCATCACGTCGCGTTTCAGCGTGCGGACGTCGAAGTAGAGACGGCGTATTTCGGAAGGGTCAAGCTGCTTAGAGGCGACGTCGGGGTGGCTGGCGGCCGAGCGCAGCGAAGCCCCGGGTTGCGGGGTTCCCTGGGGCACCGCTGCGCTTTGCCCCAGCCACCCTTCGATCAGAGAGGAGGTCCGCTTGGCGATGCGATCGAGCCTGACCAGTGCATCGGAGACGTCAGGTGCATCGGCCCGCTGCCGCAGCCGGTCGATCATCTGGCGGGTCCAGGCGATTTCCTTCTCGGTTCGCGTGAGCAGGTCGTCGTCTTCGGCTTGGAAGAGCCATTCGGTCTTCTGGCTTAGCTCGCGCTGGTTCAGATGCGGCGCCTCTTCGGTCTCGAAGAGTTGACGGGCGCGCCGCGCCATGGCCGCGCGGCGCTGCTTCTCGATCATCGCCGTCTTGGTAGCCGTCCACTGCGGATCGGCCGGCTGGGTTGCGTGCGATTCATAGAGGGCAATCTGGTCGCCAAGCGGCAGCGGCACGTCGAACAACCGTACGTCATCGATCCGGCCGCTGTACGGATACTGGCCACAAAGCGAACCGATCTCGACGCGTTTGACCGGTGATCTTAGCCCCGCCGGCGAGAGCGTATTGGGATCGGTTTTGGAAACGAGGTCGTTCGAGCGGAGGATCGACTTGCCGGCCTTGGTGTCGTTGACGAAGACGACGTGATACCACCGGCCCGGCTCCCAGGCCAGCGGTGCCGTCATGAAGTTCTGCCATCCGCCGCCATCCTGCCATCCGAAGCCGAGGGCACCGCTGTGGACTTCGACTTGAACGCGATGCGACAACGTTCCGTCGGAGAACGCGAACAGGATGCGGCTGCCACCGCCGTCGTATTGGATCCACATCGAGACGGTGAAATCGGCCAGCTTGCCCAGCGCTGCGGCGTGGCGATCCAAGGCGATCGAGCCGGCCGCCGGGAAACGCAGCGCCCGATCCACGTTGCCGGCGACGGAATGCTCCGCCGTTGCGGCACTGAAGACGCCGTGATACGCGCTGGACGACGAGTCGGCGACCGTCGTTTCGGGGCCGTTTTCGTCGAGCTTCCAATGCCCGACGAGTTCGCCCCGGCAGATCGCCGGCACAAGAGACGCTACAAGCACAGTCACGGCCAAGCCTGCGGCACGAGCAGAAAAGGCCTGCGGCCGAACGCGACACCCAACGGAGACGAGCCGATCCATGACTTGATCCTCGCAAGAAAAAGGACTACTTCGCTTCATCGCCGATTCGACGGCACGGCCATCCGCACGAAGACGTTCTGCGGCCGCCCGTCCACGTCCATAGTATACTCGCCCGGCTGCCGCATTTCGACACAGCGTTCGATCAGCCGGCCGTCGAGACGGTAGCCGTGGGTGATGCGGACGGCCTTCTGCGGCGTTTGCTCGGGCCTTAGGTGCACGGTCGCCCGCAACACGTTGACCGCCGGCTTGCCCGTATAACGCACATAGGCAACCTCTGCCGGCTGGGCAAGCCGTACGTCCTCGTCCCACTGATATCGCCAGTGATTGACCCACGCCGGCACGTCGGCCCGGTAGACTTCGCGGAAATCGTCCGGCCGATCGACGGCGTAGGCGATGCGGTTGTCGGTGTTCGCGGCTCCCTTGTTTTGATGCGTGGTGAAGCACGCACCGGCGGTGAACCAGTCGATCGCTGTTCCCGGCGGGGCTTCGAGCTTGAGGATCACGTCGCCGCGGATGCGGGCCGTTTTGCGGTTCAGATCGTAGTCCGCGGGCATTTCCAGCACGTGGCGCCGAAGATCGTCCGGATCGGCGACGTTTGGAAGTACGAACATCGGCATCGTCGGCCGGCCGTAGCGATCGCCGACGTCGTAGCGGCAGCGATTCTCGCCTGCGGCCAGCCGCGGGAGGCTGATCGGGGCGACCTGGACCCACGTGCGGACGGCCATCGCGCGCATGGCCAGAGCGTCTGCGCCGCCGGTTGTGCGGAGCTTCAGCAGGAACCCGTACGTGCCCTTGACCCAGCGTGTCAGATCGAGCGCGCCGCGCCCGGCGGCCAATTTCGCCGCGGTTTCCCAAGTCTTCCCGTGATCTCGGGAGATAAGTACGGCGACGGGCAAGGCCGCATCAAGCGAAAGCACGGACGCCTCGCTGTCGTCGTCGGGGTCTTCGGGCGTGTTGACCTTCGGCACGATGATCCAGGGGGTGAAGACCTCGAAGACCGCCTCGCCCGGGCCGGCCGCCGTCAACCTCAACCCGCCGTCGCCGGGCGCGAGGTTCTCGCTGCTGTACACACCGTCCTCGCAATCGCTGCTGGCGTCCGTCAGATTCGGCTCATAGTGCCACAGCCCGTTGCCTTGCGTCCAGACGGAGAAGTCCGGATGGTTCGACTTGTAACCGATCGGCTCGCGCGCCAGCAGATCGCGGACGAAACCGCGGTTGTATTCGTCGCGATGATGCCACCGTCCGCCTTGCGGCCGCCACCATCGGGTGAGTGTTTCACCCTGGCGCAGCCGGAAGTCCATCGCGTGGCCCATTTGGAACCAGCGATAATAGTAGTCGATGTGGCTGTCGCGGTAGATTTCGAACACCCGGGCCTTGTTGTGGTCCTTGGGAAAGAACGGTTCGAGGCGGCGCTGGGGATCGACCCACAAGTCGCGTTGGGTCTGGGCTTCAGCCAGACTAGCGACCGTTCCGTCGGATTTGAGCAGCGCCCCGCGGACGTCGAGGTCCAGATAGTGCCAGCCGCCGTCGTAGAAGACCTCGGTTGTGCAGTGGTTCCAGCCGGAGACACCGAACGCCCGGCCGCCGCTGAAGCCGATGCCCTGGAAGACGCCGTCGAGCGTGGGCCCGAAGATGCCGCAATAGCCGACGTTGTAGACGTTCATCAGCTTGATCGGGTCGCGAACGGTCGAGTATTCGCCAAAGGGGTCGGGGCCGTCGTTGACCGTGTTCATGTGGAACAGGCCGGTCTCCTTCGAGCAGAGATACTGCCACACGGCCACGGCCAACTCGCCGTCGGCCTTGTCTTTCCAGCGGTGATACTGCCGGAACCGCGTCAGGTCGGTGACGTCGGCGTTGTGCTGGCTGGTCACCCGAGGACAGAGCACGGCGGCGGGGGCCGGGAGGGACATCGAGAGGAGAAAACAGACGATGGCAAATCGATGCATGAGGGGTCTCCCGCCAGAAAACGCAATGCGGCCGAAGGCGGCGTTGCGCATAGCCTGGAACAATGTCCCGTCAGTGTAAACATTCGCCCAACCCGTCAAGAGCTGTTCGTAGTGACCGCATTCAGGGCTTGTCGACTTAATCGACTCGGCTTTCTTGAT
>CAYYNP010000203.1:0-18768 GCA_964472545.1 uncultured Planctomycetaceae bacterium | reverse complement strand
GTTTGGCGTAAACCTATGGGCCACGAAAGTTCGTGGCCAAATGAAAGGCTCCCCGACGAGGACTCGAACCTCGGACAAAGCGGTTAACAGCCGCTTGCTCTACCAACTGAGCTATCGGGGAATGAAGTCCTCTATTCTAGGTTAGCACTGGTGAATCCGCAACCCGAGTCGGGTGCAGTAATCGATTTTCGATTTGGGGTGCATTCCGCACTTTGCGTTTGGCAGGGGATTGTGCAGGAAGGGACGTGGGGGCTTGTTGATGGGGGAATGGACCTGTGAGAATAGCGATGTTGGGCAACGGATTGCCGACTGCACGAGAGGATCAAGGGGATGGTCGAGGACCTGACTCGGGAGCACCAGAAGGAATTGGCCGAGGCGGACACGCTCGGCGCGGTCACGAGCTTCGCGCGAGCCGGGTTGAGTTCGACACAGCGAGCGGCGGCCAATAGATAGGGCTCGTCGAGCACGAACGACGCAAAGCGGCCCTGCCAAAGATGTCCCCGCCATTTCTCGCGATAATCGACCCGTCGCGTGTAACGTCGATGGGCCTTGCCGATTGCCCATCGCAGACCGTCTTCCGACTTGGGAACCACGATCAAATGGACGTGGTTGGGCATGAGGCAATAACCCCACACCTCGACCTTATGTTGGCCGCAAGACTCGGCCATCAGGTCCGGGTAGGCCTGGTAGTCGTCGTCACGGAAGAACGGCTCCTGCCGACGATTCCCCCGCTGGCTCACATGATGGGGCATGCCTGGAACAACCACTCTTGCTGATCGAGCCATGCTGCGAATCTACCGGGACCCACCACAACGGCCAATAGTTACGTGTGGTGTCCGCGGAACTCCCCCGATGCCGTGGAGTCACGGTCTCCGAGTCTTCAAGTCATCATCACCGATCACGCCGACTTAGATGTCGAGTGGTATCAAGATGCGATAGTGCAGCGTTGGTGGAACGGCGAGAAGCTCATTCCTCAATCGTGGATCAATGAGCAACTTGCCGCGACGCCTCCAGCAGCGCCCGCTGCGCGACGAATTCTCGATGCCCGGCGAGAGCTTCCCCGGGTTGGGCTTCGCCCGGGAGCAGGAGTGCGCAACCGCTACACCTTCCACCCCTCACGATAGTCCGGGAAGATGTAATCGTCGGCCTTCGGGTTGCCCGAGGCCTTGAACTGTTCGGCGTCCCAGTCGAAGCCGCCGCCGGCGCGGAAGGCGGCGTTGGCCAGGATCACGGCTTCGCCCAAGGGGCCGCTGTAGTCGACGAAATCGCACGTCGCCCGCGGGCCGCCCTTGCAGGCGTTGATCCACTCGGCGTGGAAGCCGGGCGACTTGGGGATCGTCTCGGCGGGCTTCGCCGGTTCGGAGCCGTCGAACATCTTGGCCGTGTATCCGCCGAAGCCGGCCGTGATGGTGCCCTTGGAGCCGACGAAGAGCGTGTTGCCGCCGGTGGCGGCGCCGTGCTTGTCGAAAACCTCTTTGGTCGAGGTGGTGTGCCACCAGTGCAGGACCAACGCTTCATGTCCCTCTTCGGCCGGGAATTCCAGCCGGGTCTTCATACTCTTGGGCGTCCGCTGCGGATCGATCTCCTCGGGCTTGGGCACCACGTCCAAATCGACCCGATTGGGGTACTTCAGCTTCAGTGCCCAAAACGGGATGTCGAGGATATGGCAACCCCAGTTGCCCGTCTCGGCGGTGCCGAAGTCCCACCAGAACCGCCAGTTGTAAGGGCAGTAGGACGGACTGTAAGGACGGTCCTTCGCCGGGCCGAGCCAGAGGTCCCAGTCCAAGTGTGCCGGCACCGCCGGGAACTCGGTGGGCATCGCCGGCATGCCGCGGCTGCCGCCGATGAAGCAATAGACCTCCTTGATCGGCCCGATCACGCCCGCTTGAACCGCCTCGACCGTACGCCGCATGCCGTCGTGGGCGTGGCGCTGATTGCCGAGCTGCGTGGCCACGTCCATCTTCTTGGCGATCTTGGTCAGCTCGCGGGCTTCCCAGGCATTGTGGGCCAGCGGCTTTTCGCAATAGCAGTGCTTGCCCATCAGCATCGCTTTGCTGGCCGGATGGAAGTGGGTATGGTCGGGCGTGCTGACGGTGACCGCGTCGATCGACTTGTCCATTTCGTCGAGCATCTTGCGGAAGTCGGCATACTTCTTGGCCTTGGTGAAGCGGACGAAGTTGCCGCCGGCCCGTTTTTCGTCGACGTCGCAAACGGCCACGATATTTTCGCCCGACACGCCGCCCACGTTCGCCCCGCCGCGTCCGCCCACGCCGATACAGGCCACGTTCAGCTTCTCGTTCGGCGAGACCGCACGTACCTTCGGGGCCGTGCCAAGCCAGAAACCGGCACCAACGGCTGCCGAGGTCTTGAGCATCTGACGACGGTTGGGATGACGCATGGGGGAATCTCCTTTATGAGGCGGGCGGTATTTCAGGTGGGGGTCTTCGTGGGGACAACGATAGTGTGCATATTCTATCATAGGCCGTGGTCGAGTGCCAACAGCGTTCGGCATCCGTGTTCTGTGGTCTTAGGTTTCGGGGTGGCATGCCCACGCTTGCGTGGGCATGTTGGCACGACTTTTCCGCATGCCCGCACAAGCGTGGGCATGGCACCCGGTCATTTTGCCGCCCGCGGTTGCAGGGCGATCGTGGCCTGGTTGAGATAGCTGCACCCGCACTGTGCGGCCCCGTCGGAGAGCAGCACCAGCCCGCCGGCCGGCACGGCGTCGACCCAGCAGCCGGGTCGGATGCCACCGTAGTTCTCTACCTTGCGGTTGCCGCTGAAGTCGTAGTAGCCCAACGTGGCGGAGCGGAAGACCAGCAAGTTCGTCGAGGCGATCATCGGGCCGCAGGTGAACGACTTGCGCAGTTCGTACGACGAGGACTCGCCGGTGAGCAGGTCGTAGGTGCGGCCCTCGAAGACGATTTGGCGGCCGTTGAGGATCGGACGCCGCGAGCCGGCGCCGGTTTCCCAGAGCTTCTCGCCGTCGGCCGGCCGATAGACGGTTAGAGGTCCGGCCCGATCGGCAATCAGCCCGGTAGAAGCTTCGTTGCCGACGACCAGGGCGTTGTGCTCGGCGCTCAACGCCAAGAGGGAGCCGGTCACCTCATCGACTTCCCATAGGGTCTTGCCGGTACGCAAATCCAAGGCGAACAATCGGCCGGGCGGCTGGACGGTGAGCCGGGCGTATTCGTCTTGCCATCGTGTGCCTTTGGCCTCGGCTTCGCGTCGCGCACGGGCTTCAAGGGCGCCGCCCGGGTCGAACCGCACGTCGTCCTGCTTGGCCAACGGGCGGTCGATCAGATAGACGCGTCCGGCGCCGACGGCAATCGCGTTGTTGTGTACGGCGTCGTACGGTTTGTATTGCCAGATCACCTTGCCGGTCTGGGCGTCCATCGCAAACAGCCGCTTCGACTCGGTATAGAGCCGGCTGAGCATCGGTTCGTCGGAAAAGCCCTCGACGCGATGATCCGCTTCGGCCAGCGACCCAACCAGCAGCCCGTCGCTGTAGGCCAGGTATCCCCACCAGCCCGGCTCCGGCGCGGACCACGTGCCGAGTTCGCGTCCGTCGGCCACGTCCAGACAGAGGCAACGATTGGCGTAACGTACATAGACCCGGTCGTCGCCGACGCAGGCGTTGCCGCCGATCGAGCGGCGCCGTTTGTTGTAGCCTGTGCTGTAGCCGTCCAACAGTCCTTCCATGCGGTGTTGCCAGATCGTGCGGCCGTTGTAGGCGTTGAGCACGCGCAACCCGTCCACGCCGATCATGATGAAGCGGCCGTCGTAGACCAACGAGGCGGGGTCCATGGCGTGGCGCGAGGGCATCGGCCAATCGGTGTCGCGATACCAAAGGGCCTCGAGCGGGCCGTGCAGCGCGGTGTCGTCGGCACAGAAGCGATTGCCGGCGTCGGTATAGAAGTGCGTCCAGTTGCCGGCGCCGGACAATGGACCTCGTTGGCGTGCTTCCATCGCTCCCGGCTTGCCCAAACAGGCATGGCCGAGATAGGGGCTCATCATCTGCTGGACAACTTGCGGGTCGATGGTCTCCGGCCCTTCGGTCACCGACCGGCCGCTGACCACGAGATCGGCACAACGGTCGGCGTAGGGCGCATCGGCCGTGTTGGCCAGATGCACCGCGACGCGCACCCCGTAGAGCCCCGCCCGATCGAGCCGCTTTCGGGCGGCTTCGACCATCCCGGGGTCCGCGTCGACCGCCAGAATCTGCAACTCGGTGCGCCTTGCCAACTCGATCGCCAATCGGCCGTCGCCGCAGCCGAGATCGAGGCAGAAACCCCGGCGAACGCTCGTGGTTTGGACGATCTCCTCCGCCGCCAGCGCAAACGGCGAGTCGGCCGCGGCCGGATCGATCTTCTTCTTGTGGCCCCACGACACCATCGGCCGATCCGACGCCGCGGCGAAGCAGTAAATCCAGCCGGTATCGGTGCTCACGATCAGCCGCCCCTGGTCGATCGCCAGCCCGTAGGGTTCACCGTCGAGTTCGGCCGTGAAGAGAGTCTCCTTTGAGGCAATGTCGATCATCGACACTTGCCCGTCGCCCCCGGCGATGATCCGCCCGCCGGCCACCGCCAGCGAGGCATCGACCGTGTGAGCGGCGTCGACTCGCAGGCACTCTTCCCCGGGCGTCGGGCGCTGAACCTCATTGCCGCGGGCGTCGACGGCGGTCGTCGTGCCGCCCGAGCGATAACGCCCGATAATCCGCTGCCCTCGATCGACGTAGAAGATCCGCGTCGGATCGGCAGCCACCAGCGTGCCTGAGAGCCCGCCAACGCCTACTCCATCGGCAAGGGCCGCCAGCCGCTGACCGACCGACGGATAGTTGTTACGGAAGACACAGAACGGGCCGATCACCGCCAGGTCACTGCCGCCGTTGGCCTTGTTCTCGGCGTGGCGGAAGTAGAGCAGCTTTCCCGTCCGGCGGTCAAACGCGGCCGGCGCACCGCGCCCCGTGGGCACGATGAGCGTGTCGCCGCCGACGGCCAGATGGCCCTGTGCGGCGATTCCGCTATGGGCCGTTCCGCCACGCGGCTTGGGCATCTCGATCGTGCCGGAGTCGTCGTTGCACCAAAGCACCTTCCCGCTGGCAACGTCGACGGCATATACGTAGATCCCTTCGCTGGGCCAAATCCCCGCGGCGAAGTAGACCACGCCGTCGACCACGACCGGTCCACCCCGGGCGGGCCATCGCGAGATCATCCGGCCGTTGCCCAACAGCCGCCGATCGCGCGGGCCGCCGCGCAGCTTCCATAACAATTGGCCCGCGTCCGTGCTCAGGCAGTAGAGATGCCCATCGTCGCTGGCCACCAACAGCCGATCGCCGCAGACCGCCGGGGCGAAACGGACCGGGCCTTCGGTGAAAAACGTCCACAAGGTCTTGTTGGTCCGAAGATCCAGGGCGGTAACCTTGTCGTCGGCCGAACTGCCCAAGAAGAGCCGCCCCGCGGCGGCCACCGGCTGATCGGTCCGATCGAACGCCAGCCGCGGCCGATTCGGCCATGCCGGACGGGGCGCGTGGAAGCGCTGCTCGCGCCACGACAACTCTAGTGAGTCCGGGAGCTCCTCGGCCGTGTAACTCGTTCTGCCGGCGTCGGCCCGCCACATCGGCCAGTCACCTCGCGCCGTCATGCAAGTTAATGTCACACAGCAGACAAACGCTACCGGTCGTGTGATCTTCATCGTCGTATCCTGGCTGTTCGCGGACGCTGGAAAGAGACTCCAGCGTAGCTCGAACCGGCGAGAGAATCAATCGTGGGCAGGTAGTAGTCGTCTTGCGGCGGCAAGATGACAAGATGAGGTGACATCTTGCGGAGCAAGATGACTACTATACGGTTGCCTCCATGCGGTCGGTCCTGCTATCCTGTGACGAGATCGCCTCCTACCGAAATGAAGACCACCCCCGCAACACGAAGCGAAGGACAAAGCATGAAGTCTTCCCTGATATGGCTGCTCGTCGCCGCGTTGGCCGCCGGTGTTTCCTCGGCCGTGGCAGAGGATGCCCAAGAGGTTATCGACGCGGCGGGCTTCGAGGGGGGCCTGATAGTCCACGTCGGCTGTGGCGACGGGCGGCTGACGGCCGCACTGCGGACGGCGGAGAACTACGTTGTGCAGGGCTTGGATACCGACGCCAAGAACGTGGCGAAGGCTCGGGCGAACGTGGCGTCGCTGGGGCTCTACGGGCCGGTGTCGATCGAGCGGTTCGACGGACGCCGATTGCCGTACGTGGACAATCTGGTCAACCTCGTGGTGGCCGAAGATCTCGGCGACGTGCCGACGGCGGAAGTGAATCGGGTGCTCTGCCCGGGTGGGGTGGCGTATTTGGGCCAGGACGGCACGTGGACCAAAACGGTCAAGCCGTGGCCGGACGATCTCGACGAATGGAACCATTGGCTGCACGGCCCCGACGGCAACGCGGTGGCCGACGATCGGGCCGTGGGACCGCCGCGGCATGCCCAGTGGGTGGCCGAGCCGCGGTGGCAGCGTCACCACGAAGCGACGCCCAGCGTCAGTGCGGTGGTGTCGACGGGCGGCCGGCTGTTTGCGATCGTCAACGAGGCGGCGGCCGGCATCGACGGCATGCCCGACCGCTGGGCCCTGATCGCCCGGGATGCGTTCAATGGCACGCTGCTCTGGCGGCGACCGATCGCCGAGTGGGGCTGGAGCCAGTGGAGCGACCATTCCTACGGACACGGCCGCTGGAATCACCCCACGCACATCGCCCGGCGGTTGGTGGCGATCGACGGCCGTGTGTTCGTGACGCTCGGATTCAACGCCCCGCTTTCGGCACTCGATGCGGTGACGGGAGAGACGCTCAGAACCTACCCGCAGACACGGTTTACCGACGAGGTGCTTTACCACGAAGGGACGCTGGTCTTGGTGGTCAACGACGACGCCCAAGGCCCCGGCCGCGTAGCGGAGAAGCCGCCGGCGAAGAAGTCCGTCGTGGCGATCGACGCCGACTCGGGCAAAGTCCTCTGGAAGACGGGTGGCTTCAACGGCGCCGTCTCCAAGGCCGACGCCATCGAACGCGTGACGCACCTGAACATGGTGCTCGGCGGGGAGCGGGTGTTTCTGATCGAGGACGACGCCGTGGTTGGTCTGGATCTGGCGACGGGCAAGCGCGTGTGGCGTCGCCAGCGCCCGCCGCGAAAGAAGGCCGTGACCTACGGCAGCTATTACTTCGGCAACCTCTGCAGCCTGGTCTATCACGACGGCGTGGTGCTGATGACCGAGCCCGACTCCGGCACCAAGAGCCAGCCCTGGAACGCGCCCGGCCGTTCGATCTTGCTGGGCTTCTCGGCAGAGAAGGGTGAGACGTTGTGGAGCCGGCCGTGTGGCGTTTGGGGGCACTACAACCCGGGCGACATCTTCTTGATCGACGGTCTGGCGTGGGTCCACGACGGCGAAGAGTTCCGCATGCTCGGCCTGAACCCGCGCACCGGCGAGGTCGAGCGGACCATCGACACGCAGCGGGCCCTCGATCAAGGGCACCACCATCGCTGTTATCGCAACAAGGCCACCACGCAGTACTTTATCACCGGCCGCCGCGGCACCGAGTTCATCAACGTTCAGTCCGAAGAGAACCTGCGGCACCACTGGGTCCGCGGCACCTGCCGCCACGGCGTGTTGCCCTGCAACGGGCTGCTCTACGCCCCGCCGCACCCGTGCATCTGCTATATCACGGCCAAGCTGAACGGGTTTTGGGCGTTGGCGGCAGAGAGGGGCGAGGGGCGAGGGGCGAGGGATGAGGGACGGGAGGTTCCTGACTTTGTGGAAGGCTCGGCCTTCGGGCAAATCATAGACGATCAATCGCAAACCACAGATCCCCAAGATTGGCCGACGTATCGCCACGACGGGGCACGAAGCGGGTGTGCGGCGACGGAGGTGTGTGAGGGATTGCGCGAGGTGTGGAAAGCGCCGCTTGACGGCCGGCCGAGTAGTCCGGTGATTGCCGAAGGGAAGGTGCTGGTCGCTTTGCCGGAGATACATGCCGTGCAGGCACTCGCCGACGACGACGGCAAACCGCTCTGGACCTTCACCGCCGGCGGACGCGTCGACACGCCGCCCACCGTCTATCGAGGCTTGGCCCTGTTCGGATCGGCCGACGGCTGGGTCTATTGCCTGCGAATGGCCGACGGTCAACTCGTTTGGCGGAGGCGTGCGGCGCCGGACGATCTGCGGATGATGAGCCACGAACAACTCGAATCGCCCTGGCCGGTGCACGGCAGCGTGCTGATCCGCGACGACGTGGCTCTCGTGGCCGCCGGCCGGTCGTCGTTCCTCGACGGCGGGATCTACATCTACGCGCTCGATCCCAGCACCGGCAACGTTCTGCGGCAGCAGCGGATCTTCAGTCCCGATCCCGAGACGGGCGACATGGTCGACTGCCGGCTGCCCTACGACATGCCGCCGGATGCACTCGGCGCTTTGCCGGATATCCTGCTTGCCGACGCGTCGGCCGTTTACATGCGTCACGTGAAGATCGACCCGGCCACCTTGGACTTCGGCAGTGCGGCCGATCCGAACGCGAAACCGAAGCGCGGGGCCTATCCGGCCGTGGGCAAGCACCTGATGTCCGGTGCGGGGATGCTCGACGACGACTGGTTCAACCAAACCTATTGGACCGTCGACGGCAAGTCGCAAAGCAAGCTGCTGGTCTTCGATGCGGAAACGGCCTACGGGATCAAGCCGTTCGCCGCCACGGCGAGGCACGCCCGGGCGATCTTCACCCCGGGCGCCGACGGCTACACGCTGTTTGCCGCCCGGCGGCCGAATCACGCGAAGCTGTGGTCGGTGAAGGTGCCGATTCGCGTGCAAGCGATGACCGTCGCCGGGCCGACGTTGTGGATCGCCGGCACGCCCGACGTCGTCGATTCGGACGCTCCCTGGGCGGCATTCGACGGCCAGCGTGGCGGCCGCTTGTGGGCCGTTTCTGCCGCCGACGGCAAGAAGCTGGCCGAGTACTCGCTCGACGCCGCGCCGACCTTCGACGGCATGGCCGCTGCCGGTGGCCGGCTCTATATGTCTACGGCCGACGGTCACGTGGGTTGCTTTGCGGGTGAGGAGACGAACGCGGCGGATCGGGGCGAAACGGGTGGCGACGGAGCCGTCGGAGAGGCGGCCGACGTGTTCGAGTTGAACGACCACACGCGGCAGCTCTGGGCCCCCGCGCCTTCCGAGCCCGACTGGCAACGCGCACGCCGCTCCGCCCGATACGCCGGCGTGGCGTTGGACAAGGTGCAGCGCTGGCTGCACGAGCGCTGCCTGGCGGTCCATGACGAGCACTCGGGGCTGTTTCGCCCCACCGGGCCGCAGTGGAACTATCAGGACACGGCGGCCGATTGCTATCCGTTCTACGTCTGGGCGGCTTTCTATACGGACAAGAAGGTGCTCGACACCGTGATGGTCGACGCGCTTGCGGCCGAGCAGCGGCTCTGCAATCACGTCGATCGGCTGCCCGTTCCGTACGACATGGACCAAGGTCGCAAGATCGTGGTGTCGGCCGACCGTATGATCTTCGGGGCGACCGAATACGCCAAGGACGGCCTGGTACCGATCGTCGAGATCACCGGCCGCGACGCCCCGTGGTTCGGCCGGCTGTGCGAACTGGCCGACGACCTGTTCAAACACGCCCCGGTCGACACGCCCTACGGCAAGATCCCCTCGACGAACATCGAGGTCAACGGCGAGCTGCTGCAAGTGTTGCCGAGGCTGTATTGCATGACCGGCGATCGGGAGTATCTCGATTGGGCCCATCGGCTGGCCGACTACTACCTGTTGCGGGGCAAGTTCGTGCCCACGCGGCTTTCCGATCACGGCTGCGAGATCGTCGGCGGGCTGGGGCTGTTGTTCGCCGTCGATCGAACGGCGGCTCCCGAGAAGTGCGAGCAGTATCGGCCTCACTTGCAGTACATGTTCGGCGAGATCCTCCGCCGTGGCACCAATTCCGACGGGGTCATCGTTCGCGACCTACACGCCACGCCCGGGCCCCACGACAACGCGACCATTGGCGACGGCTGGGGATACGACTTCGTCGGTTTCCTGGATTACGACCTGGCCCTGGGTACACAGCGCTATCGCGAGGCAATCCGCCGGCCGATGACCGCACTGCTGAAACCGCGCTACCTGAACTTCAACTGGGATCACGGCTCGCGCGACAACATCGCCGACTCGGTCGAGGGCGGACTCTATCTGACCCGCCGGATTCCCACGGCGGAGACGTTTATCTGGGCGGATCGCGAAATCGCCACCGTGCTGGTCGATCACGCCAATCGCGAGAGGCTTTGGGAAACCCACAAGCTGGAAGCCAACACGGTCCGCACCGTGCTGATCCACACGATGCTGCACACTCGCAACACGATCGCCCGGCCGTGGCAGCAGGGATTGCAGCTCGGGGCGGCACCGGTTGGCGAGGGGATTTGCGTCTGGATGCAATCCGAGAAGGCGTACGAAGGGCGCGTGCAGTTCGACGTGCCCCGGCATCGACTCTACCTGGGTTTCAAGCAGGATTGGCCACGGATGAACGCCGTGCCGGAGTGGTTTACGGTCGAGCCGGACGAGGCGCATCGGTACCGGGTCGAGAACGTCGACACGGGCACGGCGCGGACTCTCTCGGGCAAATCGCTCGCCGAAGGGCTCGCCGTGCGGCTATCACCGGGCAAGCCTCGGCGATGGATCGTGCGGCCGGAGTAGCCAAGCTTCGGGGCGCCGCGCGTGATGCGGACAATCGTCTGTTTAGCAGCCGCCGGTACGGCGGCTTGATAACGCGCAGTGCGTTCTTCCCCAAGCCGCCGTGCCGGCGGCTGCTAAACGGTACATGGGGATACCGCTACGGCAACTCCTTGATCTTCACGTTGCGGAACCAGATCGGCGCCCCGGCGTGTTTGCCTTGCAGGCCGATCTTGCCCTTGGTGGGCAACTCGGCCAGCGGCTTGCTGAGCCACGGCGGGATGTCTGAGCCGTCGGGGTTCTTCTTGGCGGAAGTCCATTTGGCCATGTCCATCGAGGCCACGTGCTCGCCGTTGAGCACGACGTCGATCTGCGTGTCGACGCAGCGCACGGTGAAGCGGTTCCACTCGCCGGGCTTTTTGACCGCACTCTTCGTAGGCGCCAAATGCCCGAAGATCGCGGCGCAGTGCCAAGTGTCCGGGGCGTTGGCCCACTTGTCTGCGAAGTCGTCGGCGATCTGGATTTCGACCGAGTTGGGGATCCAATTGCGGGTGTCGGAGCAATAGACGATCACGCCGCTGTTGGTACCGTCGGCCGTTTTGAACTCCAGGTCCAGGAGGAAGTTATCGTAGTCCTTGGCACTCCAAATCGCCTGGTCCTTGCTGGCGGTAAGCACGCCGCCCTCAACGGTCCACACGCTCTCGGGCTTGACCGCATTGGAGAGATCGTCGGCGAACAGCGCGTCCCAGCCAGCCGTATCCGGATGCTTCAGCGACTCGGCCTCTTCCTTCTTCGGATCGGCCGCCGATGCACAACCGACCGCCAAACACCATCCGACACAGATCAGCAGGAGCTTCTTCATCTTCTTCCTTTCTCTCGATCAAAGCCGCTTCGCCGTCTTGCGACCCGTAGCGGCCTACAAATCTGATGATGCCCGTCACGCTGGAGTCTATCGCACGGCGGATGCTTCGGCAAGACTCGCGGCGAGGTGCCGAGCCGTTAGGTCGGCGGGTGCCATGCCCACGCTTGCGTGGGCATGATGATGCGTTCGAAAGCCCTCATGCCCACGCAACCGTGGGCATGGCACCCCAAGCCAGTTCCAGTTGTCACTTGATCCAATCCGGCACTTCCCCGTCGCCGGTCTCTTCGCCCTGAAGCAGCCAGGCGAGATTCAGCCGCGCCACCTTCGCTCCGCCGCTTTCGTACTGAAGGTAGATCGAACCTTCGCTCGGCGTGCCCGGACGTCCGGCGTTGAGCGAGGAGTAGGCAAAGCCGCCTTCGTCGACCAGGCGTTTGACGGGCCACGTCTTGCCGCCGTCGAAGCTTCCCCAGAGCGTGCCGCGGATGCGGCCGCCGGGGCTGTCGCAGTTGCTGTAGAGCAGGATGTCCTTGCCCTTTACCGGCAGGCGAACCAACCCGCCCATGCAACCATAGCTCGTGTTCTGCGGCCCGTCGGGCAGCACCTTGCAGAACGTGAGGCCCTTCCAGGTTGCGCCGCCGTCGTCGCTATGCGCCGTCCAACGCCGCAACGGGATGACGCCTTCCGGGGCCCAGTGCCGCCGCGAGTTGTAGTAGATCCGTCCGTCGGAAAGCTCGGCCAACGTCGCCTCGCCCGTGCCGAAGGCCGGGAACGGGTCGCTCGTGTTCCAAGTCTTCCCGCCGTCGTCGCTGTAGATGGCGTGGGTGTAGTGCGTGGGCCATTCCTCCCGGGCGTTGCGCTTGCCGTAGTAGCGGGAAGGACGCAGCAGGCGGCCCTTGTGTTCGCCGCGTCGTAGCGTGATGCCGTGCTCGTTCATGTGCATTGAGGGTTTGTTGCCGTTGCAGTCGGGCTTGACGGCAACCTCCATCGGCGACCAAGTCTTGCCGTGGTCGGTGCTGCGATGGACGTTCCACGCGGCCGGCGGATGGTGCTCTTCGACGAAGGCCAGGACGTCGCCGTTGGTTTCGTTGACGATGGCGCCTCCGCCCATGAACCCTTTGGCGATCAGGATCTCCGAGCCCCAGGTCTTCCCACCGTCTTCGCTGCGGCGGAGTTTGACGCCGTTCCAAAGCGCCAAAACACTGCCGTCGAGCGCCACCACGACGTTCGGGAATCGGTCGCCAGTGTGGACCTGCTGGATATCGAGTTTCGGTTCACCCAGGAACGGATCGATCGCACCCTCCATCGCCCGGTCGGCAGCCCGCGCCGCGGGACTTGCCAACACCGCCCAGAGCACGATCACCGCCAGCGTCGCCAAGAGTCGCCAGGCATTGAGCCCACGGTGGAGGCTTTGTGTACTTGTCGTCTTCTGCTCGATCATCGATTTCTCCTTTTCGATTTCCAGTTCGCGTTCCCAACGTACGAGAGTCTCGCCGCCGACACCGGTCGCCTCGCGATGGGCCGCTTGACGGCGCCCCCATTGTGGCAGGAAAATGGCCCGACGCAAATCGATTTTCCCCACCGAGGCCCGATTTTGGGCAGAACGTGGAGCGTTTCCCGGGCACGGAGCCCGGTTTCGGCGTCGGCCGACACCCTACTCGAGACCTGCCATGACCCCACGCGACGTGATCCGAACCGTCCTGCAAGGCGGCCGCCCGCCCTACGTACCGTGGTCGATGGGCTTCACCGCCGAAGCCCGCGAAAAACTCTGCCGACACTATGGCTGCGAGGATCTGGAGACCCCGCTTCGCAACCACCTGTTGAAACTCGGCAGCGACATCGGCTTTTTCACGGACATCGGCGACCGTCGGGTGCAAGACGTCTTCGGCGTGGTCTGGGACCGCAGCATCGACCGCGACATCGGCAACGTCGAGGGCTGCGTGTTGCCGGAGCCGTCGATGTCGGGGTATGAATTCCCCAACCCGCTCGACCGGCGTTTCTTCGACGATATTCCCACGAAGATCGAGCAGTTCGGCGACAGGTTTCGCGTTTTCCAGATCGGTTTCTCGCTCTACGAACGGGCCTGGACGCTGCGGGGACTGGAAAACCTTCTGACGGATTTCTACGACCACCCGGCCTTCGTACACGAGTTGTTCGCGCGGATCGCCGACTACAACGTGACCCAGATCGGCGAGGCGTTGAAATACGATATCGACGCCGTCTACTTCGGCGACGACTGGGGCCAGCAACACGGCCTGCAAATGGGCCCGCGGCTGTGGCGCGAGTTCATCCGCCCGGTGTTGAAGCAAATGTACGGCGTGGTTCGCGAGGCAGGCAAGTTCGTGATGATCCACTCCTGCGGCGACGTCGACGAGTTGTTCGACGAGTTGATCGAGATCGGGCTGAACTGCTTCAACCCCTTCCAGCCGGAAGTGATGGACGTCTACTCGCTGTTGCCGCAATATCGCGGGCGATTGGCGTTCCACGGCGGGCTGTCGACACAGCGGACGCTGCCGTTCGGCACGGTCGACGAGGTCCGCGCCGAAACCCGGCGGCTGTTGGACCTCGGCCGCGACGGCAGCTACATCCTGGCCCCGGCCCACGACGTCGAAGGCGACGTGCCGCTGGAGAATATGCTGGCGATGATCGAGATAGCGCAAGGGCAGTCGGGCGTGGCGGCAGATGGCGGTTAGCGCATCAAGAAGCAATACACCCCCAGCAGATTCCGGATATACAGCCGATTGCCGATCAACACCGGATGCGACCAGACGTCGCGCTCGGTGTCGGCCACGTCGTCGAACAGCTCGAGACTGCCGACGCAGCGGTAGCGCTTGCCGGTGGCTTTGAGCAGACAGATCGTGCCGGTCTGCGTGAAAACCAGCACGCGCCCGTTGCCGGCGATCAACGCGCTGTAGTCGGCCAGCGGGTCGTCGTCGTTCTGCCAGCATGTCTTCAGGTCGGCGGCCATATCGAGACAGATAATCTGGCCGGAACTTCCGAAGACCAGACCGTTTTGGACCACCGGCGTGGACGTGTCGGGCACGAGGTCTTCGTTGACCGCCAGCGGCTTCGGGTCGATTTGCCCTTCGGTGTTGAAGCCAAACAGCCGCGTGCCGTTGTTCTCCGTGCTCACCAGCAGCTTGCCGTCGACGGCGATGGGTGTGGGTACGTTGAAGTCGCCGTCGAGTTCGGGCACAAGTTTCCAGAGCCGCTTGCCCGTTTCCGGGTCCCAGCCGCCCAGCGAGATCGCGTCGTATCCGACAATCTGCCGTACGCCGCCGAGTTCCGCCGGGAGGAAGCTGGAATAGCCGGGCTCCAGACCGGGAGTCTTCCAGAGCAGCTTGCCAGTCTTGCGGTCGAGCGCCACCAGCGAGGCGTCTTTGGCGCCCGGATTGACGATCAGCTTTCCGCCGAGCACCAGTGGCGTGGAAGACCAACCCCACATCGGCAGCTTCGCGCCGAAGTCGTCGCGGAAGTTCGTCTTCCACACGATCTGGCCGTCGTCGAGCCGTACGCAGTGCAGAGCGCCGAAGGCGCCGAGCAGATAGACCAGACGGTCGCAGACCACCGGGTTCGCCCGGGGCGAGTTGGTGAAGTCCATGTCGCCCTTGGCCGCGTAGGCCAGCCGCCAGTACTCCTTGCCGGTGTCGGCATCGAGGCAGCGGAAGACGTCCTGTTGGCCGTCGAGCGACTTGTCGGCCACGATCACCCGGCCGGCGGCCACGGCCAGTCCGGACATGCCGGGGCCGGTCATCACGCGGGACCAGAGCAGCCGTTTCTCTTCCGGGAGCTTCTCGGGCACGTACTGGCTGATCGCGTCGCGTCGGGGGCCTCGCCAGTCGGCCCATTGGGTCATCGGCCGGGCGGCGTTGGGGCCGACGTCGTCCAACGCCACAAAGCCCCGGGCGGATTCCATCGCGGCCAGCAGATCCTGCCGTTCGCGGGCTTTCAGCAGCGCGTCGAGTACGGCCGCCTCGAACTCGGCCGAAACCCGTTCGGTCGCCAGCACGCCGATAAACGGCACCGGTTCGGTTCGCCCGACGATTCGCAGGGCACCCTTGTCGACCGTGCCGCAACCTTCCAGCAGCGGCATCGCGTAGCTGGAGATGACCGCCGCGTCGGCGTCCTTTTCGGCCACGGCCAATGCGGCCGTGCTACAGCCGGAACTCACCGGCGGCTCGTCGTCGATCGGCACGTTGAACGCCTCCAAGGCCGAAAACGCCGCCGAGTGTCTTTCGTCCGATTCCTGCGGGCCGAAAAGCAGCCGACGGCTGGCCAGGTCCATCAGCGAACGGGCCGCGTCGTCTTGCCGCACGACAAACAGGCCCTGTTGGGCGATCGTACCCTGCCGGCCGGTGAGCATGGCCACCGTGCGGACCTTCAGGCCGAGCCCTTGCGCGTCGAAGGCGACCTCGGAGACCTTGCCGATTACTAAGTCCACGCCCTGGCGCGCGCGAGCCGTTGGCGACGAAAGGGCTTCGGCGTAGGCGATCTCGACCGGGCGGCCGAGTTGCGACTGGAGAAACGCCGCCAGCTTGCCGTACTGCCGCTGGGCGTAGTCGCCCACGCAATCGCAGGCCAACTGCGCGCTGAGCGGATCCATCACCACGATCCGCAACGGAGCGGGCTGGGACGCCACGGCGGAATCATCTGCCGCCTCCCCAAGCACACGTCCAGTAAGCCCGACAAAGAGCGCAAGAATGGCGCCCGCCGGGACCACGACGCAACGATTCAGCGCCATCGGCTCAGTCTTTCTTCTCTTCAACAGGTGCAGTTTCTTCAATGGGTGCGGTGTCTTCAGCGGGCGCCTCTTCGGCGGGCGTCGCTGATTCGGCCGATGTGACAGCGTCGGCCGCTTCCTTCTTCTGCAACACGCGGATCTGATTATGGGGGAAGTCCATCACGTAAACGCGGTTGCCGTCGGGCGCGACGGCGATGGCGATGTTGCTGCAAGCGGCCGCGTGCGCCCCGGCGCTTTGGAAGCGGTCGACGCCGAGGTAGCCGACCAGGCCCAGGAATTCGCCGTCGGGCGTGTAGCGTTTCACGCGTCCCAGCCCGGACTCGGACGTGTAGAGGACGCCTTCGGCGTCGAAGCAGAGGTTCATCGGGTTGCAGCAGGCCCCGAAGCCTTCCAGCTCGTCGCGGCTGCGGCTGCCCCACTTGTCTCGCTCTTTGCCGTTGCGCGTGAGCACTAGGACCCGATGGGCCGAGTTTTCGGCCAAGTAGACCTTTCGGCCGTCGGTCACCAAATCGCAGCGCTGGCAGCATCCCCGCATCCCTTCGGCGATTAGCTTGGGGTCTTCGAGCTTACGGCTAAAACGGTACAGTTTTGACGTCGACAGCGTACTCCATCCGGAGCCGAACGACGCGAAGACGTGGCGCCGCGTGACCGCGATGCCGGCGACGCGGACGTTAAGCGATACGTTGCAGATCCGTGCGCGGCGCTGGCTTTCCTCCGAGGCCTCCGTTTCGGCTCCCTCGGGAAGCTCGGCCGCGGCCACAACCTTGTCGGCCTTGTCGAGCCACGCCAGTTGCCCCTCGCCGCCACAGTAGATGGTGCCCTTGGGCCCCACGTCGATCGCCTCGGGCCCGAACGGCAACTCGATCGTGCGGACCAACTCACCCTGAGGATCGATTACTTTGATCTGCTTGGCCTCGACGTCGCAAGCCAGCAGGTTGCCGTCCGGGTGGAGACAGAGCGAGGCCAGACGCTCGAACTCGATCGCCAACGGTTCGAGTTCCTCATGGGTGGCCGTCTCGGCGCCAACGTCTTCCGGCGAGGCCGACTTGTGACGTTCCTGTGCGGCGAGGGGCGTTGCCGCGGTGACGATGCCAAGCAGTATCCACGCTTGTAGAGTCTTCACGGTCTATTCCTTTCCTTTTCAGAGTACCCATCTCGCTCCGCGAGATGTGGCTTCGTCTCGCGGAGCGAGACGGCTACTATCTCAAAAACCTACTTCTTCTGTAGCACGCGAATCAGCTTATTCTGATAGTCCATTACGTAGACCCGTTCGCCGTCGCCGACCGCGTCGATGGCGATGTTGCTGCACGCGGCGGCCGTTCCACCGGCCCGATTGAAGCGTCGTACGCCCACGTAGCCGACCAGACCGAGAAACTCACCGTCGGTCGAGTAGGCCTTCACGCGCCCCATGCCCGACTCGGCCGTGTAGATCACGCCTTTGGAATCGAAACAGAGGTTCATCGGATTGCAGCAGGAGCCGAAGCCTTCGACGTCGGTTCGGGCTCGCTCGCCCCACTTGCCCAGCACCTCGCCTTCGCGATCGTACGCCACGACCCGATGGGCGGAGTTCTCGGCCACGTAGAGCGTGCCGTCGTGAAGCGTCAAGTCGCAGCGCTGGCAGCAACCCCGCAGGCCTTCTGCCAACAGTTTCGGGTCTTCCAAGTCGCGATTCAGGCGGAAGAGCTTCGACTTCGACCCCATGCTCCAGCCGGAACCGAAGCAGATAAATACGTCCTTTTCCGAAACGGCGATGCCGGAAACCCGATTGCCACGCGAGGCGGGAAAACGCCGCGGGGCAACGTCCGAAGCCACGTTGCTGGGCGCTTCGGCCGTCTTGGTCACCTTGCCGTCGGCGTCGAGCCGGGCCAGTTGGCCCTCGCCGCCACAGTAGATCGTGCCGTCGGCAGCCACGTCGATCGCCTCGGGGCCGAACTCGAGTTCGTAAGTCGCGATCTGCTTCCCGCCCGGGTCGATCACCTTGATCTGCTTGGCTCCCTTGTCGCAGGCCAGGAGGTTGCCGGTGGTGTGTAGCCGAAGGGAACTCAATTGGCCGAACTCGATATCGAGCGGCTCGATTTCCTCGTGCGTGGCCGTTTCGGCCGCCACGTCCTCGAACTCCTGCGCCCGGGCCGACGTCGCCGCGAGCACAGCCATCGTCAACAGCCCGGCAAGCCAAGTCACCATGCACTTCATGCGTCTCTTCTCCTTTGGTCTCAGAGGCAGGCCCGGAGACCCGCCGATTTGCGCCGCTCGAATACCCCGATTGTATTCACTCGCAGTGCCGCTGCCAAACCGACAGGCCGTGCAAGTCGGTTTCTAGCACTATTGAGGTGTCCGCGCACCGTCAACGCGCACCTCAAGCCCCGAATCATTCAACCCGAGCGACGGGAGAAGGTTCCGTTTGTTGTTTCGGGCTCAACGCCGTCGCCGGCGAATCGCCAGCAGCAACACGCCGCCGAGAAGCATCAGTAGCGTGCTCGGTTCG
>CAYYNP010000202.1:0-18796 GCA_964472545.1 uncultured Planctomycetaceae bacterium | reverse complement strand
CATTTGTATATCTATGCCGCCTTGGCCAGGCGTCTCTCTTCGGCCTTCCGCTCGCGTTCCTTCTTCACTTCCGGGGGCGTCAGCCGGCCGGACATCAGGTCGTACATCAGCGGCAGGAGTTGGTCGGAGGGGGCGCAATAGGTCTCCGTTCGGCCGCCGCGGGCAACGTTCACACCGACGACCTTGCCGTTGAGATCGACCAGCGGCCCGCCGCAATCGACCGGGCGTACGACCGTATCGTGCTGCAGGACCATCGGAAACGCGTCGCGCCGCTTGCTGTTGCCCGTCCCCATGCTGTTCTGCATGTTTCGCTTGCGCGTGGCGGGGTTGTCGATCAGGGCCAGCTTGACGGAAAGCTCCATCTCCTTGTCGTCGCGCTTGAATTTCAGCTTGACCATCTCGCCGATGCGGTGCGACTTCACCGCCGCGATCAGTTCCTTGCGATTGGCCATCGGCTTGTCGTCGACGTGGGTGATCACGTCGTTGGGTTTCAGGCCGGCCTTGGCGGCGGGGCTGTCCGGCAAGACGCGCTCGATCGGCACACCGTTTTGGCCGTCTTTGAGCACCACGCCCAGCATGCCGCTGACCGGCGGGATCTTCCGTGGCGGTACGCTGACCACGCCCACCGCCAGCGGGTCGTCGTCGGTGCCCGGCGCGGCCACCCATTGGCCCACCGCGGGCTGCTCGGTGCTCCAGGGAAGTGCGGGCAAGTCGAAGGTGTCGACCTTCAACATCGCCAGGTCGAACGGCTGGTGTACGCCGACGTAGGTGGCCGGCAGCTCGCGTCCGTCGCGGAAGCGACAGACGATCTTGCCCTTCAGCTCGCTGGCCTTGGTCAGTACCCAGCCGTCCGGCCCGACGATGGTTCCCAGGGCCGCTTCCTTGCCGTCGCACTTGATTCGCACGGCACACTTGGCCGCCGCGGCAACGACGTCGCGGAAGGAAGCCTTGACCTCGCCGCTGTCGCGTCCCGGCATGCTGACCTCCCATGCCTCGGCCTTGACCAAGCGGTCCCAGTTTTCGTGGTAGATATCGACCGGAACGTGGAAGTTCATGCTGGTTGATCCGCCGATGCGGCTGTTGATCCCGATCACCTTGCCGTCGAGATCGAAGAGCGGTCCGCCCGAGTCGCCGCCGACCAAGGGGCAGTCGGTCTGGATCACGGTGTCGGTGGAGCGAAGGACGCGTCCGACCCGGATCACGGCGGGTCGCTCGTCACGATATCCCAGCGGATGTCCTACGGCAACGCACCAGGCCCCCGGCTTCAGATCGCCGGATTGGCCCTTCTCGGCCGTGGGCCACTTGCCCTCGTCGGTGATCTTCATCAAGCCCGCGTCGACCGACTTGAACATCCCCAGCGACTTGCCCTTGGCCGTCTTGCCCTCGCCGAGGAAGAAGAGCACGTCCTTGCCCGGCTCGGCCACCACGTGTCCGGCGGTCATCACCAAACCGTCCTCGCTGACGATCACGCCGCTGCCGCGTGAGGAGCCGACTTGGACTCCCACTACCGCCGGAAGCACGTTGGCCACAACCTGTTGCACCTGCGTCTCGATCTGCCTGAGTTCGGCCACGTCTTTCGGCGGCGCCAAGGCGGTAGACGGCCTTTCGGTCTTCGTCTCGGCGGCCAGTGCGAACGCCGGCAGTAAGACCAGCAGCGCCGCCAACCGACAAAGACCATTTGAACGCGACGAAAAACTCGACCTACGAGCGGACATAGCGTGAATCCTCAATGGTTAAGCCCTCAATGGGGATGGTGGGCAAGGAGGGACCCGCCGCGGGGCCGCGGCCTCGCGACGGACGTTCCGTGTGGAGACCTTCATTATGCCCAAACCTCCCGACCGTTGCAATCCGAACAAAGGGGGCAAGACCCCCCCGATGTCGGCTCGCGGGAGCGGCGACGGCCTGACGGCCGCGGAGGCCCACTTGCCCCTTCGCTGCCCGAGCCGACTTGACGCACGTTCTTGCCCGCTCGCCGGCTTGCGGGCCTCGGAAACCGGGCTTGCATCGTCCGATCGGCGACGTTATTCTCCCGCTTCTTTCTGTTTCCGCCGTCGTCACAAGTCGCCGTTGCGGCAGGCTTTCCGGCGGCCGCCCCTCAGATCGAGAGGATTGGCAACGTGCTGAGCCCTACCCGTGCTACCGGATCTTCCTTCGCCCGTCGTCTCGCCGGTGTGGTGTGCCTGGCACTCGTCGCTACAGCTCTGGCATCAAGCACCGGCTGTACGAATCTCATGGCCGAGGCGCGAAACGCCGACGGCGTGCGGCTGTTCGACCGGGGCCGATACCACGAAGCGCTGCGCGAGTTCGAAGAAGCCCGCCACATCGATCCGGACCACCCGGACGGCTACTACAACATGGCGCGAACCTACCATCAAATGGGCGTGGCCGAGAAGAGCGAGGAGCATCTCAAGAGGGCCGAAGACCTCTACAACCAGTGTTTGGACACCGGCGAGTTTTGTGCCGAGCGTTACAACTACCGGGATTGCTATCGAGGTCTGGCCGTGTTACTTGCGCAGCAGGGCCGCGAGGACAAGGCCTTTCGGCTGATGGAAGGATGGGTCGATCGAGAACCCCAAAATGCCGATGCCGAAATCGAACTCGCCCGGCTTCACGAGGAATTCAACGACCTGGGCGCCGCGGAGACCCATCTGGTCGAGGCCGTGAAGATCGAGCCCGAAAACTTCCGCGCGCTGACGGCGTTAGGAAAGATCGCCGAGCGAAAGGGCGATTCGCGACAGGCGCTGCGCAACTACCAGCGATCGCTGCAACACAACCGCTTCCAGCCGCAGGTCGCCTCGCGCGTGACTGCGCTGCAAACGTTGGCCGGCTCGCCACGGCCCGGCACCACACCAGGTAGCGACACGCGCCTGGTGGAAAAGGACGAAACGACTCTTCGGTAGCCGCTCTGGTAGCTATCTGCCGTGAAGGACCGCCTCTTTGGGTGGTGTTGGCATGGCCCCCGCGATGGCTTTGGGCCGATTCCTGGGCCTCTCTTGCGCATCCTCCCCCCATCGCCGCCCGCGCTGGGCAAGCTATAATCGAGAGTTTTCCCCCTTGATTGTGTCTGCAAGTGGGCGCGGCTGGGCAATCTGGCCGCCCCCGACGGCGCAAGACGCCAGCACCAGGCAAGAAAATCACCCGCTTGGAACCAATATCGAGAAGTACCATGCCACGAATCGTTGTCCTGGACAATCTGTCCCAAGACGGCCTCGACCTGCTCGAGGCGGCCGGAAACATCGAACACGAGGTCCGCATCGGGCTGGCCGGCGACGAACTCCGCGACACCCTGATGGAGTTCGACGGGGCGATCTGCCGCAGCGGCGTGAAGCTCACGGCCGAGATACTCGAGGGGAACACGCGTTTGCGGGCCATCGCCCGGGCCGGCGTGGGAACCAGCAATATCGACAAGGAAACCGCCACGCGTCAGGGCATCGTGGTGATGAACACGCCCGGCGGAAACACCGTCTCGACGGCCGAGCAGACGATGGCGCTGATGTTGGCCCTCTCGAGAAACGTCGCCCCGGCGTACCAGAGCCTCATTGAGGGGCGCTGGGACAAAAAGCAATTCATGGGCACGCAACTCGCCGGAAAGACCCTGGGCATCGTGGGCCTTGGGCGGATCGGTCAGGCGGTCGGCGCTCGAGCTCAGGCGCTTGAGATGCGGGTGCTCGGCTACGACCCGCTGCTCTCGTCCGGCCGCGCCAAGGAACTGGGAATCCAGACATTCGACAGCGTCAAGGACCTGCTGCCCCACGTCGACTACCTCACGGTCCATACGCCGCTGACCGACGACACGCGAGATTTGATCGACACCGACGCCATTAGGCTCCTTAAGCCCGGTGCGCGGCTGGTCAATTGTGCACGCGGCGGAATCTACAACGAAGAGGCGCTGGTCGAAGGGCTCAAGAGCGGGCAGTTGGCCGGCGTGGCGCTGGACGTCTACACCAATGAGCCGTGCACTGAGAACCCCCTGTTCGGCATGCGGGGCGTGTTGTGTACTCCCCACCTGGGCGCCAGTACACGCGAGGCCCAGACCAACGTGGCGGTCGAGGCGGCCCGGCTCCTGATCGATTTCTTCGGCACCGGCGCGATCAAGAACTCGGTCAATATGTCGCCGCTGGATCCGAAGACGCTGGACGAGCTTCGTGGCCATTTGAACATGGCCTATCGCCTTGGCCTGTTGCTGGCCCAGTTGGATCACTGCCCGGCCACCGTCTGCCGGCTGGGCTATTCCGGTAAAGTGGCTACCAAGGACACGCGGTTGCTGACGGCGGCGTTTGCGGCCGGCCTGTTGGAGACCGCGCTGGACTCGGGCGTGAACATCGTCAACGCCGAGGTGCGGCTGCGAGAAATGGGCGTCGAACTGGTCGAACAACGCAGCAGCGACATCGGCGATTTCGGGTCGATGATCTGTGCCGAAGTGGTGACCGAGCGTCAGACGTTTGCCGCCACGGGGGCCCTGTTCGGCGCCGCCATGCCACGGTTGGTACAGATGGGAGAGTGCCGGCTGGAAAGCGGGCTCGACGGCATCCTCATGATCTTCCACCATCGCGACATGCCGGGCGTGATCGGCAAGGTGGGCAACGTGTTTGGTGCCCATCGCGTGAACATTGCCCAGATGACCGTCGGCCGTGACACTGACGAGCCCGGCGGCGACGCGATCGGCATCCTGGCACTCGACTCGCAACCGCCCGCCGAGGCCATCAGCGAGGTTTTGGGGCTGGATGAAGTCGAGCGGGCCCGCGTGGTCACCCTCCCCGGACGCGGCGAAGTCCCGGCCTGGATGGGCGGTTAGTGCGTTACGGCATTGGGACTTCTGGGTGGCTGGGGCATAGGGCAGCGGGCCTCGGGTGGCAGATCGAAGACCGGAGCTTGAGGTCGGCCGATCGAGCGACTAGGATGGAAGGGTCCAGGCGTCGACGCCTGCGCTGAGATCTCCTCTTCCTCCCAACTCGCCCGATGCAGTTGCTCCTGATCCTGGCGGTGGTGGCCGCGTTGGCCATTTCCGAGTTCGGCCCGCAGGAACCGGTGTCCGACGGCGCAGAGCGTCTGCTGCTCGCGCTGGGTGGGGTTGTCCTGGTGGCGACGGTCGCACTGGCCGGCTCGACGCGTATCGCCCGGCGGCTCCAAGACGGCTCGGCGGCCCACTCGAAGCTGCTGCTGCGTTTTCGACGCTTGCGCCGCGTTCACGTTGCGTTGTGGATGCTGGTGGCCGTCGGGACGCTCTACTGGCTCGACTGGACCCAACTGGTCCGCTTCAACTGGCGGCTCGATCGGGCCTTCCTGCTGGACGAGATGCTGATTCTGGCACCGGTGGTGCTGCCGCTGGTGCTCTCCTGGGCAGCTTTCTACGACGTCGATCGGGCGGCTCGCGCCGTGTGCAGCGAGGATTTTGACGTGGCCGGCCCTTTTGTCACCCGGCGGCGCTACCTCACCTTCCACGTACGCCATTACCTGGGGCTGCTGCTGGTCCCGGTGTTCGTGATTCTGGCCGTACAGGACGCCGGCGCCCTGATTGCGCCCGAGTGGATTGCCGACGGACGCGAGGCCCTGCTGTTGATGCCGGCCCTGGCGTTGCTGATGTTGCTGTTTCCCTTGCTTCTGCGTTGCCTCTGGGAAACCCGGCCGTTGGAGGCCGGGCCGCTGCGGACGCGTCTGGAAGCCTCTGCCGGGCGATGGGGCTTCCGACTGCGCGAGCTGCTGGTATGGCAGACCGGCGGGATGGTGGTCAACGCGGCGGTGGCGGGTTTTGTGGGGCGATTGCGATACGTCTTCCTCACCGACGGCCTGCTGCTGCGCCTCAGCGACGACGAAATCGAGGCCGTTTTCGGCCACGAACTGGGGCACGTGCGGCATCGCCATCTGTTGTTGCGTTTGGTGGCCATGGTGGCCCCGCTGAGCCTCTGGACGCTCGTCGAACAGGCGCGCCCCGTCGGCGGATCGCTACAGGTGTGGCTCGCCGAGGCAGGACTCGACGGCCATATCCAAACGGGGCTGCTGTTGTTTGCCGGCATGGCCGTCTACCTAATCGTCGCGTTCGGCTACTTTTCGCGGCAATTGGAGCACCAGGCCGATCTGTTCGCCTGTCGCTTCACCACGCCCGAAAACGAACCTCTTTCGGTCGAATCGTTCGGTTCTGCCCTGGAAAAGCTGGCTATCGTGGCGGGGATCGGCCGAAATGCATTTAGTTGGCAACACGCCAGCATCGCGCGACGCATCGATTTCTTAAAGCGGATGAGCCGGACACCCCAGCGTGAGCTACGCTTTCATCGGCGGGTCCGGTTGCTGGGAAGCCTCGTGGTTGGCGCGGTGATCAGCCCGGTGGCTTGGCCTCTTCTGTTCGGCTAGGGCTGCAACGAGCGTAGCCCGAACGATCCGTATATTCCGGCCTTATTACCCAGATTCCGCATGCCTCCTATTGGTTACCCTTTACGTAGTCATGTCATTTTCCCGATGGAGTTGAATAGGTAACCGGTTCGGGGGTCTGCTCCCGCCGCCCGACGGTTGCCGATGTCTGTCAGACCGAGGCTTTCTCTACCATATTCTCAGCACAGCCGAAATAGCCATGATTGACATGCTGCATGACACGCCGCTGAAAGTCCGCGTCCACACGGCGCTGCAAAGCAATCCCCACGTGAGAAATCGCGACCTGCATCTCGAGACCGAACGGGGCCGTGTGACCCTGCGTGGTGAGGTCGGTACGTACTTCCAGAAACAGATGGCCCAGGAAGCGGTGCGATACGTCGACGGCGTTTGCGAGATTTCCAACGAATTGCAGGTCTGCTCGACGTAATCGCGGGGCGAAAACGGAGGACAGGCACATCTCGTGCCGAGAACCCTCCGGGCCGTTGCGGCAAGACGTACCTGTCCGCCTCTTGCCGCGGGCGGCTACGGCCAATACGCCGCCAAGAGCCGATCGACGGCGTCGGCCACCGGCTTGCGGTCCTCTTCCGACAGGCTCTCTTCTGCGGCCGGGGCAAGTTGGCCCAGCCACGACAGATCGCCGAACGGCTCGTCTTGGGCGTCGGATTCTCCGACGGCCTCCTCTGCCATCGCCTCGCTTTCCGGAATGCTCAGCAAGCCGATCGCGTTGAAGAAGAAGGCGGGGTGGTTTCTGGCGATGATCTGATCGGTGGCGTTGACGTTCTTGTCGCGGTTGTAGTCGAAGCGGTCGTCGAGCGGCGCGGGATCGAAGAAGAAGTGGGGATTGTTCCGCGCGTCGATCTGGTCGGTTGCGTTGACGTAGGCTTGTGTCGGCGAGTCGCCGCCTTCGCCGATCGCGTTGCCGAAATAGAAAACGTCGGGGGCGTCTAGGCCGGTGTTCGCACCGGCGCCGACGGTCACTTGCAGCCACTGCCGTTGGATGGCGCCGTCCTGGAAGAGGATCGTCACTCGATCGGAACCCTCGGCGCCGTCGCCGGGGCGAACGGTGATGCTCGTCGGCGCCGGGGAAACTTCCCAAGCCGCCGGATCGGTATCGGCGGCTACGCCGCCGACGCGGAACGTGAAGTCCTCTGCGGTCAGCGTGGCCCCCGCCGGCAGGCCGAACAGGTCGACCATTAGGCCGTTGATTCCGCGATCGTAGCTCGTGTAGTTGACGAAGGTAGCCGTATTGCCGGGCAGTAGGGGGTATTTGTTGGCGGCGATTGCGGCGTCGTCGGCAGCGCTGGCTGCGGGATCGTTGCCGTCGAATGCGGAATCGTTGTAGAAGACGAAGCGCCCGGCCACGCCCGAGCGGCTTCCCAGCGCGAAGTCGCTTAGGACGACCGTACTGCTCGGTTCGCCAAAGCCGAGCAGATCCACGTAGAGTGCCGCCGGTGTGGCCGGATCGAGCGAACGCAGATCGACCGTTACGGTGATCGGCGCATCGAACGCGAGCAGGCCGCCGGAGCTGTCGGCGCCGGGCACAGAGACGGCCGAACCGTAATAGACCGCCCCGGACGCCTGTACGTTCAGCAACGCGTCGGTGCCGGAGATGCCCGCGGCGGCGGCCAGCAACGGTTCGAGCGAGAGCGGATTCAGCAGAGCGACCTCGAACGCGTCGGACGGATTCAAGCCCGTCGGGCCGAACGAGGCCGTGTCGACGGTGAATCGCAGTACGTCGGCGTCGTCGGGGACGGTGAACGCCTGCCACAGGCCGCTGAAGTTCTGCGAGTCTTCGTGCAATCGGGCCCAGCCGCCGCCGACGGTCACGTCGCCGCGGATCGTCCAGCCGAACAGCGGATCGTCGGGATCGGAGATCGAGAAGTCGCCGTTGAGGATCTCTGTGGAATCGATCGAGGCAGTCTCCGCGACGACGTCGGTGCCCGAGTACAAAGCCGCGACCGGTGGTCGCGCAGGCGGTTCGTAAGGGATCGCCGGCGCGTTAGCCGCGGTGGCCGATGCCGGTGTGGAATCGGTGGGGGAAGTGATGACGGACATGGTTGTGGCAGTGGGCGCGGTCGGAAGCGGGGCCGTTGTGGAATCGAAGGCCGCCGAGGGCGAGTCCGCCGGCCGCGGCTCAGTCGAGGCGATCGCCGCCCCGGGCAGGGTAACGTCGACCGACAGCGAGTAGCCGCTGCTGTAGCCGATCGAGGAAGGGCTTTCGATCTGAACGAAGTACGTACCTGCTGCCAGCCCGTCCAACGAGACGGCGGCCCGCCCTTCGGTCCCTTCGACGTGCGTCAGCGGAACGCCGAGATCATCCGCCAGTGTGAGTACGACTTGCGGTTCCTCGGCCGCGTAGTCGACGACCGCCAAGTCGAGCGGACCGGCGTCGGCGGGCAGATCGATGCGGAAGAAGTCCACGTCGCTCGGATCGTGCAGCGTCAACGCGTCGACGGCCGCCTGGCCGGTCGATAGATCCAAGAGCGTGGCCGCCTCGAGCGATTCGTTCGGCTCGACGCCGTCGGCCGATGGCAGCACGATCATGGGGATCGTCCACGTGTTGTCGGCGTTGGACGTCTCGGCGACTTCATCGTCGACGTCGACCACCACCCCCAGCACGTTCCAGCCGAACGGGGTGCCGCTGAAGTCGAGCGTTCGCGAGTCGGTCGTCGAGGCCCCCGCCGCCAAGCCTGCCAGCACGATCGGATCGGTCAACGGCAGGTCGGCGGCCGGATCGATCACGTCGTCATCGGAAGCAAAGTAGCGGATCGAGAATCCGCCGGCCGCGGCGTCGCCGAAGTTCTCGATCGACGTGGTGACGGCCAACGCCCGGTCGTGGATGAACACGTCTTGCGTGGCGGCGAATTCGATCGCCATGGGCACCAGATTGGGGCCCGGCAGGTTGGGAGTTTGCAGCAGCAGGTCGTAGTCGATCGTGCCGGCGTCGGGGGCTCCGCCGATCACCAGGTAATACGATCCGGCGGGAACGTCCTCCAGATCGATTTCCACGACGCCGTCGGCCGTTTCCGTGCCGTTGGCTATCGTGCCCCAGTTTGCGTCGAACAGCATCAGCAACAGCGATCCGTCGTCGGCGTCGTAGGTCGCCCGAATGAAGTCGCCCTCCGTACCGGCCGCGCCCATGCGGAAGAGCTTCTGGTCGCGGTCGAGAGCGCTGTGCAGATTCAGGTCGTCCACGCTGTGCGTTCCGCGGGCGAGTCCGAGATCGACGAACGCCCGGGCGGCTTCCCGGGCCTCGTGTGCGTCGAGTTGCCCGGCCATCGTAGCCAGGGTTTCGTGCACGTTGTCCGACTCGTCGAGTTCGGCAACGACATCCGCGGCGTCGACGGACGTACGAACCAGAATGTCTTGGGCGTGGGCCAGATCGGGGACGACCATCGGCACGCTGAGGGTTTTGGTTTCACCCGGTGCCAACACGCCAACCGTGATCCCGGCGCCCAGGCCGTGGACGGTTTCGTCGACTTCTATCTCCAACGCCACGTTGAACGAATGCGCGGCGGTGGAGCCGTAGTTCGAGACGGTGACTTGGGCGTCCTGCGTGAGGCCCGGCAGTAGCTCGGCCCCGAAGAAGACGTCGTCGACGGTCAAATTCGGCCCGTTGCGCTCGGCGCTGGCGATGGAGAGTGTGTAATTCAGCGCCTCGTCGTCGAACGTGTCGATCACTAGCCAGTAGCGGCCGGGCGCGAAGTCTTCAAGATCGACCGACACGGAATCGGCTGCGGTGTCGGCGACGGTGAACGCCTCGGCAAATTCCTCCGAGAACAGCGCCAATCCGATCTTGCCGTCGGTGGCCGTGTGCGACACGGTGATCACGTCCTCGGCGGTTCCGGTCGACGGGAGCACGAAGGTGAACCAATCTTGATCTGACTCGGCGTCGAGGTTCAAATCGGCCAACTCGATCGGCTCGACGAGGCCGCCGAGCTTGGTCGCGGTCTGTTCGACGTCGTTTCTCTGGGGCCCTTCCCAGGCGTCGGCCGGGAGCACGGCCTCGATCGGCTGTAGGGCGTAGTTGTCCGAGGTAGCCGCCTCGGGCACGGTCTCCCGGCGGTCGACGGCCACGCCAACATAGGCGCGGCCGAGCAACTCGTCGGGCAGCGAAACGGCGAACGTCTGCTGCCAGGCCTCGCCCGGCTCCAAAGCCGGCACGGCAATCGGCGGCAGCAGATGGGCGTCGCCGTAGTCCAACGCGTCGTCCTGGCTGACCAGCAGCGACGCCCGGGTGGGCGGGGCCGCGGTGCCGCCGGCGTTGGTTACCGTGACGTCGACGTCGAATACGTCGCCGCTGCGGACGCTCAGCGGATCGAATTCGAGGTCGGCGATCAGGGCCGCCTGCTCGGTGGCGGGAGCCAGGATCGACAGATCGTAGTCCAGCGCGAGATCGTCCTTCGAGTCGGCTACGAGATAGTACACTTCCGCCGGCAGGCCGTCGAGCGAGATTCTCCCCGTGATCGAATCGACGAATTGCATCGGGGCCACGACGGTGCCCGAGCGGTTGCGCAAGCTGACGTCGACGTTGGGATTGGGAACCTCGAAGGCGACCAGGATTTCGTTGCCGTCGCCCGAAACGTCGAGCATGCGGAAGCGGAAGTAATCGCTGTCGTCGGAATCTTCCAGCGTCAGGCCGATCTGCTCGAATGCGCCGTTGATTGCCCCAAGTTCGGTTGCCGCTATGAAGCTGTTGTTCGGCTCGAAAGGACCGATCTCGGCCGGAACGGCGTCGGCGGCAGAGGCGGTACTCGAGTCGAAGATATCGAAGCCGAGATCGGGCAGGAAATCGTAGGAAGAAAAGTCCCACACGTTTTTTGCGGTCAGCAGCTTGATCGAGCCGATCTCGCGGCTCCAAACCTTCCACAGGGCATAGATCTCGGCTTTCCCCGCGATGGTCAAAGGCCACTGGAACACGGAGCCGTCGGCCGGCGGCAGTTGGAACTTCCAGGCCGTTCCGATGCCGGCGCTGAGTTCGATGCCGCCGACCCCGCCGAACGTCATCACGTTGATCGCGCCGGTCAGCCCGGCACTGATTTCCATACCAAACTTCGGCTTGATGCCGGTGACCGTCTGTTTCGCCTTGTCGAGCTTGACCTCCACGCCGTACTCGACCGGCAGCGCAAGCGAACCGCCCAGCGACGCCGTGATCTGCAGCGCTGGACCGGGGACAAACAGCGGCCAAGTCTTTGATGGCATCTTCGCGTGCTTCGCCGAGTACTTGGCGGTGAGTTCGAATCCGCCTTCCTTCTTGATCTTGAGATCCTCGTCAATTTCGAAGGCTGAGTATTTTCCACCAACGCTGGCTTCGTAGGCGACCTTCGGCCTCTCGTTCGGCGGAACGTAAGCGTCTTCGCTATTGAATCCCTCGCGCCGCCTTCGGTTGAGGATCTCCAGCAACTCCTGCTCGGAAGTCGCCTCCCGGTCGGACCATGTGCCGTCGGGGTTTCGCGTGCGTTTCCAGGCCACCTTGGCGTGGCCGGCAGCCTCTTCGCGGGCGGCAAACCAGAATGCCTGGAGGGAGTTCTTGCCGTACTTGTTTCCCGCGGCGCGGACGTTGTCGAAGAAGGCCCCCGGCTTCTTAAGGTCCAATGACGATCCGGCCCCCAGGAGCCAATCCGCGGAGAAGTGCGTGTTGCCGATCTCCCAACCGAAGAGCGTGCCGTCGAATACCACACCGGCGTCGTCGTCTCGCTGCTTGCCTTTGAGGTCGAAGTCGAAGTCGAAGTAGTAGCCGGCGGAGGCCTTCAGCGGCGCCTTCTTGAAGATGGGGAACCAATCCCCATTAAGCACGTCGATGCCCGGCAGCCAGTCGATCCGCTCGATATGATAGAGGTCCTTTCCTTCATTCCATTTGATGTTCACCTCGACCCCGTCCGTCTCCTTTGTGTGCTTGGTCGGATCGATCCACTCGGGCGGATCGAGCGTGGTGATGGTGAACGTCGCCGTGTCGAGCACTTCGTCGTATTCGTCGAGATACTCGATCGACAGAGCCACGGAGTCGGAGATGCCCTCGGGCAGAAGTTTGTCCATCTGGCCGACGTTGATCTCGAAGTTGAAGATCTTTCGCTGGGCGTCCTTCACCGTAGTCGGAATGACTGTCGACTCGCCCAATTGGACGCGGATTTCGTCGACGACGTCGGCCCACTTTGGTCGTGTCCTGACCTCGAACACGTTGTCTAGATCGACCTTGCGGATGTAGCGGCCGAACTCTTGGTCCTTGGGATCGGCGTCGTACGTGGCGGTGACGAGGCCGGCGCTGACGCGCATGGCCACGTCGTTGTTCCACTCGACGGCTTCGTCGATCTGGTCCTTCGCGTCCAGTTCGGCCACGAACCAGTCCGGGCCGGGAAGAAGCAGCTCCGTCAGAGGCAGCTTCAAGGTGTGTGGCCCGGGCGTGCGATCGGCAGCATTGGTCACCAACCAACGCTGCACTTCGACCGGAGAGGTCGCGTCATCAAGGCTGGGGCGATCCGTGCGATGCAACGCGATCGTGAACGGTTCCTCCACGTCGCCGGTGACGTGATAGTCCACCTTCAGTCGCGGGTAGACCAACCGGCCTTTCGCATCGACTGTGTAATCGACGTACTCCACGTGATACGCCCGCAGGTCGGTCGGCGCCTTGGGGCTCGAAGCGATGCCCGACGGAAGCGCGCCGCGGTCGGAGCCCCCCGCGTTGGTAACGCCTGAGAGCTGCGTTGGCAGCCAGGCCGGCTCGAGAGTCATGCCCAAGTCCTTGGCATAGGCCTCTAGCGACTTGGTGATCTGCGGCTTATTGTTCCAGATCGTGGGCTTCCGCGACTTCTCGGCCACGTCGATCAGGTCTTGCATCTTGTAGGCCGCGACCTTGTTGGCCCCCTTGTAGGTGGCAAACACATAGGCGTCGTACGGCCCAACGACGATCTCGTCGGGCCAACTCTGCGGGATCTCTTGCGTGGCTCCGATCAACTCCGCGCTGTACGGATTGAGCGGATTGCGGACGACGGCGATATTCCCGCCGTGGCCGAGATACGGATCTCGGGTGAAGTCGAAATCGCCGTTGAACGTGCAGTTGCCCAGCACGAACGCGTACGAGGCGTCGTGGTTGAAGGCGACCGACTCGGCGTTGTTGATGTCGAAGTACTTCCCCGCGCCGAACGCCTCGGTTATCGCACCGGAGGCCACCTTCTGCTGAACCTGATAGGCCTTGGGGAAGTCCATCGGCACGTTGTGGACCATCTTGGCCGTACGCGTATCGACGATCGCCATGCCCACGCGATCGTTGGCGCGCTCGGCCACCGACACCAGGCTGTCTTGGGTCTTCGTCTTGACGGCCGTCACGCCGAACGGCTTGTAGCCCAGTTGGACCGGAGTGTATGGGACCTGCAAGGGGTCTGTGATTTCGTCGAATTTCTCCAGGTCGACGATCATCAACCAGCCGGGCTTCTCGACGAGATCAGCGCCGTACCAGGGGACGTCACGCCCCCCTCGACAAGCGATCGCCAAGTGTCCGCTCTCGGTCACGGCCACACCCGCCGTACCCAAGTGCAACGTACCCATTCCGTAGACCGGGTAGGCGGTCCCGACGGCATCGATCGAAGCGTCGGTGAACTGGGTGGGGAACTCGTAGACGTAGCTCTTCTCACGGTCGGTGACGAACCCGCGCGGCTTGTTCGGATCGAGGGTGATGTACCAGGGCGTCGCACCCGATCCGAGATTGATGCGCTCGATGATCGTCAGCCCACCGGGCGGGTCGGGGACAAGATCGATCTCTTTGAGTTGGATCGTGTCGATGATGGAGATCGTCCCCTCGCCCATGTTCGACACGTACGCCAGCTTGCCGTCGGCGCTGACGACGACGTCGGCCGGGTTCTTGCCGACCGGAATCGTGGCGACCAACGCGGGACCGCCTTCGGCGGCCGGATCGTACACGGAAACGCTGTCGGCGTTGATGTTGGCCGACCAGATGTAGTAGGGCACGCTCAGTTTCGCCTGGAAGGCGTCGCCGCCCTTCCAACGCCAGAACGTCCCGGCCTGCTGACCTCCCTGCAAGTGCGTGAACTGGAGTTCCCGTTCGACGCGAATCCAGGTCGTTCCCAGGACGACGTTATCCGGAACGGCGACGGTGAGCGTGTTATCCTCGAGCGTCACGTCGTCGACCACGACTCGCTCCGTGGGTGATAAGAGGTGCTCGGGCACGTTTACGGCGCTTCGCTTGTTGTAGAAGATCACCCGCAGCCGGTTGGCCGATGCCCCGAAGTTCTCACCGACGAACTGAAGCCGTACTTCGCCGGCCCCGCCGCCGGCCGCCCGCGTCGTCCGCTGGACCCGCGGCAGGCGGGCGTCGGTCGCCGGCAGCTCGACGTCGAAGTCGAATTGCAGCACGTCTCCCCCGGTGGGTTGCAAGCCGACGTGTTCCGTAGTCACCGATCCGTCGTCGCCCACCACGTGTTCGTCGACGCCGTCGCTGTTGCCCACCGAGAGCGGAATCCGATTGGGGTAGACCGAGTCGGACACCATATGGTAACCCGGCCCGCTGGTCACGGAGGCTTCCAGCATCGCGTTGTCGAAGGGTACCGGCACCGAGCCCATGCCCGTCGGCCCGCTGGGTAATCCCATGGCGTAGGAGCCCGAGGCGCGCGGCCCAAACATCCACGGTCGACGCTTTGGGCCAGCCTCAGCCGGCTGCGGGCCCTCGTCGATCGGTGCATTGGTTCGCGCCACGCCGTCGGCGCCGACGAGTGCCGTGCCGACGATTTCCCAGGAGTCCTCGAAGGAGTCCGGGCCGCGCAGGATCTGGCCGGCGCGGAAGATGTAGATCACCTCGCCAGGCTGAGCACCCTCGGGCGCCGGAAACGCGACGCCCAGCGAATTCTCCGGCAGGGCCCCCTCGAGATCCAGATCGAACCCGCCGGCGAAGCCGAAACCGGCCGGCAGTTCGCGGGGCAACTCGCCCGCGTCCAAGGTGGTGACGGTCACGGTCTGCCCGGCGAACGTGTCCGGCGGCACTTCGACCACGAAGCCGTCGTCGTTGGCGACGATCGCGCCCTCTTCGCCCACGCCGACGCCGTCGACGCCGGGTATGACCACTGAAACCGCAACGTCTTGGCGAATCGTCCCGTTGATCACCACAACGGTGGTCCGGCCTTCGGCAACCGCCGTGATCAACCCCTCGGCCGTAACGGTCGCTACGGCAACGTCGGAACTGGTGTAGGTGGTTCCCGTGGCGGACGAAGCCAGGTCGAGAAACGTCGCCGCATCGTCGCGAGCGCCGAAAACGACCTGCCGCGTGGTGTCGGGTTCCAGGGAGTAGGCGTCCGGATAGATATCCCAATGGGCGGGCGCGGCGAGCTCGCCCACGGTGATTGCCGCGGCGGCCGACGTGCCGTCTCGCGTGGCGACGACCGTGGCCGAGCCGTCGGCGCGTGCCCAGAGGTTGCCCGAGTCCGACGCGGTAACCACCGAAGGATCCGAACTCGTGTAACCGGCGTAGGAAGCCGGCAAGAGCGTTGTGCCGCCGTCGGAGAAGTAGCCCTGCAGGAACAGCCGGGCAGCCTGACCGGCCTCTAGCGCCAGGATCTCCTCACGGAAGCCAAGTCCGACGAGCGTTGCGTCAACGACCGTCACCTCGACCGACGCCGTGTTCGAGGCGGCGTAGCCGTCGTCGGCCGCAAAGTCGAATCCGGCCGAACCGACGTAACCCGGCGCGGGCGTGAACAACACCGTGTAGCCGTCGCCGGCAATGGTGGCCGTGCCGTTACGGACGTTGGAGATCACGTGCCAAAGGTCGGCGCCCTCGGGATCGTCGCTCAACTCAGACAGATCGATCGGCATCGTCAGTCCGGGATAGGTCGAGGCGTCGCCGTCGACGGCGGTCGGGGGGCGATTGGCGATGAAGGCGAAGTTGCTTTGCAGGAAGTACGCGTCGGCCGCGTCGACGTCGCCGTCGCGGTCGGCGTCGGCCGCGCGGGTGTAGTTGCTGTCGCCTTCCTGTGAACCGGCCGCAGCAGCCGCCGACGGTTCGTCGAGCCCGTCGACCGCCAGATCGAGATTCAAGTCGCCCGGCAGATACACGTCGAGTTCATATCCGCCGGCCGTGCCCGCGTCGATACCGGCTATCTCGACGACGTAAGGCCCGGCCGTATCGAAGCTGAACAGCGCCACGCTGCGATCCGCCTCGGCCAACTCGGAGTCGGCCACCACGCCGCGGACTTGCGGCGAGGCGGGCTGGAGGGTGTCGGAACTGCGGACCTCGATCCCCACGGTGAGCCGTCCGCTGACGGAAGTCTGCAACTCGGACTCCCCGACAACCAGGGCGTACCGGTAAGCTTCGCCCGCCGTCACGGCCCCGACGGTAGTGGCCGAGACCGCCTGTTGCAGGTTACCCAAAGCCACGTCGATCGGATCGGTTCCCAGCCACTGGCCCTGGGGGTCGTAACGGACGCCGAACTGCTGGGCCCCGTCGGACGCGACGGCCGTGCTCAGCAGTTGCGAGGCGTCGGCCGTGTAGCCGTACCACGCTCGCTGTCCGCTGCCCAAGTTGCTGACGACCCGCAGGTTGCCGGCTGCGTCGTAGTCGTAGAGGATGCGCCCGCCATCGGCCGTGGTCACGGCGGTCAGCCGTCCGTCGCGGTCGTGTTGCAGGCCGAGCCAGTCGCCGTTGGCGGCGATCACGCCGCCGTCGCTGACGATCAGCCGTTGTCCGACGGGTGAGACGATCTCTTTCAAGCCATCGGCCGAATCGAGCAGATATCTTGTGCCGTTGGAGGCCGTGAGCGTGTAGTCGACGCCCGCGAAGTAACCGGCGGCCGGGTTGTACGGCAGTCCCGTGTGGTGATCGTAGTAACGTCCGCCGTCGCGATGCAGCACGGTCGCCACACTCGCCAACTCGAAGTCGAGGCCTTCGTCGGCCGTCCAATTCGGCGAGTACCACGTGCGGCCCGGCTCGTCGTGGCGTTGCGGCGTGAAGCTGAACGCCCCGCGGCTTCCGTCCGGCAGGTTCAAATAGATCCGCGTACCGTCGCCGAAGGGAGCAAACACGCCCAGTTCCTCGCGGCCCGTCGGCGAGACGTTCGTCGCCAGTTGTGGATCCGCCCCCAGAAGCGTCCAGCCGTTGCCGAAAGACCCCTGCACGCCGGTCTGCAGACTATCGTAGCTGCGGACCATATCAAATGCCATGCCGCCGAGCACCACCGAGAGATCCGTCGCGGACGTCTCGAAGGCCGCCGGCTTCGTCGCCGTGTTGACTTCGATCAGCCGGCTGTCGGTCGCCCCACGGCCGCCGATATCCCACGCCGTCAGCCGCAACACGTACGGCCCGTTGACCATTGCGTATGGGTCGATCTGTGCCAGCACTTCGCCGTCGGCCGTTTCGGTCGACGTGGCGAGGGTTTGCCAGGTGTGGCTGCCGATCGGGGCAAGGTCGAGCACGTAGCGGTCGAGATTCACGTCGGCCACGGTGGCCACCACGTCCTGCACGTCCGTCAATACCGCGCCGGCGGGCGGCAACCGCAGCGCAACGGTCGGGGCGTCGCGGTCGCTCAGATCGCGAACTCTCAGATCCGCTTCCGCGGTGCCCACCACGCCGTCGACGTCGGCGGCCGCGGCGGAGATGGCCACGTGGCCGGGCGTGGCCGTCACGTAGGTCGCACGCCCGAAGCGGTCGAGTTCCGCCGGCACGCCGTCGATCGAAAGCGTGAGCGAGGCGACGTCGGCAATCCCCGAGGCCGTCGCCTGCACCAACATCGATTGGCCCATGGCGGCCGGGAAGCTGGGCGTCAGTTCGATGTGTACCGACGGCGGAATCGGCTCGTGGGAAGCCACCAGCGTAATGCTCTGCTTTGCTTCGAGCCGGCCGTCGGAGACCGTCAGCAACAGATTGTGTTCGCCGGCCTGGGAACTCAGCGGGGTCCAGGTCAGCAGCCCGGTCGACGGATTCAACTCGGCACCGGCCGGCAACCCTCGGGCGGAGTAGATGAGCGACGTGCCGGCGTCGACGTCGATGGCGGGAATCGCCAACTCGAACGGCTGGCCGATCAACGCCACGCGGTCGCTCATCGGCGCGATCTGGGGCCGCTGGTTCACGTTGAGCACTTCGATCGACGCATCGTACGTGACGGTCGCTCCGGACGGGTCGCTCGCGCCGAAGCGTACCGTGTGCGGCCCGGCCTGGTCGAACGCGGGCGTCCAGGAGAAGATTCGCGAAAGCGGATCGAACGTGGCCCCTGCCGGCAGTTGGCCGTCGATGAAGTAGCTCAGCGGGTCGCCGTCGAGGTCGCCCGCGCGGACAGAGAACTGCAGCGGGATGCCCTCCTGCGCCAACAGCGGCGGCAGCGGCACGAAGATCGGCTCCTGGTTCACGTTGCCCACCACGATCGTCACGTCCTCGCTACTGATCGAGTGGCCGTCGGAAACCGCCAGCCGGACCAGATACGAACCGGCTTGGAAG
>CAYYNP010000201.1:0-18915 GCA_964472545.1 uncultured Planctomycetaceae bacterium | reverse complement strand
TTATGCACCAAGGTTTGCTCAGGGATGCGGGGGCTGGTGGCTCGGGATTGGGGGCTCGGGATTGGGGGCTCGGGATTGGGGGCTCGGGATTGGGGGCCAGTTGTCCCAGTCTACGCTGAGAGAGGCCCCAAGCCAAATCCCGCTCCAGACTCCGCACTCCCGACCCCCAACTCTCAACTCCTACCCGAACCACCCCATATACTTCCAGAAGTCCCACAGCCACGGGTGCGTCCACGGGTTCCACGTCGGGTAGCTCGCCGAGAGAACGGAGACGGCCAACAAGACCAGGGCGAGAACACGGGTCCAAAGGCGCCGGGCCATCTCGTCGACCGCCGGGAGGATCAACACCAGCCACGCCGGGGCCAGCCAGAACATCCAGCGCAGCCCGCTGGTCATTCCGCCGTAGTTGCGGTAGTGCAGAGGCCGCGTAAGGTAGAAGACCAGACAGACGGCCGAGACGGCTCCGATCGCCAAGGCCAGTTCCCACGGCTGACGCTCGCGGCAGAGCCAGATGAACATGCCCACGATGCTGAGGATCCAGATCGGCGTGAGTGAAAAGACGCCGTGGTGGCCCACCAGCACGTGCATCACGTAGACCCCGGCCGACGCTTCGCCCTGGTCGGGGCCCTGCGGATTGCGCCAGTAGCTGCCGTCGTAGTCGTACCAGTTGTCGGCCGGGTCGCTGCCGCCGCGATGCATGTAGGCGGGAATCAGGCTGCGATGGGCGATCCAATTGGTGCCCAAGGCCGCCGCGGCAACCACCACCGCAATCGGCAGATAGGCGGCCGCCGCGCGGGCCGGGAACTTCCACAACAGGGCCGCACTGAGCAGCGCGAACAACGACAACGCGGGCAACTCGTTGGCCGCCATCATCGCCGCGAAGAAGCCCGCCATGGCAAACCAGCGGTATCGCGTGTCGCCGTCGTACCAGATTCGTACCACCGCGTAGAGCGCGCCCACGGTACAGACGGCCGCAATCAGATGGTTGTTGATCGTCACCGCGAAGGTGCTCAGGAAGGTGCCGAAGACGGCCGCGGCCATCACAAACATCTTCCCCCAGTCGGTCGTGCCGAAGCGTTCCACGAGCTTCGTCAACAGCCAGAAATAGAACAACAGCGGCAGCAGATTGATCGTGATCAACATGAAGCGGCCCAACACGAACGGATGGCTCTCTAGCGACATCCCCGGCGCCACCTGGCGGATCAGCCAATACTCGGCAGCCATCAGCGTGGGAAAGAGCGTCGGCTTACTGGAGTAGAAGTGGCCGTCGTGCTTGACCTTGTCGATCGTGTCCCAGCGATCCCTGTCCTCGATCACCTTGTCGATGGCATACGGCTTATAGACCAAGTTGCCTTCGGCGTCGACGTCGTAAACGTGCATCTCCTCCTCGACCAGCGCTCGGACCGTACACCATCGGCTGCGATCGTTGCCGCTTAAGAACGGTCGGCGAAGCAGTTCATGCCGGCCCTTGCGCTCCAAATGGGTCTGCACGGCCGTCTTGTCGACCGCGTCGACGGCCAGAATGCGGCCCAGCATCGCGCCGGTACCCAAGAGAATCAGCAGCGTATAGACGGTGCGCCGAAGCCGGGCCTGCGAGTCGTCGGAAGTTGCGTTCATGAGTCTTCGGTCCGGTCGTCGGGAGGGGAGGTTCCGGCCGGGTCGCCGGCGCTGCACTCGGTGCGCTCGGAGATCGAATAGGCCTTGACGTCGGGATCGTGGTACGCGATGAACAGCTCACCTAAGAAGCCGATCGACATCAACTGCCCGCCCAACAGCAATAGCGCCACCGAGTAGAGCACGGCCGGCCGCTCGTGCAGATTGACGACCTCCATGCCCGGCACCAGCCGCGAGATGGTCCAGATCGTGGCCAGGTAGGTCAGGCCGAAGACGCCCAGGAAAAACGACGTCAGCCCCAGGGTCCCCAGGACGTGTTGCGGCCGCTGGCCGAATCCGGTGAGAAACTTCACCGTCAGCAGATCGAGGAAGCCCTTGACGAAACGGGTCATGCCGTATTTCGACTGGCCGAACTCCCGCGGCCTGTGCTTGATAACCACCTCGCCCACGCGATATCCCCGCGCGGCGGCCAACACGGGAACAAACCGGTGCAGTTCGCCGTAGAGCCGCACCTCGTCGAAGATCTCACGCCGATAACACTTCATGCCGCAATTGTGGTCGTGCAGCTTCACGCCGGTCAGTTTGCTGACCATCCAGTTGAACACCCGCGACGGCCCCACCTTGTGCCACGGGTCGTGGCGGACCTTCTTCCAGCCGCTGACCACGTCGAGGTCCTGTTGCATCTTGGCCAGGAAGCTGGGAATCTCGTGAGGGTCGTCTTGCAGGTCGGCGTCGAGCGTCATCACCAACTCGCCCCGCGCGTTGGCAAAGCCGGCGCTCAGACCGGCCGCCTTGCCGAAGTTGCGGCGGAAGCGGATCCCGCGCACCCGGGGGTCCGCTTCGGCCAGCCGGCAGATCACGTCCCAAGAGCCGTCGGTCGAGCCGTCGTCCACAAAGATCACGTCCAACTCGTAGCCCTCGGCCTCGGCCACGTCGCTCAGTTCAGCGTGCAGGGTCTCGAGCGTTTCGTGTTCGTTGTAGACGGGAACGACAATCGATAGCATGGGCGGGCTTTCTCGGCGGGACCGGCACGCGGCGAATGGGCAGACGGCCGGTGTCACCGCGGCGTCTACCCGAAGGGGTTTACCTCATAGGATACACAGTCCGCTTGCGAAATCAACACGTCTTCGCGAAGGTCGTGTCGTAACATATTGTGGATACAGCAGTTGCGCAATAATCGAAGAGCCACTTTTTTGGCACTTAAGCGACGTCCAAGACCGTGGATCGGCGAGAATTCGGACACCGCCGGCGGGCTGCCGACTCATTCGCCACGCTCGCTCCGGCCCGCTTCGCCGTCCTCGGCCTGCCTGGCATCGAAGCTGCGGAAGAGCCGCTTGATGTCGAAGAACCCGCCGATACTCACTACCACGGCCAGGCCGGCGAAGACGATCAGGCCCAACACGAGCAGCACTGTCCAGAAGACGGTCCAGAAGTCCATCACGGCTCCTCTTTGGGCTCCGGCGGTTGGGCGCCGGGTTTGTCGGGAAACGCCAAGGATAGGACGATCATCAACACGGTGGCGAGGCCGGTGATGCCCAAGATCACGTGGGACTCGCTGAGCGAGATTTCGCCGAACAGCCCCCAGCGGCTGATCACGCCCACCAGCGCGTTGCGAGGTTGCTCCAGGCCAAAGACGGCAAGTGCTCCACAGGACAGCGCCGCGTAGGCACCGACCCGGCTGGCCGGCTTCCAGTAGAGACCCCCTACCAGCAACACGAACGCGCCAACGTAGTAGATGGCGCCGCTGATGGCCATGTATTCCCAGAGGTCCTGCTCGAGCTCGTACCAGAGACTCCAGATCAATAAGAAGACGCCGATCAGGAAGATCAGCAGCCGTGCCAGGGTCAAGCGCGTGCGCGTCGACAGCCGTCCGCCGGCCAGCGGGTTGATGACGTCTTCAACCAGGACCGACGACCAGCAGAGCAGATAGCTGTCGTGCGTGGACATGAAGGCCGCCAGCATGCCCGCCCCTACCAAACCAATCAGCCCCACCGGTAGGATTTGACTGAGGAAGACGGGCATCGCATGCAGCGTAAACTCTTTGTCCGGTTGCCCGTCGTTGAAGAAGATGGCCCGCGTATCCGCGTTCTGGTACAGGTAGACCAAGGCACAAATGCCCAGAAACTGCGGAATCAGGCAGCGGATCATGAACCCAATAGACGACCAGGCGTAGAGGCGTTTGACGACCGCCACGCTTTCGGCGGAGCAGGCGCGGATCACGGCCGTCTGCCAGACCGCGCAGGAAACCAGCCCGGCCACGAAGATCTGCCACACGACGTACGTGGGCCCGAACCCTTCCCCGTCGAACGGATTGAAGCCGGCGTCCTTATGTACCGTGCGGACTGTCTCCAGGATGTTGGTCCAGCCAACCTCGGAGACGGCGAAGACGCAGGCGATCAGCATTCCGAACGAGAGCACGACGAATTGCACGTAATCGGTAATCACCACCGAGACCATGCCGCCGAGAATCGTGTACACCAGCACCAGCAAGATCAGTACGGTCATCACGATATTGACGTGCGTGATCGAGAAGGTGCCGGCGAGCGCCGTATCGATTTCCGTAGAGCCTCCCAAGCCGGTCAATCCGGTGACGAAGATCGCCCCGGCCTTGAGAAACAGGCCCATGTTGAGGATGCCGCCTGCCGCCAACAGCAGGCCGCCAAAAATGCGCGCGCCGCGGCCGAACCGCTTCTCGTAGTACTCCGGGATCGTCTTCACGCCCATCTGCCGCAACGGCACGACGATGAAACCGGTCAGCCCTACGATCAGCGTCACCACCCCGGCAACCAGGCCGATGTGGAACGCCGCGAACCCGCCCGTAAAACCCTTCTGCGCCATGTACATCACGGTGACCAGCCCCAACTCCGTCCCCACCATCGTGGCGATGGCGATGAACGACTTCAGCGACCGGCCGGCCACCACGTAGTCGGACATGCTGCGGATGTAGCGGTTGACGTAGAGCCCGATGGCTACCGTGCCGGCCAGATAGACGGCCACGATCACCCAATCGAAGGGCGTAAAGTTGGTGCCCAGTTCGCTCAGTTTGTCCATCGGATCGGTCGCCTCCGGGTTGCGTGCCGGGGATTATACACGGTACACCCGCACGTTGGCCATACACCGGTTGGCCGCCTCGGCGTCGGGCACGCGGCGAACCTGATAGAAGACGCCGCCTGCAAGGGCATGCCGGTCGAGCGCCTCGGCAAACTCGGCGTAGTCGACCGCAACCACCAGCGGCAGATCGCCCGCCCGGGCCTGCAGCTCGCCGAGGATCTCGAAGGCCGCCGGGAATCCGCGATCGTCGCCCATGAAGACGGCCTTCAGCCCCCGCAGCGATCCGACCGCTTCGAGCAGGTGGCGTCCGTTGCCGTGGATGTGCAGCACGCCGCCGTCGAAACGATCGAAGATCCGCTCGACCGGCTCGCGGCCAAAACGCTCGAAATAGTCGACGCTGGTCATGTGGAACGGGTCGACGCTTTCGGAGGTGATCCGCCCGGGCACCCACTGGACCATGTTGCTGCACGTGCCGCCGCGGAAGCCTCCCACGGCGTCGAAGAAGGCCTGCTGCACGGCCACGTTCAGCTCGAACGCCAGATCGATCACCCGCCGGATCGTCTCCGGGCGTTCGTCCAGCGCGAGATAGGTCTCGGTGGCCCCGACCAGCTCGAAGGCAAAGTTCAGCCCGTCGATGAGGATAAAGTGGCTCAGGCCAAAACGGCCCGCGGCGGCTTGGGCGAACGTATCGAGTTGCTCGACGTATTGACGAAACGTCTCGTGCTCCGGATCGAATCGCAGCCGTTCGACGCCCGACCAATCGTCCAGCAGCGGAGCGACCATCGAGGAGATCCAGCCGTTTTCCGGATGGGCCATGTATTGAATCTCGGCGCCGAGCAGCCCGCCGTAGAGACCCTGGTCGAATTCGCTGAGGTAGACGCTGGGGATCGAGTCGTCTTCGAGCACGGCCCGTTCTGCCAGCAGCTTGTCCCAGAAGGCGATGCGGTCGGCCAATTCGGGGCGGTCGCAGTAGCCGGCCGTGTGTTGCTGCTGGAAATCGGCCAACGCCGCGCTGGGGATTTCCATGCTCGCAAAGATGCGGTCTTGGGCCTCTCTCGCGTAGAGCTTCTCGAGTCTCGCGAGCACGTCGTCGGCGTTTGGTTTGTACGCGAGCGTGTCCATCGTGCGGTTACCGTAAGCCCAACTCGTGGATCGTCTCGTACATCGCCACTACGTTCTCCGTCGGCGTGACCGGCTGGATGTTGTGGCACGGGCCACAAATCCAGCGGGCGGCCGCGTAGATCTCCACACTCTCGCGAACCTCGCGGACCACATCGTCCACCGTTCCGAAGGCCAGCGTCTGCTGGTTGTCGATCGAGCCGTGGAACACGACCCGGTGGCCAAAGTCGGCCACCAGCCTCTCCCGCTCCATTCCCGGGCAGCGCCACTGGATGGGGTTGAGTATCTCGATTCCTACGCGATCGATCAAGTCGGGCAGGAAGATCCGGGCGGCGCCGTCGGTGTGATACATCACGTGAACGCCGAACGATCGGGCCAGTTCGGCCATCTTGATCTGCCCGGGCAACAGGAAGCGGCGATACATCGGCAGCCCCATCAACGGCCCGGTTTGCGAGCCGAGGTCTTCGGCGACCCAGGTCAAATCGATGCGGCAACGTCCGTCGATCCGCGCGGCCTCGAAGATCCGCCGATGGTGTTCGTGGTAGAAGTCGAGGATGCGGCCCAGGATCGCGTCGGCCAGCCTCGGCCGCAACGCAAGGTCCTCGAACGCCCGCTCGAGTCCCCGCAGATAGCCGTATAACAGGAAGGGCTCGTAACAGCCGGCGTGAATCGGCCGGGTGCCGTCGTCGGCTTCGAGCTGCCGTGTAATCGGCGTGTAGTCGAACTCCTCCGGCCGCGGCCAGCGATAGGCACGGACTTGCTCGACCGTGTCGCACTCGGCCAGCGGATGCACGATCGGCTCGTCGTACGTGCCCGTGCCGTAGTCGACCTTTCGATAACGGATGCCCCACATGTCCGTCCGATCGTCGTGCAGATCATCCGGCCGCCGCCAGACCGGCTCGACGAACCGCCGGCAATCGACGTAGAGCTTCCGCCACAACGTCTCCTCATCGCGGCAATCGAGATCCCTCAACAGCCGGGCCGTCACCTCGTCGGTGGCCTGATAGTCCGTCGGCACACGGTCGGGCGTTTTGCCGTCGAGCTGGACGAGCCAGCGTTGGCGGGGGGTCATGGTCACTCCAACGGCAACTTCACCGGCTGGCCCCCGGCCTCGATCGAACGATCGATCGCCAGACACAACTCGTGCGTGTGAAAAGCGTCGGCGATGTTGCAGTGCGACTCGCGCTCTTCGCGGATACAATCCACCAGGTGGTCGATCTGGGCATCGAACGGGTGGTGATGCACGTCGCCGGAGTCGGGCAGGATGGTGGGCATCTCGGTCCAGCCGGTTTGGCCGGGCAGCAGCTTCTTCGACCAGAGCCGGTTCTCGCGCAGCGTGCCGTCGGTGCCGGCCAGATCGATGTTGAAGGTGTAGGGCATCTCGCCGTCGAAGAGCGTCGAGGTCTTGCCGATGGTGCCGCTTTGGAACTTCATCGCCGCCACCACGTTGGCGGGGTACTCGAAGTTCTCCTTCTTGTTGTTGGCAAACGCCGACACTTCGACGACCTCCTCGCCGGCAAACCACCGCATCGCGTCCAGGGCGTGGCAGCCGCCCAGCAGCATCGTGCTGCCGCCGGTCGCCCGGGTGTGGGCCCAATCCCAGCCGGTGTACCAGTCGGGGCTGATGCCGTGCCAGTAGTCGACCTCGACGTAGATCAACTCGCCGATCGCCCCGGCCGCCAACAGCGACTGGAGGTTCTCGAACAACGGATTCCAGCGAAGCACGAAGCTGACCACGCTGCGCACCCCCGCCCGGCCGACCGCGTCGCGCAGCGCACGGTTCTCCTCGGCCGAGATACACATCGGCTTCTCCATCAGCAGGTGTTTTCCGGCCTCGGCAGCGGCGACGCCCTGTTCGGTGTGGACGTGGTTCGGGCCGCTGATGTTGACGATATCGACCCGGTCGTCGGCCAGCACCTGGTCGTAGCCGTCGTGGACCGTGCAGTCGAGCGACTCCGAATCGACCAGCCGTTGGGCACTCTCCCGGCTGCGGCTGCTGACCGAGACGACTCGGCAGTGCGGGTTCTTCTGCCAGCTTGCGGCGTGGGCATAGGCCACTTTGCCCGCCCCGTGGATGGCGACGCCGAGTTTTCCGTCGATCATGTCGATTCTCCCGTTGGGTTCCGTAGGTCGTGCGTCGACATTTTCGCCGCAAGTGGGAGAGCGTGCAAGTAGCCCGAACGCGTTCGACTTGCCCTGACCCTCGGAAACCGTCACAATCAATGAAGTGATTGGCAGACGTCGGTGTTCGCGAAAGGTCGACGCAATGAGCGCAAACAGGCCGAATGTTCTCGTACTTACCGGCACGACATGGCTCCTACTATCGTTGGCAGCGAGTTCACGTGCGGATATCGTCGGCTACTGGAAGTTCGACGGGCTCGGCAAGGACGGCGGCGTTCCCAATTCCGGCTCGGCCGGCTCGGCGCTCGACGGCAAACTCGTCGGCGACGCCCGTTTGCAGGCCGACGTCGACGACGGCACCCGCTCGCGTGGGTCGGCCCTCGCGCTCGACGGCGACGGCGATTGGGTCCGCATTGACCACCCGGTGATGACCTTCGGCGCCGGCAACAGCTTCACCGTGGCCGCCTGGATCAAGACCCGGGCGTCGAAGATGGCCCTGCTGGGCAAGGACGATCTGGACGGTACGTTGGACAACAATGAGAAGATCTTCTTCGTCAAAGAGGGCCACGGCGGCCGCGAATTGGGGTGGGTCGCCTGTAGCCAGGAGTGGCTCTCGACGAGCACGCCGGTGAACGACGGCCGTTGGCACCACGTGGCCATTGTCTATGACGCCTTCTGCGGCACGAAGCAAGTGATGGTCGACGGTGCGGACGTGACCACGGAAAGCTCCTGGCGGGCCGGCGCCGACTATGGAAAGGTCGTGCGGATCGGCATGTCCGACTGGCCCGACGCCGGCGCGTTCAGCGGCCATATCGACGACGTGGTGATCTACGATCAGGCCTTGCTGCCGCAGCAGGTTCGGCAGTTGATGAACGAAGGCCCGCAGGCGTTCGATGCGGTGTCGTTGCTGGGCGATGACCCCGCAAGCGACCCGTGGGAGAATCTGATGCGGCTTGCCCGCGTGATCCGTCAACGGCGGCAATCCACTCCGACAACGGCTGCCAGTGGCGTCGAACTCGGCCCATGGTATTGCAATGGGCCATGGAAGGATACGGCCGAGGGGCTCCACTTGCGTTCGTTCGCCACCGTCTTCCCGCCGGAAGAGCATGTGCTCGCCGCGGGGCGCGAGCCGATCGACCCGAATCGTGCTTTCCCAGTCCCCAGCCCCCAGTCCCCAGCCCCCAGCCCCCCGAAGCGTACTTCCCTGCCAGGCCCGGCATGGATCGCCCATCCCGAATGGACCGACGGCTACGTCAATCCGCTGCCGGTCGGCCCGCCGCCGATGAAGAACGAGACGTGCTATCTCTATCGCACGATCACGTCGAAGCGGGCGGTTAGTGTGCCGCTGCACGTCTACGCCCTGGACAACATCCGGGCGTGGCTCAACGGCGAGCCGGTCGCCACGGCTCACAACCCGAGCCGCGCCGGCTCCTCGCGGTTCGCGGCCGCTTTGACGACGACGCTGCAACTCAAGCCCGGCGAGAATCGCCTATTGTTGAAGATCACCAGCATGCACGGTGCCCACGGCTTCGCGTTTGCCATGCCGCCGCTGACGCCCTCGAACCCGATTCGCCCGGGCGGGGCAAACTGGAGACCGCGGCAGTTCTATTCGACGAGAGTGCCTTGGGTATCGAGAGACGATGCTGAGTTGGGCGAACTGGCGTTCCTTCTCAGACGATATCGAGAAGACTGCGCGCAAGCGGACGGGATCGACCTGAAGGCTTCCGCCGCAAGCCAGCGCGACGCCTACGTGGCGGCCATCTTGCGGCGTCTCTCGTTGCCGTTGGCCGCGGGGGCGTTGTTGTCGAAGGTCAAGGATGATCCGCAGTCGCAAGCGTTGGAGCAACTCCATTTTCGGGCTTGCCGGTTCGCCGACGCGCTACAACGGGTGCTCGACTTCCAGACCGAGATCGCCCCGTTGCCGATGTACGATCCGGCCCGACTGAGGATGGCGGAGGTGTTGGACTCGAGTGTGGCGTCGACGACCGCGGGGGCGGCGTATCTTGCGCGGATGGCAACCGTTAAGCCGGCCGTCGACAAGGCCGTGGCGGCGTGGGAGGCCGACAGTGTGGATTGCGAGGAGTTGATCCTCCAGGCGGCCGAGGCGATCGACGGCCTGTGGCGGGAACAGACCCGAGGATTGCCGCCGATTGCGTTCATTCGCTGCCCACCGTTTGCGATCAACGCCATCTCGCCCTATATCGCCCGGGGAGCCAGTCCGGCGGCCATCTGCGTGCTCGACCCGCGTGCGCCGCATCAACCGCCGCGAGTGGTCTACGACGATCCGTCCGGCACGCTCTTCGACATGAACGTCTCCTACGACGGCCGCACGGTCTTCTTCGCGGCCCGGCGTCCGGGCGTCGAGGGTGGTTGGCAGATTTACGAAATCGGCACCGACGGCCGCGGCCTGAAGCAGATCACCCACGGGCCGAGCGACAACATTAGCCCGCTGCTGTTGCCCAGCGGCGAGTTGATGTTCGTATCGACCCGGGCCGGCAACGTGGTCGTCTGCCAGCAGGGCGCCTCGGGCGTGCTCTACGTTTGCGAACGCGACGGAGAGAACGTCCGCCGTGTGTCGGGCAACACGCTCAGCGACCATTCGCCGGCGATTCTCAACGATGGCCGGGTGCTGTTTACGCGCTGGGACTACGGCGTCGACAAGAACGTCTTCGCCCGGCAAACGCCCTGGACGATGAACCCCGACGGCACGCGATTCCAGCTCTTCTTCGGCAACACGATCGAAGACCCCAACGGCTTCTGGGAAGCCCGGGCGATTCCCGGCCGGCCGGAGGTGCTTTGTGTCTTCGGGCCGCACCACAACTACCACGCCGGGATGATCGGGTTGATCTGGAACCAGTTGGGCTTCGAGGCCCCGCGGGGCGAGGGGTTCCGCTGGATTACCGATGAGATGCCGTCGGTGGGCGATACGACGCTGCCGTGGGGATATCAGGACCCGTATCCGCTCAGCGAGCGGATGTTCCTGGTCTCTTTTGGCGGCGACGGCGGCCGGAAGAACCGCCTCTACCTGCTCGACGACCGCGGCAACCGGCGTTGTCTGCACGAGGCACCGGATAACCTGGGATGCTGGAACCCGCTGCCGCTTCGTCCGCGTGCATGTCCGCCGGTACTCAGCCCCGCCAGCGAGAACCCGCAGTTCGTCGACCGTGATCCTACCGAACGGAACCTGGCCCCGGACGATTCGCTCACCGGTACCTACGTGCTGCAAGACGTCTATCGGGGGCTTTCACCGGCGGTCGAGCGGGGCGAGGTCAAGGCGATTCAGATCGTCGAGCAGGTGCCGCGTGTGGGAACGATCCAAGGGCTGGCTTTGTTCGGCCATTGGACGACCATCAGCCGCGGCACGATGTACGTGCGCCGGGTGATCGGCACGGTGCCGGTGGAGGCCGACGGCTCGGCCCATTTCACCGCGCCGGCCCATCGCGATATCTCGCTGAACGTGCTCGACGCCGAGGGCCGGGCGATCCGGCGGATGGGATCGACCACCCAACTGATGCCCGGCGAAACGGTGGGCTGCGTCGGCTGTCACGAGCGGCGCGACACGGCTCCGTTGCACGCGTCCGGCATTGTACCAACGGCATTGCGTCGGGCGGCGTCGGTGCCGCAGTATCCGGCCTGGACCGACCGCGGCGTCCTCGACTTCAACCGCGTGGTGCAGCCGGTGCTGGATGAGTACTGCGTCGAGTGTCACTCCGGACCGCAGCCCGAGGCGGCCATTGATCTCTCGGGCGATAAGACCCATTTCTTCAGCATGGCCTACGATCAACTGCTCGACCGCGGCCTGGTCCACTACATCCCGGTGGCCGGGACCGACCACGCCGAAAGCGCGCCGTACACGCGCGGGGCGATGGTCAGTGGTTTGCGGAAGTACATCGAAACAGACCACTGCGGCGAGGTCTTGCCGCCGGAAGCCCGCCGACGGATCTACACCTGGATCGACACCAACGTTCCCTACTACGGCACGTACGACGTGACCGATCGTCGCGCGGTCGGCGGCCGCGACCGTTGGTACGTCGAGGACGCCGACGGTTGGTTCCAGCAGGAATTCCTGCCGGTCTTCAATCGCCGCTGCATGCCGTGCCATCAGCAGTACGTCACGCCGAACACTTACAACTACAACCCGGGCGGCAACGGACAGATCCTCGTCAGCAGCAAGCTCTGGACCGACACGGCGCTGCGGCAGTTCCAACTCGGTCACGGGCGGATCTCCTACACGGGCCAGATCGGCCCCGATCATCGTATTAACCTGACACATCCCGAGTTCAGCCAGATGCTCACCGCACCCTTGCCGGAGAAGGCCGGCGGGCTGGGGCTTTGTCAACCGCGCGAAGGACTGCCCGGGCCGTTTGCCGACAAGAGCGATCCCGACTATCAAGCCATCCTTCGTGCACTGCAACGCGGCCACGAGCGGCTGAAGGCGCATCCGCGTACCGATATGTTGGGCACGGTTGAATAACGGCAAGAGGGTGGCTGGGGTGGGGGGGGGGGGCCGCCCCCCCCGCCCCCCCCCCCCCCGCCCGCCGCCGGCCCCCCCCCCCCCCCCCCCCCCCCCCCCCCCCACCCATCCGCCAACCACCTAGCGTTCAAATAAACTTCATGAATAGCCGCCAGCGCGTCCGCCGCGCGATCGAGATGACCGGCCCGGATCGGCCGCCGCTGATGCACTGCACGCTGCCCGGGGCTCGGCGGCGCTACGGGGCAGCGCTGGAAGATCTCTATCGCCGATTTCCCGACGACGTGGTCAGCGTCGGCAGTGCCACGTTCGGCGAGTTCGGGCCCGAGATCGACGTGCCCAGCCGTGATCTTTGGGGGAGCCTTTGGGTGCGCTACAACGACGAGCACAAGGGCCAGGTCGTCTTCTATCCGCTGGCCAATTGGGCGTCGCTGACGGCGTATCGGCCGCCGGACACCGCCAGCCCGGAGATCATCGCGAAAGTTGCCCGGCGGATCGAAGAGAACGACGACCGTAAGTACACGCTGGCCGACGGCGACACGCTTTGGCAGCGGATCTACTACTTGCGCGGTTTCCAGGCGGCCAACGAAGACCTGCTAGTCGAGCCGGAGCGCTTGACCGAGCTGCGCGATCTGATCCTCGAAGTGATCCTCCGCCGGCTCGAGCGGCTGGGTGAGTTGGACGGGCTCGACGGCGTTCATTTCCGCGACGACTGGGGCACGCAACAGGCCCTGCTGATCCGCCCCCCCTTGTGGCGCGAGCTCTTCAAGCCGGCCTATGCGAAGATGTTCGAAGTGGTCCGCCGCGCGGGCAAGCACGTCTGGTTTCACAGCGACGGCGTGATCGATCCGATCCTCCCGGACCTGATCGAACTCGGCACCAACGTGCTCAACCCGCAGTGCAATTGCATGCCCCGCGAGCGGCTGGCCGAATTGATCGCCGACAAGGCCTGTCTGCTGGGCGACCTCGACCGCCAGTGGACGCTCCCGCGCGGCACGCCGCAAGACGTTCGCGCCGCGGTGCGTGAAGACGTCGACACGTACGGTCGTCTTCAGGGCGGCCTGATCGCCCGGGGCGAAATCGCCGGCGACGTGCCGCTTGCGAACGTCGAGGCGATGCTCGACGAGATGACCCATTACGGAAGCAACACCAACACGGAAGACCGATGATGACGCCCCGCCAGCGCCTGCTTACCGCCCTGAACCACCAACCGCCCGACCGCACGCCGACCGACGGCTGGTTCCATCCGGAAGTGATCGAGACACTCAAACGCCACTACGAGACCGACGATTGGCAGGTCGTGTTGGACGGACTCGGCATCGAGGGCTGGACCGATCTCAGTTCGCAGGTCGTTCCGCCGGAAGGTGCGGAGGATCGCGAATTGTCGCCGGGCCACGCCTCGGGCAAGCCGTCGCGATGGCACGACGATCGCACGTACGAAGACGCTTGGGGCGTTCGTTTTCGCGAGGGAGCCGACGGCCGCTATCGGCAATGGCTCGGCGGGCCGTTGCAGCATGCCGAAACGCCGGACGATCTGGCCGGCTGCCGGATGCTCTACGACGCCGGGATCGTCGAGCCGGACGACTACGCCGGGCAAGTGGCCGCCTTAAAGGCCAAAGAGCGTTTCGTCACCGCCGACTTGGAAAACCCCTTTCGCCGCTACTGGAATCTCCGCGGCTTGGAGAACGCGCTGGCCGACTACGCGATCAACCCCGAGTTGGTCGAGGCCACCTATGATCGGCTCTTCGCCATCTACACGGAACAGGCGCTGGGCATGGCCCGGGCGGACGTCGACATGATCCGCATCGTGGGCGACATCGCCATGCAGGACCGGATCATGATGGGCCCGGAGCGTTGGCGGCGGTTCGACAAGCCGCGGATGGCCCGACTGATCGCCGCTTGCCGCGAAGTCCGCGACGATCTCTACTTCTTCTTCCACAGCGACGGCAAGCTGACCGAGCTGGTCGGCGATATGATCGATGTCGGCTTCGACGTGCTCAATCCGATCCAGCCGGAGTGCATGGACCCGATCGAGGTCCGCCGGCAATGGGGCAACCGCGTCACGTTACACGGGTGCATCAGCATCCAACGCACGCTGCCGTTCGGCTCGCCGGAAGACGTTCGCCGCGAAGTCGAGGAGTTGATCCGCGGCTGCGGCCAAAGCGGCGGCCTGATCCTGATGCCCTCGAACAACATCCAGCCCGACACGCCCGTGGCGAATATCCTCGCCTGTTACCACGCCGCGCGGGAATTCAAATTGAGGGCGTAGTGTCGCGTGCCTCAGCCGTCGCGATCTCCGGCTCTCGGTCGGCCCGAATCCTTCCCAACAGCGCCCGATATCGCCGGCGGAAATCGGTGGCGACCCAGACCAGAAAGCCGTTGGCTCCCAGCGACGCAAACAGACCGAACGTGAGCGTAAGCCATCCCCAAGGCCGATCGGACGGCGCGTTTTCCGGGTTCGGTTCGAGTCCGTCGCTGGGCGAGTCGGAGGGCGCCGATTCGCCGCTCGGGCCCGTCTGTGGCGCCGACGGCGACGCGGGTTCGGTGAAACCGGCCTGCTGCACGGCCGACGGCTGCGGTTCGGCAGGGGGAATCAGCGGTCTCGGTTCCGTCGGCGGCGACACGCCCGGCCAATCGGGCGTCGGCGGAAGCGGCGGCAACGGCCGTACGCTGATCGGTGGAACGGCAGCCGGCGGCGTAACGGCAGGAGGCAGCGGCGGTGGTTCGGCAGCCGGCAACTTCTCCGAGCCGAGCGTAATTCGTACCTCGCGGACGTTGCCGGCTTGAGGAGGAATCGAACTGCAAAACGCCTCGCCGCTGCGCAATAGGTCGATCGCCTCCGGCTCGAGTTGAACGCGGTAGAGCATTCCGTCGCCGCCGGGCAACGGTTCGTACGTGGCGTCGACGCCAAACAGAACCGCCGCAATACACGCGATGTTACCACACATGGGCAGAACCTCTTGCCGTGGTTTGCTGGCTTAGCGTCGCCATCTCCGCCGGGCCGACGCCTTCAGCCTATACCCATCGTAACCATCCCGGGGGGACGGGTAAAGACGACCTCACGCCCGCACCGGAAGACACTTCGGGTGGCCCCGCCGCTTTTCCGCAGCAGGTGTTGCCACTTCTCTCACATTGGCCGAAAAAGCGTCGGGGTGGCGCAGCCACAAGAGGTTTCGGCCTCGGCATGAACCCTCTTGTGGCCGCGCCACCCACCAGGAGATCTGCGAAGTCCGACATTCCGTAGGGTGCGTCTGGACGCACCATGGATAGGACGCAGAGTCTCCTGAAGGAAATGGTGCGTCCAGACGCACCCTACGGAAGGCGAAAACGCGACAGGACCGCATTTATGTCGACTTTGCAGTTCTCCTGGGCCACCCACGGGGAAGATACCGCCCACGAGGCGATTCGGCTATACTGCCGAAGATCAACGACCGAGCTTCGGAGCCGATGAAGATGACAAACAGGGCGCCCATTTCGACATCGGGCCTACTCACTGCGGCGCTGGTGCTCGCAGCCGCGTCGCCCACGGCGGCCGACGACTGGCCCCAATTGCAGCACGACGCGGCCCACACCGGCCGCTCGGCCGACGCCGTGCAGCCGCCGTTGTCGGTCAAGTGGACCCGCACGCTCGGCGAGCCGACCTTCACCGGCAGCCCGGTGATCGTGGCCGACGGGAAGGTCTTTCTGGGCACGAATTGGGGAAATCTGCTGGCGTTGGACCGCCGGACGGGGCAAACCGTGTGGCGTTATAAGACCGGCGGGCCGATTCTGGCCACGCCGGCTTACGATTCGGGCGTCGTGCTGGCGACGTCGATGGACCGCCGGCTGCACGCCGTCGCGGCCGACGACGGACGGCGGCTGTGGACGTTCGCGACCGGCGAGGGCCTCTCCACCGCGCCGGTGGTGGCCGACGGCAAGGTCTTCATCGCCGGACGCGACGCGACGGTCTACGCCGTCGATCCGCAAGACGGCCGGCAGCTCTGGCGGCGACCGGTCGGCGCGATGGTCATGTGTACGCCCGCCTGCCATCGCGGCGTGCTCTACGTGGGCGCCGGCGACAACCGCGTCTATGCCTTCGACGCGTCCGACGGCCGGCTGCGCTGGAAATCGGACAAGCTGCCCGGCATGGCCATTCGCGATTACTGGCTGGTAGCCGCCGGCGACACGGTGATCGCCACCACCCAGTTGGTCAACGGCTCGCACGCCACCTATCGGGCACTCGAACAACAGGTGATGCGGCCGTTCATGGAGGCCAACCACGGTAAGATGCTCGTGCAGGACGAACTGCTCGAGAAGGTCCGAAGCTGGCTCACGGAACATCCGCAGCAACAGGGGTTCCACGTCCTCTCGGCCGCCACCGGCAAGCCGAAGTTTGTGGCCCCGATCATCCCGGTACACGGCGGCGGGTGCACGGGGCCGCTGCCGGCGATCGGCGCCGACGGCCACGCCTACGTGATCTACGCCCTGGTGCGGCTGTCGGCCTCGGGCTGGGCGTTTCCCGGCCGGCTCGATCTGGAGTCCGGGCAACTCGAGCCGCTGATCCGCGATCGCTACACGATCGACAAAGACCAATGGGAGTGGCAGCCGAAACCGGGCGAGCAGCTCTCGCGGCGAAGCACGTTCGACGTGGGATTCTGCGTGACCGATCAGTCCTGGGGCGTCAGTCTTGCCGGCGGCGGGCTGCTGACTGTGCGCGACCCGGGCTGGCATCGCAGCGAAGGGGCCTATTGCCACATCGATCTGGCCAGCGGCGTCGATCGGTACCTTACCCACCAGCGGAATCGAGTCAAGCAAGCGCTCTACGACGGCTGTTTCGGCGGGGCCTTCCATGCCACCTGTTCGCCGATGGCCGTCTCCGGCAAGCACGTCTTTCACAAAGCGGTTCGCAACGTGGTCATCTGTTTCGAGGGCCGGTGAGTCATGTGGCATTTCTTCGGCAGAACTCTGGCAGTGACGGTTGGTGGGTGGCTGGGGCAAAGCGCAGCGGTGCCCCAGTGTGGGCGTTCCGGGGCACCGCTGCGCTTTGCCCCGGCCACCCTGAACTTGGCCCTAGCCGCCCTAATGTGTGTTCTTAGGCGAGCTCTGACGACGCCGCTTTTCGTCGTGCTCGTACTGAGTGCTACGACCATTCTTGCACACGGCTGGGCGCCCTCGCACGACGCCCGGGAGGCCTTTCGCAACGACGGTGGGTTCTCCTTTCGCGTCGATTTCGGCGAGCAGGGTGTGACACTCGGGCGGACTTCGTACGATCTGCCAACGCGCGGCATGCGCGTGATGCCGGCCTACGTCGGCCGGTCGCATCTGATCTTCGAGGTGACGTTCTCGGCGCCGGACGTGCGGAAGGCCCGCGTGGTTCAGCAGGCATGGGACCACCAGATCGCCGAGTATGCATTGCCCTCAGGCAAGACGACCCGCGTCGTGCTCAGCCGTCTCTCGCCGGCCGTGCTGATCGACAGCCCCGGCTCGGCGGTTGCCTTTGGCCCCGGCAGTGAGGCCGGCGCGGCACCGACGTGCCTCGCATTCGTTCGCAACGGCGAGCCGATCGTCGTGCGCACCGACGCATTGGCCGACGTCGAGCCGGGTGGCTTCGATCTCGACGAACCGTGGGTCCTCGGTTGGTTCGGCCAGGCGACGCCACACCGCGGCTACACCGCCGTGATCGACCTCGACGACGAGCATCTCGGCGCCGGCTTCGCCCGCGAGCCACATCCGCCCGCGAAGCTCGACCTGCCGATCCTCTTCCGTCTGGAACACCAGCCCGCGTCGATCGAAATGGCCGACGGACGGCTGACGTTTTGCTTCACGGCCGAGGCCGGCAAGATCGCCGTGATGCCGCTGTTTGGCGGGAAGCTGTTCGAGCCGGAGCAGACCGACCGGTGGATGCAAGGGCTCCCCGAGGAGGTCGTGGGCCAATGCCGGCGCTGGGCCCGCGTGCTGCGGGATTATCCGATCAACGTCCTGGAGCATATCGGCCTGGAAGACGACCCGGCTTGGAAAGAGGGGACAGGTACATTTTGTGCGAAGCACCCTGCGGGCCGTTCCGGCAAAATGTACCTGTCCCCTCTTTCCAAGCCCGGCGAGCAGGTCGTGGCCGTAGCCCAGGAGTTTCAATTCGACCCGTTCGAGGACGATTGGAACAGCCCGAAAGTGCGTGCGGCGCCCGTGCCGCCGATGATGGCGCTGGCCATCGCCGGCGGGTTGCCGGTGAAGTTTCTCTCCGGCGACAAGCAGGTCCGGCCGGTCGACCACCACCTGATGGACACGCCCGGGCTGGCGATGGCGATCGAAGGCACCGAGCGATACGAGTATTGGCTTTCCGGGCAGGATCGATACTTGTGGGAGCGCCCGACAATCGCCGGCGACGGCCCCGAGACGGCGCGGCTTCGCGCGAAGCTCAACGCCCACGTTGCCGAGATGATCGACGCCGGCCATTTGGCGCCGCTGTTTTACGTCTACGGCGGCATCGGTGGCCCGCGGGCGGGATACTTCTACTGGGCCGGCTCGCCCGAGTTGGCCCGCGCGCTCGATGCAGCGTGGCC
>CAYYNP010000200.1:0-19223 GCA_964472545.1 uncultured Planctomycetaceae bacterium | reverse complement strand
AAGGACCGTCATGCCGACCACCAACAGGCTTCCCGCCGAGACGGCCGAAAACAGGAATCTCGTCATCTTTGCTCTCCTTAAGCTTGCCGCGTTCCGTTGCGAGCCACCTCCGGCAGGCCGCTTACCCAACCGGAACGCCCCCGGTTGTAACCTACCCGGGCGGGGGCATCAACCGGAATTCGGCGTGGCCATTTCGCCCACACGTCGCCGACCATGAAACATGCGTGGCCGTTTGCGGCCGATGGCGCCGTTTGGAGGCGACCTTGCCCATGGGGGACATAGCACCCCTGACAACCAGGCACCCCTGACAGCCAGGGGCGGGCGTCGTCCACGCGCTTGCAACCTGCCCCATATCCGCTACAAAAGAGGGTGCCGCCGGTGGGCCCCTCGCCCGACGGTCGCTCGCCGTACGGCCCCAACTCAGACAACCTCGGATTCCATCACCGCACAAGGAAACTGCCATGTCAAGGATTTCCCGTCGTGACTTTCTCGCCGGAGCGGGTGCCGCGTTGGGCGCCGCCGCGTTTGCCCCGCGCCGCGCGTTTGCCGCCGAAGAGGCCGAACAGGAGCCTCGCAAGATCACCAGCGGCACCGATCTGGTCACGCTAGGCCGCAGCGGCGCGAAGACGTCGGTGCTGGGCGTCGGCACCGGCACACGCGGCGGCAGCGAGCAGCTCGGGCTCGGCCAAAACGCTTTCGTCAAGCTGATGCGTGAGGCCTTCGACCGCGGCGTGCGATACATCGACACGGCCGACATGTACCGGACCCACCTGTTCGTCCGCTTTGCCCTGGAAGAGCTTCCTCGCGACAAGATCTTCATCCAATCGAAGACCCGGGCGAAGCATCCCGAGGTGGCCAAGGCCGATATCGAGCGTTTCCGCCGGGAGATGAAGGTCCAGACGATCGACTCGCTGCTGATGCACTGCATGACCAGCGGCGGCTGGCCCACCGACATGCGGCCGGTGATGGACGTGCTGCAAGAGGCGAAAGAGAAGGGGCGCGCCAAGGCAATCGGCATTTCCTGCCACGGCATGGATCCGTTGGTCGCCTCGGCCGACACCGATTGGTGCGACATCCAACTGGCGCGGATCAACCCCTTTGGCGTCAAGATGGACGGCTCGCCGGAAGAGGTGGTTACGCAGTTGAAGAAGATGCACGCCAAGGGCCGCGGCGTGCTGGGCATGAAGATCTACGGCGAGAGCGGATTCGAGTCGGCCGAGAAGCGCTACGAGGCGCTGAAGTACGTGCTCGATCTCGGCTGCGTCGACGCGTTTACCATCGGTTTTTCCACCATCGAGCAGATCGACGAGACATTGGAGTTGATTGCCAAGGCGTTGGCGTAGTTTTCGCCGCATCTGAATCAAGGAGAAGACAAGATGAAACTCGGATTCGTCAGTGCGATCTTACCCGAAGTGCCCTTGGAAGATCTCGTGGCATTTGCGGCCGCGGAGAAGTATGCGTGCGTCGAGTTGATGTGCTGGCCGGCGGGCAAGGCCGAACGGCGTTACGCTGGCGTGACCCACGTCGACGTGGCCGGGCTCGATCAGGCCGAGGCCGATCGCATCAAGGCCATGATGCAACAGGCCGGCGTGGCAATCAGCGGACTGGGATACTACCCCAATCCGCTGACCCCCGACACGGCCGAGGCCCAGACGTACGTCGACCACATCAAGCGCGTGATCGAAGCGGCCCCGCTGCTGGGCATCGACGTGGTCAACACGTTCATCGGCCGCGATTGGACCCGCTCGGTCGAAGACAACTGGCCGAAGTTTCAGGAGGTCTGGCCGCCGCTGATTCGGTTCGCCGAAGAGCGCGGCGTGCGGATCGGCATCGAGAACTGCCCCATGTTCTTCAGCGACGATGAATGGCCCGGCGGCAAGAACCTGGCCCATTGCCCGGCGATTTGGCGGAAGATGTTTGAGGAGATCCCCTCGGCCAATTTCGGGCTGAACTACGACCCCTCACACCTGGTCTGGCAGCAGATCGACTACCTCGACCCGTTGCGGGAATTTGCCGACCGGATCTTCCACGTCCACGCCAAGGATGCCAAAGTCAATCGGCAAGGCCTGAACGACTACGGTGTTTTGGCCACGCCGCTAAAGTGGCACACGCCGAAGCTGCCCGGGCTGGGTGACGTCGATTGGGGACAGCTATTCTCCGTGTTGACCGACGTCGGCTATCGCGGGCCGGTCTGCGTGGAAGTCGAGGATCGAGCCTACGAAGGCGATCTCGATCTGCGGAAGGAGTCGTTGCGGCAGAGTCGGAACTTCTTGTCGCAGTATGTTTGTGGCTGACTATCGCCGTTCGCTTCCAAGTCAGTTGCGTACGGCAGTCTTGACCACGCGAACCAGCGAAACGGTGGCGTCTTCGGTTTCGGCTTCGAGGTAGAAATCGAAGGCGTCGTCCTGCGCGGGGAAACAGGCGTCGGTCAGGTGGAACGAGGCGGTGAACACCTTGCCCGAGTCGCGGCACGCAATCGAACGTCGGCCGTGGGATCCATCCGGTCGAACGTAGACCAGCGTCCAGCGGCCGCTGCCCAGGTCGTGATAGGTCACCTTGACGGCTACCGGGTGCGGCCCGCCGCTGAGGAAGCAGTCGTCCAGGGCCAGTCCGATGCGGCGATTGCCGCCGGCAACGTCCGTGCGTCGGGCGATCCAGTCGTGTTTGTGGCCCGGCGGGACCATCCACATCATCTCATGCTGCGTGGTGCGGACGGCGGGTTGCGTTCGATATCCGTCGCGATCGCGTTGAACCAGCCAGCGTTCGAAATTGCGGACCGGCGTAGTCTTGCCCGGTTTGCCGGCGGCGGAGCCGCGCACCGTGCTCTGGCGCAGATAGCAGAAAGCGTCCGGCGAATCGTGAACGCGGCGGCCCAAGGCCAGGCTGACGTAGGCCGTCAGGGCCGGGTCCATGTCGACCGATGAGGACGACATCCAAACGTAGTTGCGGCGCATTTGCAGTGTGCGAAGCATCGATTCGTGGTAGCGATACGGATGGCTCTGAAGCGGACCGAAACGTCCGGTCCAGGATGGGCCGTACTCTTCGTTCTCGTCGCCGAAGGCCCGGTTCTCGGCGATCGGCCGGCACGATTCGTCGACGACCAGATAGCCGTCTTCGTCAACGCGTTGTCCGAGCCAGGGATTGTCGAGGTGATACAGGTAGTTCTCGACGAAGCCGCAGCGTTGTCCCATGCCCAGGTCGTAGGCGTGGCGGATGACCCGCGCGCCCATACCGCGGTAGTCGAGCTTGCCGCCGCCGGAGTCGCTGCCGGCGCCGACCCAGGCCAGCTTGTGCTCGACGTCGGCGAAGGCCGTCGCCCAGGCGTCCAGCCGCTCGATCAGGCACCGCTCGAGCACGTCGGGCGTGAGTCCTACGTTCTGCTCGCACCAGGCCCCGACGTCGCGCGGGATGTAGAGTTCCTCGCCCCAACTCTTCGAGATGGCCCCGACGTAAACGATCCGCAGGCCGTCGAGCCGCGGAATGCCGCTGCGGCCCAGGGCCTCGATCACGCGCAGGTATCGCTTGTGATAACGCTCGTCCCAGATCGCGTAGTTGAACAACTGGAAGCGTCCTTCCATGCTCGTCATGTCGATCAACGGGATGCCGCATTTCGCGAGCCAGGCCGGTCCGATCGGCTGCTTCTTGCCGTTGCGTTGCCGATAAGCCACGGTGGCGTAGAAATGAAACCGGTAGCCGACGATACCCTCCGGCAAGTTTTCGAGTTGCCGGCGCAACGGCTCGAAGTCGAAACGTCCTTCTTCCGGCTCCACGTCGCGCCAGAAGACGGCTACGTCGGCCAGCTTGTTGCCGGGAAAGCGTCGTTTCTCGCGGCGCGAGAAGATCAGCCCGCTACGGGGGATCGGCTCGACGCCCGGCGGCAGCGACCAGTCCCAGCCTTCGACCACGTCGTCCCGCTCACGCCACGGCATCAGCCGAACGTATCCGTCGTCGGTCTGGTCCTGCCCGAGTTCGGCGGAACGGACCAGGTGGTGTCCGAGTACCTGCTGGGGCGTGGCCGAACGTGGATCGATGGGCGGACGATCTGCTCCTGAAGCCGTGCCACCCAGCACGGCCGACACGAGCCAGACTGCGGTGATTTGTCTGATCATGCGGTGTTTCGCGTCTCTCACGGGATCTTACTGACCGTGAAACTGCCGTCACGAAAACGGCGACATCGGCCGGCTCGACTTGGTTCAAAACTCGCTGAAGAACTCCCAGATCACCTCGACGGCGTTGATCCCCGTTTCTCTCTTGCCCGGTACGCGGTGCCCGAATCCCTTGATCTTGTAGTGCCAGATCTGGTTGCCGTTTACGCCGCCCTTGTAGTAGTGCGCCGTTGTCTTGCTAGAGATGTTGACGACCTCTTCGGTCTTGGTCTTGTTGAGCTTCGTCCAGAAATCGATGATCGCGTCCTGGTTGGGTGCGCCGCCCCAGCCGCCGGCCGGAGACATGCTCCCGTCGTAAGGAACGACCTCATCGTCAAGGCCCGAGATCTGCAAGATCGGCACCGGGCGGATCTTCTCCCGGTGTTTCCAGGTGTGCCCGCTCATGGTGCCGATCACCGAGGCCGCGGCCTTGAAGACCTTCGGCTTTTCCGCCACCAGGGTGTAGCTCATGAAGCCGCCGTTGGAGATTCCGCTGGCGAAGGTCCTCTTGGGATCCAGTTGGTGCCGTGCTTGCAGATCGGCCGCCAACTCCGACAGGAAGCCGACGTCGTCGGTCCGGCTGATCGTAAGCCGGGCGTTCCAGTGGGGCGTCCCTTCTCGATCTTTGGTCCCCTGTGGATAACAGACCGCGAACCGGTTGGCGTCTGCCACGCGATTCATGCCAAGCTCGCCCTTGTAATCCCGGGCGTCCCCGTGGTACCCGTGGAGTACGAACACCAGCGGGGCATCGTCGGGAAGGTCTTTGGGCAGGTGGAGCAGGTATTCTCTCTCCACCTTGTTGTGCTTGAAGGTGAGAAACGTGCCGGGAGCAGCGCGTTCCGCGGAGGCCGCTTCAATGCCCCAGCACGACAGTGTGAGCAGAGCGGCGGTCAGGCAGACGATCGGCGTGTGTGGTGTTGGCATGTCTTCCTATAGAATACTCTATGACCATGGAACCGAGAAGGACCTCGAAGCATCGGTAGCCACCTCGCGCCGGACGGAAGCGGCACTTGACGGGACGCGATGTTCCTGATCCGACGCGTCACTGTGGCCTAGTGCTTTGTCAGTAACCTATAATCAAGGGAGGTGGCGTGCCAGCGCGAGATCCCATTGGTCCAAGGGCCAATTATCCTGCAATACAGTCGCAATCGCCGCCGTAGTCAATTGCGAGGGCACTGAACCGGCGGCAGCATTGGAGGTCGAGTACACAAGATGATGAAACTAATTGGCGTCGCATTCCAGATTCTCGCACTCATCGGCTGCGATGAGGCGGTCGCCACGGCCGAAGGAGATTCACCCGCCGTGGATTCCCCGGGCGTGCAGCTTCGGCGGACGGCTCTCACGACTTCGGCGAGCGAACTCGGGTTCTCTTCGGACGCTGATTTCCCGAAGGTGTATGGCGTTCTGACGGACTGGGATATCGGAGGGGTCACGGCAAGCATCATGTCGCTGCGCGACGGGACGGCAAGCCTCTACACGACGTCATCCTTCGGCGTTATCGGCGGTCGGGAGCACCATAGCGTGCGGCAGGCTGCCGCGCGGTACGTCAAACTCGCCCAGCAATACGTCGACTCCGGCAAGACGGTAGACAACTATGCCTACCCGAAGAGCGGCCAGGTGTATTTCTACCTTCTTACATACGACGGCGTCCGGCTCTGCGTCGGTGATGAAGCCGCAATTGTGCGCGATTCAGATCCCACGCGCCCGCTCTTCGCGGCGGCACAAGACGTGCTGACCGAACTGAGGTTGATGACAGACCAAGAGAATGCCCGCTCACAGGATCGAGGCGATTGAGAATGGCGCGCCCTGATTTCAAGGCCGGATTCTGATGGCGCTTTGGGCGGCACGGCCGCTTCACGGACGGTCGATTCTCAAGACGTCTCACGTCATCTCACGTCCGACGGGTGTCGGAGACGGACGGGGTCCTTCATGGAATCCGACAGTCGCCCGGAACCGGGAAGGGCGAGTTGCTCGTCACTTAGCGTACGTTGACCGGCCGGTCAGTTTCGCATCAGGAATCAGCGGGCGGCCACCCTGCGACGTCAGCAGGCCGTATAGCGAATAGCCCAGCGCGACGGCAACGACGGCCAGGCCGTACTCAAAGTACCACCCCGACGATGTCATCGGAATTGTCAACAAGAAGAACACGAACAGCCAACTCGTACACGCAATCATCCCATAGCGCGTCAGCAGAAAGACCCCGATGCAAGACCATAGGCCGATGATCGGCAGATACCAAAGGGGCACCTGTCCCGATCGAAGCGCGACGGCCACACAAACGAAGGCGGCGGCGGCAAGCATCGGCCTGCGAAGAAGCAATCTCAGCACGAACAACAGCAGCAGACTAAACACGGCATGCAGGACGGCGTGTCTTAGCATAGCTACGACGCCGCCGACGGCATATCGCGGCGCGAGGACGTAAGTCAACGTTTCGTTATCCCAGTTCCTGAAGGGCAACGGCGGCACGAATCCGAACCGTGACGGCGCGAGTATCAGACACGCGACAGTCACCGCGGAAACCACACCGCCCAAAGCGCCCAGCAAGACGTCCCGGCCGATCAGAGGATCCGAAAACCGGCCTTCAAAAAGCCTGCACCAGGAGGTCAGCGACTGCGGCCAGTAGCGGCGTACGTACGGCTCGGCGGCCAAATAGAAGACCCACGCAGAGATCGCATGAAACAGCCAATAGGAAAGGCCGCACACAAAAAGATCGAATTCCGCGACCGACGGGGCGTGGCTCGCCGTGAACAACCACTCGACGCCGCCGGCCAGAAACACGAACGATGCCAACAGCGTTGCGGTCTTCTGATCTCCTCTGCCCATGCGCATGTTTCGATAGCACACATAGGTGGCCGAGGCGAGCACGACACAGAAGATCGCCACAAAGCCAAGACCCACCGCGTACGCCGACGAGGATTCCTCCGACGGGTCGTCGTTGGTGGTGACGTCCCACGGCTGGATGACGTTGAAAAACACCAAACTCCCCTCGAAGGTCGCCGCTTCGACGATTCGCGCCGAGGAGCCCTGCGTTTCCTTCCATCGGTAGAATTCATCGGCGACACCGAGCGAAACCCCGGCCGCATCGCCGGTTTCTTCAAACTGGTCATACTCGAGCCCCGCCAGTTGAAACGTCTCCCTGGCGTCTTCCGCAGTCCACGATTGTTCCGCGGCAGCAGGGCTGGCGACAATCGCCCGCGGATCACAGTGATATTCGAGGAGATGCCCCCGTGTATCGAGGCGCAGACTCAGCATGCCCTTCTCATAAGCGGGCGGGTTGTTTTGGGAGACCATTTCCCGTTTGAAGCCAAGCGCACCGGTTTCGCCGCGGAATAGCCCCGGTATCAACTGCCGAGGGCTTTGGCGGTACCAGAAGTAGACGGCCGGAGGATGACCTTCCTTGAGCCGCTCCCATCGGCCGGGCGACTTGTCGTTCTCGAGAGTATGCCCGATGGCCCCTTGGTCGTACTCGAATCCATAGGCGATCCTGCCACGGGTGAAGCCCGCAGCCACGGGAGTGCGATCTTCAACGCCGAATTCGTTGAGCACGGTATGGACTTTGTTAAGCAGAAAATCGGGCGACTCAGGATCTGCCTGCCCAAACATAGTGAACCGGTCGGCCAAACAGAGCACAAGCGCGAGACCGGCTACGATCGCCGCAAAACTCGCGATTGTCCAAGCCGTCGACACCTGATTCGATACGTCGGCGGCCGCGACCATCCGCGGCGAGGGCGTATCGCCGGCGGCCAGCATCGCCGCCAGCGGATCCATGCCGGGCAGCGCCGCCGCCACGGCGTTTGCCCCGTCGGGTCGCTCGGCCGGTTCCTTCGCCAAACACTTCAAGACGATGCTCTGAACATCCGGACCGATATCGGCACTCAGCCGTGACGGTTTGGGTACCGGCGCTGATTGTCCGTGACGCCTTCGCAACTCGGCCAGCGACGCCCCTTCATGCAGCGGTTTGCCGACAAAGATCTCGAACAGCAGCAGACCGAGGGAGTAGACGTCGCTGTGAAACGACGTCTCTCCACGCATCAGTTGTTCCGGTGCCATATACGCCGGTGTGCCCACCGCGTAGGCTGTCTGGCCCTCGCCTTCGTCGGAGCGGGCGAGGCCAAAATCGGTGATCTTCACGCGTCCTCGCCCGTCGAGCATCACGTTAGCCGGCTTCAGATCGCGGTGAATCACTCCACAGGCGTGGGCTGCGGCGAGCCCCGCGCACAACTGTCTGGCGATGTCCGTGCCCTTGTCCCTCGGAAGCCGTCCGATGCGTCGCAGCAGGCTCTCGAGGTCCTCTCCGTCGACGTACTCCATCGAGAGGAACGGCTGGCCGTCGACCTCGGCGATGTCGTAAACTCGGCAGACGTTGGGATGCGATATCTGGCGCGCCAGGCGCACCTCGTTGCGGAAAGATGCCAGCCGCCGCCGATCCTTGGCCGGGCTGTTGGGTAAAAACTTCAGGGCCACCCTCTGACCGAGCTTCAAATCGTCGGCCTGATAGACCTCGCCCATACCCCCTCTGCCCAGCAGCGACACGATTCGGTAGCGGTTGGCAAGTCGGGTTCCCGGAAGGAATCGACCGTGGTGCGGGGGCTCCGAAAGCGACAACTCCCAAGCGTCGCCCGTAGACCTCTCACGACCGGCTCCCGAGTGGGCCACGGTCGCCTCACACTCGGGCCGAAGCGCATTGCCACAGTCCGAGCAGAATCTGCTCGCTTCAGGATTCTCCGTGGAACATGACGGGCAGATGACCATCGATAGCCGGCACGATCAACGACTTACGCGGTGATGAACTGCACGATGACGAATTGTCGGAATTATACCCGCAGCGAGTGGCGAGGCGAGGCACGACGACCTCGTCACCACGCCGCGCAGTCCCGCGACAGCGGGCCGCGGGCGGCCGCAAGCGTTACCGTTCGCGGATATGCTTAAGCTCCGCAAGCAGTTCTTTCACAATCTCGGGATGCCGTGCGTACAGATTCGTCGTCTCCGCCGGGTCTTTGGACAAGTCGTAAAGTTGCATTGGCGGTTCGCCCGGTTGCGGCTTGACGGAACGCCCGCAGCGGTTGGTCGTAGCCGTTCTCGACGAATCCCAGGTGCCACTTGCCCACCATCGCAGTGCGGTAACCGGCGTCGCGCAGCAGGGACGCGATCGTCATCCGCCTTTGGTCAATCACCGGCCGGTGGGACCACGCCCCGCACTGCGTACGAAACGGATGCCGCCCCGTCATCAGCCCATACCGCGAGACATGACACAACGGCCCGGCCGCGTGGGCGTCGGTAAACCGCATGCCGGCCGCTGCCAACGCATCGATGTGCGGCGTGGGAATCTTGGAAGCCGGGTTGTAACAGCCCGGATCGCCGTAACCCATATCGTCGGCGAGGATCAACAGAATGTGGGGCTTCTCGGCAGCGCGTGCGGCTCCCCCTTGCGCGAACAGAACGGTGATGCATGAGAACGTAAGGCAAGCAGATCGCATGATACGGATGTCCTTGTCGCGGCATGATTTGTCGTTGTGCGGAACACCACAAGGATACCGCCTCGCCACGCCCCCGTCATTCGTCTCGTTCAACGACGAGTGCCGAGCGACGAACACCAAGGGTGAAAAGCCCTACGGCCACGTGATGTTCCACCCGGGTTACACGACGGAGTTCGACCTGGGCTTCGACATGGCGGTGATCGATCTGATCGCGGTATTGCGGCCGCGGTGGACGCTACCCAGCCCGTATCCCGGCGACCCGTACGACCACAACGCGTTCCGCCGGTACTACTCCGACCACCACCCGATCGTCTTTCGGCCGAGTGTGCCGGCGGTGGATGACGATTGACGTGCGGCGGGCCATATGGCCGGAGTGAATAGTTGACATCGAACAATGCCGTGTTCAATCTGAGCGCGTCCAGGCTTCGTTGCGCAAATCCCTTCAGTACAACGACTTGCGACACAGTCCGGGTTGCGCGGCGGGCCGCCGCCCCAATGCCCCTGTTCAACAAATGCCGAGGTATCGCAGCAAGTCGTTGAGGGGCAAGAGGTTGCGTCGCTCGCGCGGTGCCGTTGCCCGATCAACTATTCCGTGGCCGCGTGGCGTCCGTTCTCAAATCGCCCCTCGTGCCATAAGGTGCTTGCTGGCAAAGTGTTACGACTCATGGTCGGCCTGGCCGAACGGCGCCGGTTGGCTTGCTGTACGATTGACAGTCACTTCAATACCATGTAATTGCGCTTCGCCGCTCGAACTCGCCTTGTACGCGTTGCGCTCAGCGGGTATCTTCCCGCCGCTCCTCTGCCCGGCACCTGTCTGCTGCTGTTTCGCGATCGTGGGATCTCGCGCATCAAAGCCTCCTTCGACCGGCTTGTGTCGAGCCAGAGAACATGGGGAATTGCCATGGGAGTAAAGCAGCGCTGTCTCGATTCTGAGACGCCGAAGCCAGTTACGTCGAGGACGGCCGGGTCCCTGCTCACGCGATCTGCCGTCGTGGCGCTGGCCGTAGCCGGCGCCGTCGTCGCCACGTTCGGCGGATGCCGCGCAATTCGAAACTCCCAGACGCTCGGCAGAGGGTACAACCAAAACCGAGGCTCTTCGCGCCTGGTCAAGAACATCCAGATGCTTGGCAGAGGGTACAGCCAGCGGCGGAGCGTAGGTTACCCGCCGGGGCCCGTGCGAAGGATGAGTGAGAACATCGGTGAGAGAATCAAGGAGCTAACGGAGCCGCGAGAGACTCCCGTCTCCGCTGAGCCTTTCGTACCGCCGACAACAAGTTCCGATGATCGCAATCGACGTTCCGCGAGCCAGGGAGGATCACTTTGAGCGACAAACGAAACCTCCCTGAAACTGAGCCGCCAATCATTCCAGCGGCCGACACCGAGTCTCCTTTGCCCGATCCCAACGGCCCGCCATTGCCGGTAGCGCCGGGAACGGCCGGTTTCTTGCGCACCCAATCCGCCGCGGTCGCGCTGGCCGTCGGCAGCGCCATCGTTGCGGCGTCTGGCGGGTGCTCGTACTTCGACCGCCAGCCAACATTGCGGGGCGAATTCTGCATGTTCGGCAGAGGGTACAATCAGCGACGGGAACAGCCGGCGGCGGTGGAAACGGCGCCCTCTACGTCGTCGGGAGTTGCCGAGGGTGCGTTGCGAAGCGTGGGAGCCGCGAGGGAGTAGACTCGTAGGGTGCGTCTTGACGCACCACGACGGGCGTAAACTGCACTGGGCACGCGGTGCGTCGAGACGCACCCTACGGACTCAATCCCTTGCCTTCGCCCGGCGTTTTGCTTCCGCCGCCAGGACGGCCTTGGATTCTTCTTTGGTAACCTTGCCGTCGCGGTTGGTGTCGAAACGCTGCAGGAATGCGCGGCGCGACTTGTCCGCCGTCCGCTTGATTGCCCGGCGCTCGGCCTCTTTGGCGAGCACGGCCTTGATTTCTTCCTTGGTGACGTTGCCGTCGCCGTTGGTGTCGAAGCGCCGGAGGAACGCGCGGCGCGACTGCTCCGCCTTGGCGTGGATCGCCCGGCGCTCGGCCTCTTTGGCGAGCACCTTCTTGATTTCTTCCTTGGTGACTTGGCCATCGCGGTCGGTGTCAAACCGCTGTAGGAATGCGCGCCGCGACTGCTGGGCGCCCTTGTCACTCGCTAGTACCGGCGTCGCGGCGAGGCAGATCAGCAGAGCGATCCGTGATGGGGCATTGATCTGATGCATTCTGTGGTCTCCATTGAGTCGGGCTTAGCGGGTCTAATTGTCGACCGATGCAGCCGTGGGCGACGAGACGTCCCGGGCCTTGGGACGACGGGTCAAGAATCTCCGGCGGCGGGTCTCGACGCTGTCGTCGGGCAGATCGAGCGCCGCCTCGATCACCCAGATCTTGCCGCTGCATTGTGACAGATAAAGCTCGTAGCCTCCCTGCCCGTTGCGCTTGGCCACGTGTGCCCAACCGGAAAAATCCTCGGCGTCGACCATCACCCGACGGACGAGAACGTTGCCGGCCTCGGCGTCGGCCAGGAATCGCTTGGTCGAATCGTCATCCCAGTTGTTGAGCAGGTGCATCGGCAAGAGCAGCGTCTTGCGTTCGCTCTGGTCCTTGGCGGCCATCAGCGAAAGCACGGCCTCGATATCTTGCCACGCGTTGCGTACCACGAACGGGCTGTCGGCCAGTTGCAGGACCTGCGATCCGTAGTTGCCGATCAACGAACTGCCGGTGGCCATCGCCCGCACCTTGTCGTGCAGCGCCGACAACACGGCCGCCCCGGGCGGCGAGGAAAGTTCCTTCCAATGGTCGTGGTAGGCACGGATCAGGCAATACGCCGGCCGCGCCTGGCCGTATTCGTTGCCGGGTTGGTAGAGGGCATCCCGGATGGCCGGCTCGACCGACTCGCCGCGGCGGATCAGGCACCAGGCGGTCCCGACCTCCGGGGCCATTTGCAGCAGCTCGACGAGAGCCTGCTCCGCCTCCTCGCCGGACACGGCCCCGATCGCCTCGGCGGCGACCGTACTCAGCTTCGGCTCTTTTGCCACGGCCGCCTTCAGAGCTTCAAGCGACTTGCCGGCGCCCATCCGCCCGAGAGCTTTGACGGCCTCTACTCGAAGCTCCATCGCCACGTCATCGGATTCCTCGCCGGGCACACGCCCCTGGGCAAGGACTTCGAGCACCGGGCGCTGCGACTCGAGTTTCAAGTACCCCATCAGCTTCGCAGCGCCGATCGCCAACCGGGGTGACAATCCGGGACTCGCGAGCAACTTGCTGCAGGCCGGCACCAGCCGACCGTAATCGAGCGCCGGCGCGTACGGCCGGGCGTCGGCGCGGTCCTTGAGCATCGCGTCGAGTTCGCTCCCCAGGTCGCTTCCGCCCGGGGAAGGCATCCCCTGGTGCTCGATGACATAGAGCAATTCCTCCTGCCGCCCGATCCGGCGCAGCAGTCGCACGAGATCCGTGTAAGCCTGCACGTTGCCGGGTTCGTGGTAGGCGCGCTGAGTTGACTTGCCGTCGCGACCTATCGTCATGCCGTACTCGGTCGCGTCCGTTACCCGCGGCATGCGAACCTCAAGACTGAGCCATTTGGTCGCCTCGAGCCGCCCTGTCAATTCCCTCAAGTGCTCCGGCGAGAGCCGATGCCGGGCGACGTAGGGCGTCTTGCTCGGCTGCAGGTGGCTTTCGCCGGGCACCCGTTCGAGCGTCTGGAGAGTGAATACGTACGCGCCTTTGCCGTCGAACTCTAGCGTGCGGTTCCATCCCCAGTGCGACTTGATCTCGACGTGCAACGTCTCGAAGGCCGGCGGCCGGGCCTCTTCTTCGGGTGCCTCTTCTTCGGGGGCCTTGCCATCCGCCGGCGCGTCCGATAACGAGAGGACAAACTCCGTCAAGTCGTCGATCTGGCCGTCGGTAAGCTTGTCCGCCGCTTCACCATGATTGCCCCTGGAAAACACGTTCTTCATCGTCGTGTATCGTCCGTCGTGCAGGTACGGCGCGGTTCGCCAACATTCGATCAGCGTCGGCGTGTCCCACGCGTCGCGGCGGTCGTATTTGCCGCGGGTCTTCGCGTCGTGCATCTTCAGGTCCGTGTACAACGGCGCCGGATGGCACGTCGCGCAGCCGGCCTCAGCGCTCTCGAACAGCGCCTTGCCTCGTCGGGCCGATTCGCTCAATTCGCCGTTAACGAGATAGGGGCTGGGCACGGGCTTCAGCGACTTCAGATACGCGTCGACCGCCTTCGACTTTTCCTCCGGAACCACCTCGAACTGGATATGGCGGAACGCGGAACGCACGGCGATTGCCGCGTTGGCCCGCACGCCGGAGGCCGTCATGGGCGGCGTTTGGTCCGCCAAGAGCATGCTCTTCGTACCCTTCGGGTTGCCTAGCCCGTCGCCGAGCAGGTCCCAGTTCAAGCCGTCGGTCCGTCCGTCCGGATGGCAAGTGGCGCAACAAAGCCATTGCTGAAAGCAGAGGCGCGCGTCCTGGAAGTAGAGCTCGCCCTTGCGCTGTTCGGTCATGACGGGCTTCGGGCCGAGTGTGACCTGGCCGACCGTCGGCTCCGGATCGCCCCGCACGTCGACGTAACTGAGCGTGTCGCTGAAGTACATCGCACAATAGACCTTATTACCCACGACGGCCAAACCACGCGGGCCGAGGCCTTCGAGTGCAACGCGTCGGCGCATGCCCTCTAGAAACGCCAGGTCGTTCGGTACGTCTTCGGCCGTGTTGGAATACGGCGAGATCGGTCGGCCTTCGTCTTTCGCCGCCTTTCTCATCGCTTCCAGCGCCGCCTCGTCGGCAGGCACGGCGGACAGCTTGTCGAGCATAGGCTTCACGTTCACGATGCTCACCTCGTGCGAGCCCGCGTGGGAGACATAGAGCTTCGAGCCGTCGGCCGACGTGGCCACGTCGTACGGATTCGCAGCCCCAAGGTCGATGTCGTCCAGCAGCACCGTGTTGATGTGTGTTTTCTTCTGGGCGTCGATGATCGACAGCGCATTGGTAACGGCCCAACCGCGCTCGAGTTGCGTCCTCGGCATCTGGTATCGGGCCAATACGGACACCACGTAGGCGTACTTGCCGTCCGGCGAGACACACACGCCGGAGAGATTCACGTCGCCGTTTGGCATGCGAATCTGTTTGGTCTGCCGCGTCGACGTATCGATGCAGGTCATCTCGCAGGCGACGTCGTAGCCGTCCGCTTCGTCGCTCGGTGAGCGATTCGTCACGAACAGGGTTTTGCCGTCGGGCGTGATCGCCGAGTCGAACGGTTCGCGAAGGGCGTTGATCCTCGCGACTTCCTTCTTCGCCGCCAGATCGACGGCCGAGACGTCGTTGTCGAAACGATTGCAGACATAGGCCGTCTTGCCGTCGGGACTCACGGTCGGGCCGCGCGGCGAATGCCCCACCGCGATCTTTGCCGTCACCTTGCCGGACATCGAGTCGACAACGCAAAGCAGGCCGTTTGCCACGCCGCACGTAACGTAGGCCGACTTGCCGTCCGGGCCGACGCAAACGCCGGTCGGCTCGCCGGGCAGCCGGATCGTTTGAACGACCTCGCCGTCCGCGACGCCGACGACGGCCAACGCCCGCGCGTCGCTCTGCACCACGTAGAGCCGCTTGCCGTCCGGTGATGCCGCCACGTCGCAGGGCCCTTTGTAGGCCGACACGAAGTCGTCTGCGTCGTCCGTCGCCGCTGCAGGCTTTTCTTGGGACAAGTCATCCGGCTCGCCCAACACTTGGACGTAGCCCGCGGCCACTGCCGCAACGATCGACAAGTAGGCCAGTGCCACGAACCACACGCCGACGGCGGTGGAACCACATTCGGCGTTCGGTTTACCCGTCAATCGGCGGACGCGTCCCAAGAGCGATCCGCCCGAAGCGCTGAGAACGGCTGCCGGGACCGCCGCACGTTGCTCTTCGAGGTGAGCCAGCGCCCGGACGTAGGTCGTCCGATTACCACTGACGGCCACGGCCATATCGTCGCAACAGTGTTCGCGTTCCTTGCGGATCTGACGCGAGAGCCACCACACGCCCGGATGGTAGAAGAGCACGGCTTCGATCACGGTTTGGGCCAGGTTGACCAACCAGTCGTGACGTTTTACGTGGGCCAATTCGTGCGCCAGGATCAGCTCGATCTGGGCCGTGCTGAGGCCCGTGATTGCGGAAGCGGGCAGCAAGATCAGGGGGCGCAGGCATCCGGCAACCGTCGGGACCTCGACCAACGCCGACTGCGCAAACCGAACGACCCGATGCACGCCAAGACGCTGCTGTACTCGGCGGCCCGCATGCCGCAATGTGTCGGACAGCGGCGACAGCCCACGGCGCGTAAGCCGACGCACGTGCAACCATCCGAACAGCGGTCGAAGCGACAGCAGCAAGACTCCCGTCAGCCAGGTGGCCGTCGCCCAGGGCAGCCAACGGCGCAACTGCGACAAGAGATCGACAGTGGCAGGCTGCGTGGAAGCGGCTTCCGGATGAGCCGTAACAGCCGCGGCCGAAACCGTCTCGGTTGAAGCGATCTCGGCCGCAGCCGTCTCGGCTGGGGCCATTTTGGCTGGGATCGTGTCTGCTGCGGCAAGATCGGCGGGCGCAATCGGAGGGATAGCATCGGACGAGACGATGGTCGGCGGCGCCGACGATTCCGTTGGCAGCGAGCCGGCCGCGGGCGCGGCACTCGCATCGGGGGGCTGCAACGGCACTTCCTGCGACAGCAGCACGTAGGTTCCCACGGGAAGGACCAGCATGGCAAGAATTGCGACGCAACCAAGAAAGTACCGAGAATCCGCCGAACGGTTTCTCAGTAAGAACGCGGCGGTCGCATAGGCGGCCGCGACCGCCGCGATCTGCCACAACGAATGCAGCAAGGTCCAGCCTGCTCGTTCGGCCCAATCGGCTTGAAGAAACGTGGTGAAGGCGTTCATTGTTCGCTTTCCCCCAATTCATCCAGGACTCGGCGAATTTCGGCCAGTTCTTCCGGTGAAGCCTTCTGCGAAGCGAGCGCCTGGAGTACCAGACTACCCGCCGAACCGTTGTAGACTTTCTGGATCAGGTCCTTGAGCATCCGTTGCTGAGTGCGCTGCTGTGGGGCGGCGGGCCGAAACACCTGCGGACGCACGGTTTCGTCGCGTCGAAGCAGCCCTTTGTCCAGCGCGATCGACAGCATCTTGACCGTCGTCGAGTAGTTCGTATCGCGAACTTCGGCGAGTCGATTATGGATTTGACGCGCCGTCGACGGCCCCTGTTCCCAGAGGATGCGAAGAATCTGCAACTCGACTTCCGTCGGCTGCGAGGAGGGTGTTCGGGGCATCGCACGGCTCCTTTTCCGGCCCCACACGAGCGCATTGTAGCGAATACATTCGCCATATGCCCGCATTCTAGCGAATGTATTCGCCAAGTCAACACCAAAAGGCGAAATAATTCGCCATTCGATTCTCGAGGAGCAGACGAAGGGCTGGATTAGTCCACCCACAGAGGTGTATATACGGCAGCCTCGACAGATGGCATTCGATCGGCCTGGACCACCTCCGCCAGAGTTGGGATAGGGTCTGCGAGGCGCGCACTTGCGGCTAGTGCTTTGTCAACATTTGAAAGTGGGGCGAGCATCTTGCTTGCCGTTTGGAACTCAGCGTCAAACGCAAGCTGGGAGCTTACGCCACAAGAACCGCCACCCCAGGACTGAATGTCGACAGAGCACTAGAGTTCCGAGTCTACCACGAATGGGCCGTGAGCCCATGGAGAACCACAACTTCTTGCACTGTCTCTCCGATGGCTCTATCATAACAGGTGCTGTGTGGTATCCTTTCCCAGCGGCTTGCTTGACCCGGATTGGCGGAAGCGGTTGGCCAGTTTTCTCCACCGCCGCCTCGGCACAGGATGAAGCTCGATGGAACTCAGCCTACTCGCCGATGTAGAGAACGTGTTGCGGGTGCAAGCCAAGGGCCGCATCGTCCGCAGCGAGGTCGAGCCTTCCGATCCTTTGCGGACAGTGCTCGGCAACGACGACTGTACGCGCAGACTCGTGCTGGACTTATCGGACGTGGAGTATATCGACTCCAGCGGTATCGGCTGGCTGTTGGCTCGGCACCGGCGGTATCGTGAAGCCGGCGGAGACCTTGTTCTGCACTCCCTTTCGGCGACGGTTTTGGACATGATCCGGATGCTTCGGCTGGACGCCGTTCTGCGCCTTGCCGACGACGAAATCGGTGCGCTCGCCTTGGTCCGGGATAACGACACATGAGTAACGAAGCGGGAAGAGTTGCTCGGCGAGTTGAGAGCCGCGAACGGCGGGTCCGGTTCGAGGAGATCGATTTCGCGGGTCCGGCGCTGGATGAGGCGTTCGCTCAGATGATCCGCTACGCTCTTTCGCTTCCTGCCAGCGATATTCTCTTCACCTGGAACGACGACGATACGACCGTTTCCATGCGTCATCTCGGGGCGCTGAAGCAGGTCGCGAGGCTGCCCCGTCAGGCGGCACGCCGCATGATCAACTACGTGAAAGTCACCGCAGGAATGGACCTGGCGTTGGTGTTGCGGCCGTTGGACGGCCGACTCGTGTACCGGTTGGACGACGATGAGAGGATCGATCTGAGAATCAACACGATTCCCACGCTCTACGGCGAGGATATGGCCATCCGGCTCGTGGTCCGCAACGCCACGTTGCTCGAGCTGGATAACTTGGGATTGAACCGCAAGGATCTGGGCGACTTGAAGAGCACGTTGAGCAGTCCCAGCGGACTCGTCCTGGTCACCGGTCCTGCCGGGTCGGGAAAGACGACCACCTTGTATGCCTGCCTGCACTATCTCAACGACGGGACCCGCAAGATCAACACCATCGAAGACCCCATCGAATACGCGATGGACGGAGCCTGTCAGTCTGCGATCAATCCGAGCATTCACTTAGACTTCCCCGAACTCTTGCGGAGCATTCTGCGGCAGTCGGCCGACGTGATCATGGTGGGCGAGATTCGCGATCCCGTTACGGCGGAGACGGCCGTGCGGGCGGCCAACAGCGGACAATTGGTGCTCAGCACGTTGCACGCGCCGATCGCCGCCGGGGCCATCGACAGCATGCTGGCCCTGGGCGTACACCCTCATTTTCTCTCGACGTGCCTGCTGGGCATCCTCACGCAGCGCCTGGTGCGCACCCTCTGCCCCCGCTGCCGGATCGCCGTCGATATCAGCGAATCTCCCCACAGCTTTGACGAAGTGCGGCAGTGGATCCGATCGGACCAGGGTTTTTCCATCTACTCCGAGGCGGGGTGCGAGTTCTGCGAGTTCGACGGCTACGGCGACCGCACGGGCGTGTTTGAAGTGCTGCGAGCCACCAAGGAGATCCGCCGTCTGGTGGCCAAGGCGAGAACCGTTCGGGAGATCCGCGACAAGGCCATCGAGCAGGGCATGCTCGACATGCGCCGCTCAGCCCTGTTGAAGGTAGCCGAGGGTGCGACCAGCATGGAGGAAGTCGTCCGGATGATTCCCGCGGAGCAGTTGCTCCCGGAAGGCTAGGCCCGGAAAGCTAGGCCCGGAAGGCTAGCTCTGTCCCGCGATATCCCTCGGCCCCCGATCTTCCTAGTGCTATGTCACACTTAGGAATTGGGGTTGCGTGAAATCGAGGTTTCGTCG
>CAYYNP010000199.1:0-19261 GCA_964472545.1 uncultured Planctomycetaceae bacterium | reverse complement strand
TCGGAGCCAGTCCCCCTTTTCCACTCCCGCGAATCGACTTTGCAGTTCTCCTGCGATTCCTGGAGACTACGCTCAGCGGGAGATACCTGCTAAGATGGAATCTCTTCGGGCCTGTCCGGAAACAACTTCGCAGTCTTTCGGGCGAATCATCACGCGGAGTGTGATGGCTACCATGAAGCGGACGAAGTTGTTTCCGGACAAGCCCTTCATAATCGCCCGTAACAGACTGGCGACGCGTCGCGCCTGACTTGAACTCGCGGTGGCTGGCAGCTAATCGGAGACGTTGAGGTGTACAAGATCACTTTGAATCCGACGGACGATAGCGGCTATGGCTTTCGCCGCCGCACGCGCTCCGTGTGTCGGGCCGTGGCAACTGGCGTGCTGTGGCTCCTGGCCGTATCCGCGGGCATGGCCGCTGAGTTGCCGTCGCTTATCGGCGGCAAGTTGGATCGGGGAATCGACGGCGATCAGACCACGATGCTTCCCGTGTTTGTGCGGATGAGCGATCAACTTTTGCCCCGCGGCGGCGACTATGAAGCATTTGCCAGAGATCACCAGAACGACCGTCGCAGCCAGTTGCGACGGTACGTGCTGAGATCGTTGCGCGAAAAGGAGCGGCGGTCCTGGGAACATGCCGCGGGGCTGGTGGAGGAGTTGACGCGAAGCCGACAGGTCCGCGAAGTCGAGCGGTTCTGGATCGTCAACGGTTTTGCGTGCGATGCTACTGCGGCCGCGTGTCGTCGGCTGGCCGAACTGGAAGCTGTGTCGTTCGTCTATCTCCAACGAGGGCCCGTGCGACAACACAAGAGCCCTATCACGGGAACGCCCGGCGGCAGTCGTGGGCCGTCGCCGCAGCAGCAACGGCAAATCTACAAGCAGGTTGTCTCGGCCTGGCGGGGCGACACCGATGAGGCCTTTTCTGCTGAAGGCCTGCAAATCCCCTGGAACCTGACGCGCATTCAGGCACCCGCCGCGTGGAGTGAAGAAGGGGCGACCGGCAAAGGCGTGGTGATTGCCCTGTGCGACAGTGGACTGATGGTGGCCCCGCCGCTGGTGAGCGCACTGTGGCGAAACGAAGGCGAGAAGCTCAACGGCGCCGACGACGACAATAACGGATACGTCGACGACCTGTTCGGATATGACTTCGCGGCTCGATCGTTCTACGCACTGGGCGACAGGTCGCTGATGCCCCATGGCAGCATGTGCGGAGGGATCATTGCCGGACGCCCTTCCAAGGGGAAGGTGATTACGGGTATCGCCCCACGCGCCCGCCTTATGGTGCTCCGCGGCATGGGGTATTTGAGAGCCTACGAATACGCTTTGGTCAACGGGGCCGATATCATGTCGATGAGCTACATGTGGGTCAATATGGAGTTGGGGCACTATCGAGGGTTGTATCGGACGGCCCACGAACACTTGGCCGCCGGTGGGATTGTCGCGGTTGGCGGGGCGGGCAATTTCGCCCGGTTGCCCAAGGGACGGCAAATCGCTCTGCCCAAAGACGTCCCTTGCGTGATTGCAGCCGCCGGAATCCTCGAGGACGGTTCAAAAGCGCCGCCCGGCAGCGAGGGACCGTGTTACTGGAACGGGGTCAAGTTCTACGACGACTACCCGCCCGACGCACCGCTGATGAAGCCGGACGTGACGGGCTGTTTTGGCGGGTATCCCGTCTGGGGCCGGACGATTCGCTTCGCTCGCGGAATCCGCATCGTGTCGGACGAGGGAAACGGGTTTGCCCTGGTGGTCGGCCCTCAAGGGAATTCGTTCTCCGGACCGCACGCGGCGGGCGTTGCTGCGCTGATGTTGTCGGTCAACCCCGAGTTGAATCCCTGGCAGGTCAAACGTCTGATGGAGGAGACGTGCAAAGAACTGGGCGCCCCGAGCCGAGATCCCGTCTTCGGGGCGGGGCTCCTGCAAGCGCGCGAAGCCGTTCGAGCCGCAAAGAAGGTCGTGAAGTAGCTCCGCCGCGGTGTCATCATTTTCGCCGTCGATTGTCCCAGTCTACCGAGACACGACGCCTATGAGCTGCGCAGCCAACGCCGCGACGAACGCGGGGCCAGTGAGATTCGTCCCACCGGCTTCTTGTCAAACACAATCAGCGCGGTCTCCTCGATAGGGTGACCTCGGCAACGGTTCCGATCCTCATTCCCTCGGCCGTGAGTAAAACGACTGCCACATCGCGGGTTGCGAGTGGTGACTTGAGCGTGCGGTCGAGCACGACGGGCTTCCGTGGCGTCGCCGCCGGGACGAGCACGTCGGTCGCCAACACCTTGCCGTTCTCGTCGTAGGCTTCGAGAACCAGCCGGCCCAGATGGAAGACGCCAAGACGTCCGCGCAGCCGCAGTCGCTCCCCCTCCCGTTGACAGATCAGCCGCTCGGAAACCACTCCCGCATCACCGCAATCCACGACGGGGAAGTCGCCTCCGATGTTGCAGGCACACCAATCATACGCCCAGGTGTAGCTCTCGCCGGGTCGCAGCCGAGCAAACGGGCTGAGCACTTCGCTTTCAAACACGTAAGGGTTCTCGCCGCGGTCGTCGGCCATCTCCATCCACTCGTTGTAGGCGTAGATCCGCCCCAGGCCGTTATGCCAAAACTCGACGCTCGACCGGTCCGGATACTCCTTCTGGGCCTCGAATTTGAATCGCTGGACGAAGACGTCTCCGCGGCGGCCGTCCACGGTGGCGACCCAGCCGGCGTGACTATCGAGGCCTATCTTGCCGACCTTGTATTGGTAACTGACTTTCATCAGGCCACGCTCGGCATCGGCATCGAAGGACGGGTTATTCTTCTCGCCGAAGATCACCTGGTAGCCGCCGTCGAAGCGGCTTCGAGGGTTGATCGGACACCACGCGCGCATTAGCCGATTGTAATCGTCGCTGTCGGCAATCCCCGCGTCGAGTTGAGTATGCGCCCAGATGCCCCAGCGGCGAGGTTTGTCGTCGATGTTGGTCATGGTCGCCTCGATCGACACCTGCGTCGAGCGAGGGTGCAGCCGGATACGGCGGCTGAAGCGGATGCCGCTGCGGGGATCGTCGCGGCTGGTCAGGCGGACCGTAGCGGCTTGGCGGACCGCGGCGGCTTGGCGGGCCGTCTCGGCCCGATAGGGCTGTCCGTCGAGTACCGCGTCGGGCGGCCCGGGCCACTGCCGGTCGTTGTCCCAGCCCTGCGGAGCGGGCCAGAGCTTGTCACCGCCGTAGTTCATCCAACCGCCGTCCGCATCCAGACCCGTTCGCGGCGACGTCTTGCCGGTCAAGCTTGGGTTGACCCAGAAAAACTCCTTTTCACCAAGCCCATACTGGATCACCCGGCCGCCGATGCCGGGGGCGACGTGCAACCGCACAAGATCGTTCTCCAGCACGAGGACCTTCCAGCCCTTGTAGCTCGACCGCCGGACCGTCTGGGCTTCCGCGGCGGCGGTAAAGTAAACGAACAAGCCCATTGCCGTTGCGCACAGTACGTTGCGATTCATGGTTCTTCTCTTTCGGACTTCTTCATGCGCGAGTACCTGCGAAACAACTCGATTTCTTCCGGACGATACGGCTTACCGTCGCCGTGAAAGAGGTCGTGCTGCCAGACCTTCGGCTCGCCCATTCCCGGCCGCCAGCCCCAGGCGAGGTTTGTCTGGGTCTTGCCGTTGACCAGCCCCCAGTGCATGCAGCCGACGTTGGCATCGCGAAAGACGGGCAGGCACGTCTCTACCAGCGAGCCGCGGCCCCGGTTGAGCCACTCGGTGTTGATCAGCGGGCGTCCGTGGTTGCGCAGCGATTCGATGTGGCGTTTCAGACCGTCGGCCGACCCGTAGTCGTGGAACGTGACGACGTCGCTGTTGGCGAAGATCAGGTCGTTCAACAGGGCATTGCCGTTCCACTGAGCGACGGTCAGCGGTTGCGACGGATTCACCTCACGCGCCCAGCGAAACACGTTCTCGGCCAGCGGGACCGAGACGTTCCCCAGGCCGCCGTTGGTCGGCTCGTTGTAGAGGTCCCACACCCAAACGCGGCGATCGTCCTTGAAGGCGCCCATCACGTCTTTGACGTATTTCTCCAGACGCGGCCAGGTCTTCCGGTCGCGGACCATGTCGTGACCGGGACTGGGCGTCCAGCCGTTGGCGTACCAGCCTTCGAGCACTTCCGGTTGTTTGCCGTAGGTCGGGTTCTTGAGTTTCTCGTCCGACCCGAAGGCACAATCGTCGAAGAGCGTGAACATCACCTTGATCCCTCGCTTGTCGCAGATCGACAGGAAGGACTCCAGCCGACGCTTGAAGGCCGCCGGGTCATGCTCCCAAACCACGAACGGCAAAACCACACGCAGGCAGTTGAACCCGGCCGCTTCGGCAAGGGCCAGTTCCTTGTCGATCAGTTCGGCGTCGTATGCATAGGGCATCCACATCTCGGTATAGCTGATCGAATTGGCCGGGATGTAATTGAATCCACAGGGCCAGGGCCGGTTGTCGAACCATTGCCGGGCCTTCTCCTTCGACCAGGGCCGGTGCAGCCGAAACCGCTCGGCGTATCGGCGTAGCAGGTCGAACTCCCCGGCGTCGTAGGGCTTGCCGTCGGCGTGAAACACGTCGTGCTGCCAGACCTTCGGCGGCGGATCGCCCGGCTTGAACTCCCAGGGCAAGTAAGTCTGCGTCTTGCCGGCTACCAATCCCCAGTGATACCCACCGACGTCATGCCGATCGAAAACCGGCAGGATCGACGCGAACGTGTTGCCGTTCTGGCGCATCAGCCACTCGGTGCAAACGATCGGCCGATCGTGCTGCCGGCAGATCTCGATCTTCTCCTCAAACGCCTGCGGCTTGTCGTAGCCGTGAAAGGTGATCACGTCGGACATTTGCATGTGTCGCCGCGACATGGGGTAGTTCAGCACGACCCAGGCGCCGATCGTCAACGGCTGCGAGGGCTTGGCGTCGCGGGCCCATTGGAACGCGGCCTCCGAGAGCGGCAGACTCGTCTCGCCCAGCTTCGAGTTGCCCGGCTCGTTGTAGAGGTCCCACATCAACACCCGCCGGTCGTCGGCAAACCGGCCGATGATATCTTGAACGTACCGCTTCAGATCGGGCCACGCCGTTCGGTCGGCCACCCGTTTCAAGCCCGGGCTGGGCACCCACCCGCCGTTCGGCCTGCCGGGTTTCGGATCGTCCTGTTTGCCCAGGTACGGTTCCCTGCCCGAGAAGGCGCAGTCGCAAAACGGCACCCACATCACGCTGATCCCGTGTTTCTCGGCAATCGCCAGAAACTGGTCCATCCGCCGTTTGAGCCCCTCGGGGTCGTCCTTCCAAACGACGTATTGCAGGAAGACGCGAATACTGTTGTAGCCGGCCCGCTTGGCCCAGCCGAGTTCTCGATCGATCGTTTTCGGATCGAACGACTCGGCCTGCCACATGTCGGTCGAGTTGATCGCCGTGCTGGGCAGGAAGTTGCATCCGACGATCGGGCCGACTTGCTCGTACCACTGCCAGATCTTCTCCTTCGGCCATCGCCGGTTGATTGGCCGCAGGCGGAAATCCTCGCGGAACTTCCGCAGCCGATCAAACTCCTTGGCGTCGTACGGCTTGCCGTCGGCGTGGAAGACGTCGTCCTGCCACTGCTCGGGCATCGGGTCGCCCTGCTTCGACCCCCAGGGCATGTAGGTCTGCGTCCGTCCGGCCACCAGTCCCCAGTTGTAGCTGCCGATCTGGCCGTGGGCGAATATCGGCAGGATCCCCTCGAACGTGTTGCCCGACTGGCGGTGCAGCCATTCCGTGCAAAGGACCGGGCGGTTGTATTGGCGACAGGTCCAACTCTTCTTGATGATGCCGTCGGGCTTGTCGTAACCGTGGAACGAGACCACGTCGGACATCTCCATCAGGGCCTTCGACATGCGGCTGTCGAAGTCGATCCAGGCCCCGACGGTCAGCGGCTGAGTGGCCCCGGCCTCGCGCGACCAGCGAAACGCGGCCGCCACCAACGGCAGGCTCTGTTCGCCCAACGCCGACTGGCCCGGCTCGTTGTAGAGATCCCAAGTCAACACGCGGCGGTCGTTGCCGAACCGGCCCACAAGGTCCTTGATGTACGCTTCCAGGTCGGGCCATGCCGTGCGGTCGACGACGCGCTTCAGCCCCGGGCTGGGCACCCAGCCGCCGTTGTGTACGCCCGGGATCGGCTCGTCCTGCTTGCCCAGGTAGGGCTCGCGGCCGGCGAACGCACAATCGCAAAACGGAATCAGCATCACGCGCATGCCGTGCTTGTCTGCCATCGAAAGAAACCGGTCCATCCGCCGTTTCAGGCCCTCGGGATCGTCCTTCCAGACGAGATACTGCACAAACACCCGCAGGCTGTTGTAGCCCGCCTTCTCGGCCCAACCGAGTTCCTCGTCGATGGTCTTCGGATCGAAGGTCTCTTCTTGCCACATCTCGGTCATGTTCACGGCCGTCCGCGGCAGATAGTTGCAGCCGACGATCGGCCCCACCTCGGCGTACCACGTCCAGGCCTTCTCCTCCGGCCAACGTGCGCGGCGAAACTCGTCGAGTTTCGAGAAATCGAACGCATCCGGCGCCTTGGCCGGTTTCTCTTCGGGATCGAGGATCAGCCCCACGTCAATATACTGCCCACCGGTCGTCTGATGCACGTGAACCGCCACGAGATTCTCGCCCGGCTGGATGGCCTTCTTCAACGCTTCGGTGACGTCATAGGAATCCCACCGCGTGTTGTAGCCGGTCACGGTGAAGATCGGCTTGCCGTTGACGTATACCTCGGTATCTTCGTCGTGCTTGATCCGAATCGCCGCCACTTCAAAGTCGATCGGCTCGGCCAGGTCGATCGATTTGCGCAGCCAGAGATCGGCCGACGTCCACACCGTTGAGACCACGGCCGGCGGCGTAAACTGATCGGTGACGCCAAATCCGGCCGTGCCTTCCGGCCACTTTCCGTCATCGAATTCGGGCTCGGTCCATTGGTCGCCCGGCCTGTCGGTCGCGTACCGCCAGACGGCACCTTGGTCGGTTGCGCTGGAAATCAACACCCGAGACTCGGCAGCAGCCGGAGCGTTGACGAGGAAGACGAGGAGTGCCACGGCGGAAAGCCGGTGCAAGAGGGGATTTCTCATGACACACCGCTAATGGTTGACCGCTAATGGTTGGATCGTTTGGGCGACCGTAGTGTAACGCGGCAGACGACTCGGTTCCAGTCTGCGGCCGTACGCCAGACCGGACGCAGTGGTCGCTTGTGGGCCTTACGCGGCGGCCCAGTAGGCGTCCCAGTGATCGCTGTACCGTAGACAGCACAGACTGGCCATGCGGTTGACGCGGCGGACGCGCCAGCGGGCGCCGGTTGGCTTCAGGCGGCGGCCGATCATGTCTCGTGCGACGAAACCAGCCAGGCCGCATCCGCTTCCCGCCGACGGCGCGGGGAATGCGGGCCCGGCTCGCAAACCGTTTGCTGGAACGATTCCCTATCGTGTCGCTTGCTGATCCGGTTGCGGGGCGTGATCTTGGTAGACCGCGATCTCGTCGATCCCGTCGCCGTTGAAATCGCCGGTGATCGGCCGGTCGCCGGGATTGCCGAACTCGTGGCCGAAAATCTTGTCGCGGGCGTCGACCTCGCGGTCGCCGTTGGTGTCGAGATACCAGAAGCCTTCGCGGAAGAAGCCGGGGTCGTCGATGCCGTCGCCGTTGAAGTCGCCCACTACGGGCACGTCGCCGGCGGCACCGATCGAGAGCCGCTGGTCGCCTTGGCTCCAGCGGCCGTTGCCGTCGACGTCGAGATACCAAGTGCCCTCACGGAAGATGCCGATGCTGGCCACGCCGTCGCCGTTGAAGTCGCCGGCGATGGGCCGGTCGCCCGCATGGCCGTACTGGAAGACGTGGTCGATCAGGTCGCTGCGGATTTCGCTTTGGGTGGTCCGCCGCATGGTGCGCCATCCGATGGCCGCGTCCTCGGGCTCCGGCGGCACGTTCTTCAGTTCGCCGGTGGGCTCGTTCTGCGGGTCGGGCAGCCCCGGCTCGGCAGCCAATGCCCGATCGTCGCCCTCCCAAATCGGCCCGAAGATGCCGATGTCGTGCTTGCCGTCGCCGTCCCAATCGCCGGTGACCGGCAGGTCCTTCTCGCGGCGCCCCATCTCGGCCCAGAGGTCGCCCTTGTCCCAGACGCCGTTGCCGTTGAGGTCGATGAACCAATGGCCGTCGACGAACACGCCGATCTCGTCGATGCCGTCGCCGTTGAAATCGCCGGTTACCGGGATTGCGCCGGGTACGCCGAACAACCGCCGGCCGGCCGGCTCGGGATCGACGCCGCTGATCAGCCACTGCGACTGGCCCATGTCCGGACCGGTCCACGAGACGGGGTCGAAGTACGAATGGGGTTGCAGCGGCGAGTCGTCGCCGTTGCGATCCTGCCGTGGCCGGCCGCCGTTGACGACGCTCAAGTGCCAGGTGTAGCCCCGCAATCCACCCACGCCGCCGATAAACGGCGTCTCGATCACCAACGGCATCGGCGGCGGAAAATGCCACACGGGGGCCTCTTCGTCGATTGGCGGCAAGGGCGGAGGAGGCGGCGGCGGTGGTGGCGGTGGTGGCGGAGGCGGTGGCGGCGGCTCTCGGTCGACCGCCACTTCGGAGAAGTTGTATTGCTCGGCCCGATCGCCCGCGTTGAGCACGATGCGGATGATCGCGTCGTCCTTCGGGTCGACCGCCATCTGCTCCAGGATAAACGGGCTGATGTTATCGCTGGGATTGATGGCGATGCCGCCGCGCGAGCCGGCCGTGTCGAGGCTGTCGGTAAACTTGTCCGGGTGGGCCTGCAACACCGTGTAGGTATTCGGCAGCAAGTTGGTGAACTCGTAGTACCCGGCGGCGTTGGTCACGGCCGTGATCGGCCGGCCTTTCGAGTCGGTCAGTGCTAGCCCGGTGTCGTCACCGAGCGTGAGCACCACGCCGGCCAGCGGCGTGTCGTCGGGAGTGAATACCCCGTCGCGGACGTCGGCCGGGTCGGGCACCTCCTCGCCGTACGACAGCACGATCACCGGCCCGTCCTGAAACACGTAGCCTGAGATGCTGGCGGGCACCACCTCACAGAAATCGTAGTTGACCGCGTCGACGCCGGAGCCCAACGGGACCGCGGTGATCTTGTCGTTGACGGAATTGTCGCCGCCCTCGGAGCCGACGCGATCGGAGCCGTCGAGATATCCGTCCGGCTGGATCTCCTCGACGCCGTAGGTGCCCGGCTCGAGGTTCTCGAAGCGGTACTTGCCGCCCAAGTCAGTCTGTGTCTTGGCGATGCGGTTGCCGGCCGCGTCGAGCAAGTAGATCGTCACGCCGGCCAGCAGCGGCTCGCCCGGATCGTAGGTGCAGTTGCCCGTCATCTCGGCGTGGACGCGGCCGCTAATGCTTGCCGGCAGCAGTTCGCCGAAGTTGTAGTCGACCGCGTGCGTGCCCAGCGTCAGTGGCACGTCGACGATCCGGTCGCCCGGGTTGTCGGCCACGCCACCGGCCGAGCCGGGCGTGTCGAGCCCGTCGGAGAAGCCGTCCGGCTGCGTTTCGACGACGGTGTAGGTGCCGGGAAAGAGCATCGCGAAACGGTAGAAGCCGGCCGCGTCGGTCAACGTGACGTCGCCGGTGGGCACGCCTGCGGCGTCGGCCAGTGCGACGCGTGCATTGGGGATGCCCTGCTCGCCCGCCTCGAACAGCCCGTTGTTGTTCGCGTCGTGGTAGACGTAGCCCGAGAGACTCGCCGGCACGCCTTCGCAGAAGTCGTACTCGACGCCGTCGACGCCGGAGCCCAGATTCACGGCCGTGATCCGGTCGTTGATCGAGTTGTCGCCGCCTTCGGAACCGACGTGATCCGAGCCGTCGAGATATCCGTCGGGCTGGATCTCTTCGACGCCGTAGACGCCCGGCTCTAGGTTCTCGAAGCGATACTCGCCGTCGAAGTCGGTTTGCGTTTCGGCGATGCGGTTGCCGGCCGCGTCGAGCAGGAAGATGGTCACGCCGAACAGCAGCGGCTCGCCCGGATCGTAGTGGCAATCGCCGGTCAACTCGGCGTGGACCCGGCCGGCGATGCTGGCCGGCCGCAACTCGCCGAAGTTGTACTCGACTGCATCGACGCCCGGCGGCAACGACACGTCGGTGACCCGATCACCCGGATTGTGGGCCACGCCGCCGACGCTTCCGGCCGCATCGAGTCCGTCATAATAGCCCGGCGGCTGCATCTCGCCGAGGCGATACGTGCCGGCGCGAAGGCCGTCGAAACGGTAGAAACCGTCGGCGTCGGTCAGTGCCTTGCTCGTTCCGGCGGAGCCGATCAGCGTGACCATCACGCCCGCGATGCCTTGCTCGGTGTCGCGGTCGAACGTGCCGTCATTGTTGTCGTCAACGTAGACGTATCCGGAAATACTCCCCGGCTTCCATTCGCCAAAGTCGTATTGCCGGCCGGTCTGTCCGCCGGCGAGCGTGAAGCCGTCGATCCGATCGCCCGGGTTGTGGGCCACGCCGCCGGCGGTGCCGGGCGTGTCGCGGCCGTCGGAATACTCGGCCGGCTGGAACTCTTCGACCCAATACTGGCCGGGAAAGAGGTTCTCCACGCTCCAGGAGCCGTCGGCCGCGGAGCGGACCTCGATCGGCTCGGTCGGCGAACGCAGATTGGGCACGCGGATCAGCACGCCGCCGATACCTTCGTCGCCCGGGTCGCGGACACCGTCGTCGTCGACGTCGTGGTAGACGTTGCCGCTTAGAGCAGCGGGGCGGGTCTCGGCGAAGTCGTTGTGTACGCTGTCTTCGCCGCCGTCAAGTTCGATCTGCGTGATCACGTTTTCGTTCTGCACCACGCCGCGCACGCCGCCGTCGACCGTACCGGCCTTGGCACCCACGCTGAGGTAGCCGTCCGGCTGGGTTTCGACGATCTCGTAGCGGCCCGGGCTCACGCCGTCGAAGCGATAGTAGCCCGTCGCATCGGTGGCGGTCGTTCGCCCCGGGCCGACGCGTTGCCCGCCGTCGAGTTCAAACAGCGTCACCTCCACGCCGGCGATGGCCCGATCGGCCGGGTCGAGCGTGTTGTCCAGATCGAGGTCTTCAAAGACGTTTCCGGAGACGGTGATCGGCAGCGGTTCTTGCGTCAGCTCGAAGATGGCCCCGGCCGTGTAGATCGGCCCCGGCTCGGCGCCGGGCGGCATGTGGGGGCTTGGCGGTCGGTAGTCGTCGTCGGGCAGGTTGAGCCCGGAGCCGTCGAGTTCGTCGTCGTAGAAATCGAGGAACACGTCGTCGCCGGAGGCCTCGTGGTAATGGTCGGCTGCGAAGGTGGCTTCGAGCTTCGAGAACTGGAACTCTTCGCCCTCGTCGACGGCGTTGGAACTCTCCGGCACGAACCCCTGCTCGTCGACGTCGATGCTGATCACCAGCTTCTCGCCGGGATCGAAGCCCTCGAACTGGAAGCGGAGCTTTGTGCCGCCGTCGACGACAAACGGCGTGGCCAGGTCGATGCCCGTCTGATCGACGATCTGCAGACTCACCGCCCCAAAGGCCCCCAAGCCGCCTTCGGCCACGTCGAAGAAGGCGTCGCCCAGCGAGAGGCCGCCGCCGTCTTTGTCGGTGTCGATGGTCAGTTCCGTAAGCCGTGTACCGTCGGCACCGCCGGCGAAAGTGATCTCGATCAGGTCGCCGACCTCGTCTTCGCCGCTGCCGTCTTCGAAGTAGACGGCGCCGACGCGGATCGGAATGGGGTCGGCCGAGAGCAGCCGCCGCGGTTCCATGTGCTCGAAGCGGCACCGCCTCAGCGATCGCGCGCCGCCGGCGGCGAGTGCCGACGAGCGGGGCGGCCGTAGGGCGGAATGCGACTTGTGGTATTTCCGTAGCAGGCCCACGTCAACCTCCGTGTTGCTGCCGGTGGCGTGCCCTAGGGGCACGTCGAACCGGGCTCTACTGCCATCGATCCTTCGTGATTCCGTTGCTCGCCGACGAAAGCGGCCGAGCGCCGCGCCGCGAGACGTCGTTATTGGCCGGCGGGGTCAAGGGCCAAATCCGCGTGGTGGTGTCGAAGCTGCCGGAGATCAACCGGCCGGTCGCCGGGTGGAAGGCCAGTGTGGAGACCGAGCCGGTGTGGCCGGTCAACTTCGTCAGCCTGCGGCGGCCGGGCAGGTCCCACAACGTCACCACGTTGTCGCTCCCGCCGGAGGCCAGCACGCCGCCCTCGCAGAAAGCCAACGCCAACACGGCCCCGGGCCGCTCCGGCAGTTCGCCCAGCGGTTGGCCGGACGACGCATCGAACAGATGGACCGTCGGGTGTTGCCCGGCCGCCACGAGCACTCGGCCGTCGGGTGAATAGGCCAGCGCCGAGATCCGCCGACGGCAGGCCTCGATCGATTCGAGCGGCTCGCCGGTGGCGACGTTCCACCGATCGACGACTCCCCGGCGTCCGGCGGCCGCCAGTTGCAGACCGTCGGGCGTGAAGGCCAACGCACGGACGTCGGGCCCGGCGGTGGCCAACTCGTGCAACAGCCGATCGCTGGCCGCGTCGTAGACGCGTACTGTCTGTCCAAACCCGGCAGTGGCCAACGTGCGGCCGTCGGGGCTGTAGGCCAACGCGTAGATCGCATGCTGCCCTTTGGAAAGCTCACGCAGCAACTCTCCGTTGACCGGATCCCAGAACCGAACCTGGCGATCGTCGCCGGCGGTGGCCAACACATTCGCGCCGGGCTGAAAGGCCGCCACGCGAATCCAGTCGGTATGCCCAACCAATCGGTGAAGCAGGCGGCCGCTGGCGGCGTCGAATATCCGCACCAGGTGGTCGTCCCCCACTACGGCCATCATCGATCCGTCCTGATTGACCGCAACGCAGGAAATCACCGGCGGCTTTTCCGACGGCTGTTCCTCGCCCACCGCGATCACCCGGCCGGGGGCCACGACGGCGCCGATTTCGATCGCACAAACCGTTGTACGACAGATAGTTAAGGCCGTCACCAACAAGAGCGAGGCCGAAAGACGTGCTCTGAGCATGGCATCCATCCGTGGTCAGCCGAGAGGTTCGTACACGGCGCAGACCGTCCCGCGCGTCGCGCGCACGACTCCTCTTCTCTACTCATCGGCCGATCCGGTCGGCCACCCTATGCGAACTTTCGGCAAGACGCGGATGGGGAAGGGTGTGCCGCGTAGGCAATTTCGGGCGGCTGCAAAACTTGCGGTGCTGGTGGCGGAGTCAGACGTCGCAAGGAGTCGAGACCCAAGAGTTCGAGTGTGCCATTGCTTTGCGGAAGCAGTGTTGTAGTAGCCCCCGTTGAAGAACGGCGAAACTGGGTGCCACTGCTGGCTTGCCCAGCAGTGCGAAGTTGAGCTAACGCAAGAACACTGCTGGGCAAGCCAGCAGTGGCACCCGAATTCTCAGACTCCTACTTTCTCAATGGGCCGCCACCAGCGCATCGATCGCCTGCTCGATCGGATCGTCTTCGGCCGGCAAATCGGCCTGTAGTCCGATGAGCGCCAGGTCCAGCAGCCGCAGCCGATTGATGAAGTTGGTCTGGTTGTTGCGTGCCAACAAGACGTCGGTCGTGGTGACCCGACCGTCGCGGTTGTAGTCGTAGGGGAAGTCGACGGCGGCCGGGTTGAGAAAGCTGCGGGGGTTGTTCCGCGCCAGCAACAGATCGGTGGTGGTCACCTGGGCATCGGCCGCAGAATTGCCGGCCTCGGCGACCGCATTGCCGAAGTAGAAGACATCGTCGCCCGACAGGCCGAGATTGGTGCCCACGACGGTCACTTGCAGCCACTGGTTGCGGATCGCGTTGTCGGCCCAAACCAGCGTGATGCGGTCGGAACGGCCGGCGCCGGTCTGTCGTCGTAAGGTGACCTCGATCGGTTGCGGGGCGGCGCCCCATGCGGCCGGGTCGGCGACGTTGCCCATGCGGAAGCGGAAGTCGCTCGCGCTGGGCACGACGTCCGGCGGCAGCATGGCGACGTCGACCATCAGGCCGTTGATGCCTGCGCCGTAGTTGGTGTAGTTGTCGCCGGTGGCCGTTTGGCCGGGCAGTAGGGCCGTCTTGTCGACGGCGATCGCCGCGTCGTCGGCCGCCGTGGCGGCTGCGTCGTTTCCGTCGAAACTCGAACCGTTGTAGAAGACGTGGCGGCCGGCGATCCGCGTGGTAAACAGGTTCGCGGCGTCGCCTGGCGTGGGTGCGGCGGCCTGCCAACTTGCGGCGTAGGTGCCGCCGGCGTCGGCTGCCGCCCGATGCAACGAGTCGCCCAAGCCGTCGGCTCCGGCGGGCCAGGTTCCGTCGGGCCGATAGCGGCACCGGTCGACCAGCAACTCCGGCACGGTGGGCGGATCGTCGAGCGTGGGGGCGTCGGGCCGCAGCAGCCGCACGTTCTCGCCAGCGTTGTCCAGCGAGCCTCCGTACGGCCCGAAGATCTGCACGTCGGCCGCCACGTTGTATCGGGTGCGGAAATCGTCCGGATCGATCGACACCACGAGCACCACGCCGCCGGACGGCACCTCGACGTTCTGGGGGAATCGAAAGCCCAGCCCGCCTATTCGCCAGGTATTCAGCGGCCGCAGCGGATCGAACAGCGGCACGGTTTGACCGCTGAGGTTGACCAACTCGACGAACTCATCGATTACGCCCCCGCTGCCGGGATGGTACATTACCTCGCCGATTACCAGCGGGCCGATGCGCGCCGGAGCGTTGTGACCGCCGAGGGTGTTGGCTTGCAGCGGGTAGAGGTCGCCCACGACATTGGGCGCTCGTCCAAAGGTCTCGCCGTTGGCTGCCGCGGGGAACTCCACGTGATCGGCAAATCGCAGCAGATTGCCCGCCGCGTCGGCCTGCATCAGCCAGACGTGGTCGCCCTCGGCGCCGTTCAGGGCAAAATCGCCGACGCCGGTGCCGCCGAATTCGTGAATCGGGTCAAACTGCAGCACGTCGCTGCCGTCGACGTAATGTCCCTCGTAGAAGGTGACGTATCCGCCGGCGGGGATCGAGGTGCCTTCCGGGATGCGGAACTTGCGGTAATCGCCGTCGAGTTCGTTTCGGGCCCAACCCCAACGGTCGCTGAGGAACCAACCGCCGAGGTCGACCGGCCCGGCGTTGGCGTTGTGCAACTCGACGGCGTCGACTTCCGGGTAGTCCGTGTGCGTGAGCACTTCGTTGACGACCACGCCGAGTTCGGCGTCCGGGCCATTGCCGGGGGTGCCGCCGTAGCGGACGCTCGATCGCCAGGCGTCCGACGTGCCGTAGAGATCCGCGGCCGTGTTGTCCGGGTCGGCCAACCGCATCGACGCGCCCTTGCCGTCGGCACGGCCGGGCCAGCGGTCGCCGTCGCCGTAGCGGAAGTTGAAGATCGGCTGACCGGTATAGTCGGTGAGGATGATCTGCTCGCCGCCGTTGTCGAGTTTGCCGGTATATTGCCCGGCCACGTCGACGTCCGTGCCGTAGCGGGCCTCGAAGGCGGCCGGATTACTGGCTATTACGATGTATTCGCCCGGCCGGAGCATGCGGACCGAACCGGCGTTGAACTCGTACGCAATGCCGTCGGTGAAAGCCACGTCGGTCAGGTCGATCGACACGTCGGCCGAGATGTTCTCGAGTTCGATGAACTCGAAGTCCTCGGCCGTGTAGTCCGGCACGCGCGGCGGCAGGGCAGCCCGTTCGGCGGCCGTCGGGTCGGCCGGATTGAAGTGGATCTCGGTGATCGCCAGGTTGTCGGCGCCGGCCGGGACATCGACGTAGAACCGGGCCTCGTTCAGCGCCGACCACGTGGCGCCGTCGAGCACGCGGCTCTTCACCCGATACGATTCGTCGATGGCGACCGGGGTCCCGTCGAAGAGGTTTGCGGCGGGCGAGACACTGCCGCCCGGTAGCCGCGGGTCGGAGCCGTCGAGCGTGTAGTAGATCTTGCCCTTCGTGGCGGTCATCGACAAGGCGAACCCCGGATCGACCGGCCCGCCGTGTTGGCTGAAGACCGGAGCGTTGGTCCGCGGATAGAGGCCGACGTCGCGATACTGCTGCAAGAGGATGGCGGTCCGTGCGCCGACGTAGGTGGTGCGGAGGTAGTTGATCTGCGGCAGCCAGTGGCCGTCGCGGGTACACGGCGTGCCGGTGTTGAAGCGTCCGTCGCCCCAGCGGGCCGACTCGCCCACGATCGCCCGATCGATGATCGAGGTGATCGAGTCGAGCCGGTCTCGATTGGCGGTGGGCGTGAGCAATCCGTCGTTGAACAGGTTGCGGTGTACGCGGTCGGCAAACGCCAGGCGGAAGTCGGCGACGCGCCGCAGGTTGGTGTAGATTTCGCCCGACGAATTGCCCGCATTGGCGTTGACCCGATTCTCATACACGCCCCGATCGAGACATCCCTCGGCGTCCCAGCTATGGAAATACCACTTCCCGGCCAGCCCGCGGCGGTGCGATGCATACCAGTTGTTGCCCGGCCAATCCCAGTTGGCCCCGTAGTGGTTGATCATCACGTAGTCGATGAAGCGGGGGATATCCAGCAACCGTTCGACGGCCGGGTAGTTGATCGACGATTGTCTGACCAGGCTGCGGAGTTGGTTCCAGGAGTTCGAGTTCCCGTCGATCAGCCCGCCCGTGCGATAGGCGTCGTAGTCTTCCTTGTCGCCGCCGAAGTAGCTGGCCGCGAAGGCGGCGTTGGGGCGCTCGACCGGGTTGTACAACCCCCAGTACAGCCCGTTGAGATAGAGGTGGACCCAGGTGCCGTGGGGGCCGTATCCGCCCATCTCGTTTTGGGTCTGTGCGGCCCAGCGATCCTGGATATAGGTGGTGCTGGCCGACGCGGCCCGCCAGGAGTCGTTGAAGCCGGCCCTCAGCACCAACGTGTCGAACTCGTCGGCCGCCTGATCGCCGAACAACGGGTAGTCCAACTTCGACGCCCCGTACTGCCCTCGAAAGATCAAGCGGAACGAGTGCTTCGAGTTTTGATAAGGGCGGCGCCCCCAACCGCCGTGGATCCGCGCGCCGGCATCGATCTGAAAGCCCTCGGTGCCGTCGGCGTCGAACAGTTCGGCCGAAACGGGCCGCTCCCAGGCGAGGCCCTCCTCGGTCGTATTCGCGTAGATCCCGCGCGACTCGCTCCAGAGGTCGTCCGGGGCCAGGGTGAGCGAAAGCGTGGGAATCGAAAGCAGGTCGTCGACGATCGTGTTGCGATAGCGCGGGTCGTTGACCACGCGGGGGTCCATGTCGTAGATCGCCGGGCGGAGTTGGCCGGGGTTGTTGTGGACATAGCGTCCCCAATAGGCCGGCATCCCCGCGCCGTCCTGGTGGATCACGTCGTTGAGGAAGATGTACGTCTGCGTATCGACGTTCGACGGTTCCATGCCGGTCTTGTAGGCGGCGGCCCGCAACACCGCGGTGGTTTCGATCCGCAGCGGCGTGCCGTCGTACGGGATGCCGTGGGTTTCGGTGGGTTGGCTGCCGTCGAGCGTGTAGTAGATCGTGGCGCCGGGCGTGTCGGAGGTGATCGCCACGTCGAACGGCGCGTCGTAGAACCCGCGGTCAAAGCTGAACTTCGTGTCGCCCACGTAATTCACGAAGCCGGCCACGTTGGTCTTCTTCGGCGTGGGGTTCATGAAATACTGGCGGCTGTCGGTCATCAGCCCGGGCGAAATGAGGAAGTTGGCGTTGTCCCGGTCGACGTTCAGCGCATGGATCGCCAGCACGTTGACGCCCGGCCGCAGGGCAGACAGGTAGCCGGTCAGGTCGAAGACCTCGGTTTGCAGGGAGTCCTCCACGCTGCGCGGCGCGCGGGCCGCCGCGTTCCACGGCAGCGCGGCCGGCGTGTTGCGGCTGGCCACCGGCCGGCCGTTGAGATACGCCACGAAGCCGTCGTTGTAGTTCATCTGCAACCGCAGCGCGTCGACGGCCTCCAGATCGAGCAGGTCGAAGGGAATCCGGACCAACAGCGAGGAGTTAACGCCGTAGAGCACGTCCTCGACGTCGATCTGCACGGCGCTGTCCAGTCCCGTATCGGCCGCGTCGAACCCAATGCCGGTAGCCACGGCGATCGCAAAGGGATCGGCCAGGCCCGTATTTCGATTGCCCTTCGACATCGGCCCGAGGAAGGCCCAATCGTCGGCGTTGTTGTGGTCGGAGCCACCGTGGCGCTGCAGCGACTTGCCGGTGACCGATTCCAAGGCCACGCCGGCGCCGAGCCAGGCGTCGCCCAGCGTGACCCGATGACCGGCAATCTCGAGGTCCAGCGCCGCGAGTTGCTCGACCGGATAGCCCCAGGCGACGAAATCGGCCACGTTGCCCACGTCGTCGACGATCATCACCCAGCCGTAGCCGATCGTGCGCCAGAGGATCTCGCCGCCGAAGTAGTTCTCCACGTCTTCGGCGTCGTCGCTACGATAGAGCACCTCGCCGGCGGGAATCACCTCGGGAAGCTGCCAGAGGGTCGTATGTGCCTGGCTGACCTTGCCGGTGGTGCCCACGTTGGCCGCCACCACCCAACCGGCCGTGTTGACCGAGGTGGCCGAGAGGTTCTGGATCTCGATGTAATCCGGATCGCCGGTACCCGCCTCGGTAATCAACAACGGCGACGCCTGGGCAAAGGCCGTCCACGAGGGATCGCTAAACTCGGCCGTGGTCCACTCGGTACCCAACTCGCCGTCGGCTGCCGTGGGAACGTGAAAGGCCAGTTCGGCCCCTGCGGGCATCATGTGGGCCGCCACGCCGCGCATCATGCCGTAAGAAACGTCGGTCGATTGCCGCGGATACGGGGCGTACTCATGGGCGACCGTCTGCCCGTCGGGCAAGATCAGCCCCAGGTATTCGCCGTCGCCGCTGAGCTTGAAATTCGTGTGCAGTTCCCAGGCCGGATTGCGGCGGTCCTTGCCCGAGGCGAAGACCACGTGGAACGCCCCCGGCTGCAACACGACGCTGGGCAGGTCCCACTTGGTCGGATCGTCGGCCTCGTCGGTCAGGTGCCAGCCGTCGAGATTCACCGTCCGGTCGGAGACGTTGTGCAGCTCGATCCAATCGGAATACTCCTGGTCCAGGTCGGTCAGCGTCGAGGCGTTGACCGCCATGAACTCGTTGATCACTACCGGACCGGCGGCATCGAGCAGCGCCCGCGGCTCGAGCGGCTCGATAGTCAACCGCCGCCGGCAGCCACGATCCTCTACGCGCGAAATACCCACGTGCTCGTTCTCCGCTGCCCGAGCCAGACGTTCGTCAGACGCACAGACCCTTATTGTATCACAGACCTTCAATGCGTGCTCCCCCGTTCACGCCAGGAGAACTGCAAAGTCGATTCGCGGGAGTGGAAAACGGGGACTGGCTCCGA
>CAYYNP010000198.1:0-19291 GCA_964472545.1 uncultured Planctomycetaceae bacterium | reverse complement strand
CGAACCGAATCATGGCGTATTGCCACTCGGTCGAGCCGGGGTGGTTCTCGTTCGAGATTTCGTAGAGCACGTTGTCCAGCGCGTTGACCGTGTCGATCACGTGCCGCACGTAGTTCTGCTGGATCTCCGTAATCTGGCGGCTGCGGCCGGCATGGATTTCCAATCCGGTGCCGTCGTCGTCCAGGTCGCCGTCGATACCGCTTGTGTTGTTTTGCGGATGAAATGGATGATGTCGCCAGCCGCCGGGTGAGAATTGATTGCCCCAGCCCTCGAAGAGCATCACCGCCGCGTAGATACCGCGCTCGTCGGCCGCCTGCACGCGCTGCTTCAGGCGTGCGAAGTACTCCTCGTCGAACTGCCGAAGATCGAACTTCGGCTTGCCGTCGAGCGCCTTGCCGGGTCCCGTTCGCCGCCAGGGCAGCGGGCGGACGTAATGCACGTTGGCCTTCTTCTCGCGGTTGCCACGTGTGTCCCAGGAACCCAGTTCCCAGGTCCAGAGCCGGAAGAAGTTGTGCGGGTATGCCTCGAGCCAGTCGAGATACGCATCGTAGTCGAAGCGGGCCGGCGGATCGGTGGGGCCCATGTCGACCAGGTTGTTCCAAGTGTGCGAGCCGGCCAGCAACACGACGTTGCCGGCGGCATCGGCAAAGTACCGCGGGTTTTTCGAGTGGACGCGGAGCGGACCACTGGCTGCCGTAGCGGGAGCCGCCCGTACCGTCACAAACGACGCTGCCGCTTCGTCGGGCGGCCAAACGCTGGTCGTGCGTGCCGCCGTGTCTTCGTCTCGCGTGATCGCCGCCGTCCAATGGCCCTTGCCGGGGGCGGCGATTGTCACGACGCGCCCGCCGGTCAGACTGTCACGTCTGGCCCATTCGCCCGTGCCGACGTCGATCCAGCGCACCTCGAGACGGCCGGGCGCCTTGCTCAAATCGAGCCGAACGGAGCCGCCGTCGGTGAAGTAGAGCGCGTAGGCCGAGCCGGGCTTGGCGGCCAGGTAGGCTTCGTTTTCCGAGCGATCGGCGAGCAGGTCGTTGGCCGGCTCGACGTCCCAGAGCTTGATGAGCGATTCCAGCTTGCGAGCCGCGCGAATCGATGCGGCCGCCTTGGGCGAGAGGCCCAACCCCGAATCGGGCCGATGGAACCGGGCCGACGCCGCCCCGCCGATGACGTGCCGCCACCAACGCTCGACGCCGTCGCGGTCGTCGCCGAACCGACCGCCGTCGGCGCCGTAGGTCTTCACCGTGTTCAGCGGCCGGGGCTTTTCGGCGATATGTCGGCGGACCCACTGGAAGTTGTCCCAATGGACCTGGCCCATCTTCTGGTTGTTCTGCGAGACGTCGGCAAACTGGTAGCGTTCGGGGTGATCGAGCGTGCGGCGGTGCTCTTCAGACTTCAGATCCCAGGCGTCCCACATCTCGGTCACGCAGACCTGCTTGCCGGCCTCGGCCGCCTTCTTCGTGATATACCCGGCCCAATACGCGCCCCAGGCCTCTTGGCCGGAGGTTTCGTTGTCCATGCAGTACAAGACGTGGTCGTGCTTCAACGAATACGAGAGCAGTTTGTCGACAAACCGCTGTTGATACGGCAGCACGACGCGGTTGCTCCGCTGCGGCGGCGTGGTGAAAAAGAACGGCTGGCGATTGCGGCCGGGATGGTCCGGGTAGTTGGCCACGAAGCCCGACGCTTCGTAGGTATAGTTGACGTTGTTCTTCGGGTTGTACGGATGCGGGGGCCAGTTGTCGCGTGTGTGGTCGAAGCGGTCCCAGACTTCGATCTGCACGACGATCTCCCGCTCGGCGGTCAAACGGAGCATCGTCTCGAAACGCTGCCAGTAGGCGTCGTTCCAACGGTCTAGATCGTACTTGCGATTGTCCAACCGGTGGTAAGGATAGAACTCGAAACCCTTGTCCTGGCGGTCGCTCATGGTGTTGCGGATGTAGTTGGCCCCCACACGGGCCATCTCGTCGAGGTGCTTTTCGAGATCGGGGATCTGAAACAGGCTGTCGTCCTTGCTGCCGCCGAGTAACATGACGGGCCGGCCCTTGTGCTGCCAATAACACGGATTCTGCGACCACGGTTGGATGCGGTCGCCGTCGTCGGCCCAAGCGGCGTGAGGTATCGCCAGGGCGGCGAGTTGCGTCAACACTGCGATTGCGAAGATGCGGCAAAGCAATGGCGGTTTCATGGTCAGTGTCCTCGCCTTGGGGAGATGGAAGAAACGACAACCGCGTACGCTGCCCTCATCGGGATTATACGGTGTCTGCCGGGCGATCGAAAGCAGGGTGCCATGCCCACGCTTGCGTGGGCACGGCGGGGCGGATTCTTCAACATGCCCACGCAAGCGTGGGCATGCCACCCAGTCAGGCAACAATCTCGCTGATGTCGATCAAATGCAACTGCCGGCCGGCACCGGTGTGTGGGGAGTCGATCACCACGCTACGGCCGTCGGGGCTGAAACGGGGATGGGTGTCGCAACGCCACTCGCCGCGATACTCCGGCGGCAGGTGGAAATGCCCCAGCCACACGCGGCGCCTGCCGGCCACGTGGTACAGGTACGGGCTTTGCAGACGGCCGGAACCTTGGGGGTACGTGTCGTTGAGGATCCACTCGTTGCCCGGCAAATACGTGCAGTGGCCGTTGACGGTCATCACGCCGCGGCCGACGATCTCGACCTTGCCGCCCGTCTTGTCCTCGAACAGGTAGAACGCGTTGCCGTGCGACTCGTGCCACGACCAAGCCAGAATGTGCTGCGGGTCGCGCCAGATGAAGTGCGACGTGCGGCCGCTGTGGTCGATCACTCGGACGTCGGAGCCGTCGGGCCGGGCCGTGAGCATGCGTGTGCCAAAACTGGATTGCCCCGGACCGCGCCAACGATGCAGGAACTCGAACCGCGAGCCGTCCGGGCTGACCAGCAAATGGTTGAAGTAGTGCTTCATCTCCGAGAGGTCGCCACGCGGATACGCAATGGCAGCCACGTCGGCCAGCGAGACGACGAGTTCCTGTTTGCCCGTGTCGAGGTCGACGCGGAAGACGCCCGAGTCTTTCGGGGCCAGCGCGTCGGTGTGCGGGTCGCCGGAGCCCGCGTAGCCGTAGCCAGGCCGCATATCGTTGACCCGGCGGAAGTCGGGCGAGACGGCCCAGCGGCCGTCGGGGCTAACGGTGTAGATCGGATGCGGGAGCGTGCGCCGCGCGCGGGTCTTCACGTCGAGCACGTGGCAAACGAAGCGGTCGCCATGGCGATCGTTCCAGAGCACCTCGCTGTCGGAACCCGGCCGCCATTGCAGCATGCAGCCCTGCTGCCAGCACCACGCGCGGCTTTGGCCCAGTTCGATCCACTTGTCGCCGTCTTGAAGGTCGACCATGCCCACGCGGATCACGTCGTCCGGCCGCGGCGAGCGATGCTCGAAGTCGACCTCCATGCCCAGCACGTATCGGCCGGTGCGGTCGAATTCGAGCTTGTCGTAGTAGCCGAACCAGTGAAACTTCGGCCCTTGGGTGATGGTGCGAATCGGCGGGAGCTTCTCCGCCGCTTCACCACCGAGGATGATCTGCGGCACGGCGATGGTCGAGAGTGCGGCGCCGGCGGCCGTCTTCAGCAATCTACGACGCGTGCACTTCGTTGGCAATCGAGGCATGGCGGAAATCCAAAGGGAACGGAACCGGATCGAGGCAACGCAGCCCGATCGGATTGTAAGCCATCGACCGAGTGGAATCCACCAGCGATCACAGCCACCCAGCATCCGCGCTGCTACGGAATACTAGATCCACAACCGTAGACGACCTTCAAGCATATCTGGCAGCGCCTTCTCGACGAAGTACCGAACCTGCCGGGGGTGATACCGGGTGCTCAGATGCGACGCGATGATCAACTCATTCTTGAACCGGTCGCGGCGTTCCAGCACGTCGTCCAGGTGCATGTGCCCGAACTTGTGGATCCGCTCCTTGCGGTGCCGAGGGGCCACGAACGTCAGCTCCATAATCAGCACTTCGGCCTCGTACATTGCCGGACAGTCGTCGAGCCCCGGCGGCGAGCTGTCGCCGAGGTAGGCGACCTTCGGGTGGCGGACCTCGTTGGTCACCTCCGTGCCGGCCAGCCGCAGGTCGCGGATCTGCTCACCGGCCAGCCCTTGATACTCGGCCTTCAGCTTCCGCCGGCGCTCCCAGACCACGTACCCCAACGCAGGCACCGTGTGCGTGGTGGCCGACACCGTGACCACGTGCTCGCGCGAGAGTTCGATCTCGTCGCCCGGCACCGCCGGCAGCAATTCACAGGGCAGCCGCCCGCGATCGAGCCGGCTGAACAGCCGCAGAATCCGCTGCACGGGCTCGATGGCCGCCTCGGGCAGGTAGATCGTGGGCGGGTCCATCTTCATCATCCGCCGCCGTGCCACATAGACCGGCAAGGCCACCAGGTGGTCCATGTGGGTATGCGAAACGAACCAGGTCGACGTGCCCATGAACGACCACGGCTGCGCGCCCAGATCGAACCCGAGCTTCAACTCCGGAATCCGCCAATACGTCTGCACCGCCGCCCGAGAGTAGCCCTCGATGGTCATTTCGTTGTGGATGACGGTTTGGACGGGGAGGTTGTTGACCATCGGGCGTGAGGGGTGAGGGGGTAAGGGAGTGAGGGGGTGACGGGGGTGACGAGGTGACGGGGTGACGGGGTGACAAGATGAGGGGGCTCACACTCGGACCGGCTGGGGCTGTCGCTTCGGGAGCAGACGTTTGTACTGCCTTGGCGCACAGAATGCAACACGCCGCACCGAGTCACCCCTCACCCGGTCACTCCCTCACCCGGTCACTCTACCCCCCGTCGGCGTGCTCGTACGTATCGACACCGGAGAGATCGAGCGGTTCGCTGCATTCCAGGTTCGGCAGAATCCAGACCTCGCCGAACAGCCGGTTCTGTTCGACGCGGACCTGATGATGGCTGACCAACTCCAGGCACGCGAGGAAGATGCCGACGAGCGTCGAACGGTGCATGTCCGCCTGGAACAGATCGGCAAACGAGAGGCGTCCTTCGCGCAGTAGCCGGCTGTGGATGCGGCCCATGTAGACGTGGATCGGCGTGTCGTCGTAGACGATGCTCGAGGGCTTGGCGGCCTCGGTGTCGCGCATGATCCGCCCGAAGGCGCTGACCAAGTCCCAGAGCTCGACTTCCTGGATCGGTTCTTCGGCCAGATTCCGCTTTCGTGGGGGCAGATCGTCGCTCAATCGCGGATAGCGCTGCTGCCAACTGCGGCTGCGCTCCTCCAGGATGCTCGCCGCGTCGCGGTATTTCTTGTACTCCAGCAGCCGGCGGACCAATTCCTGACGCGGATCGTCCAACTCGTCCTGGATCTCGTCGGCCCGAGGGAGCACCTGTTGCGACTTGATCTCGATCAGCGTGCTGGCCACTTCGAGAAACTCCCCGACGGCGTTGACGTCCAACCGCTCCAGCACGGCCAGATACTCCAGATACTGCTCGGTGACCGTCGAGACGGGAATCTCGACGATCTCGACCTCGTGCTTGCGCACCAAGTAGAGCAGCAGATCGAGCGGGCCGCGAAAGGTGTTCAGTTTGACGCGAAAATCCATCGGCAAGGTGTCCGTCACAGGGCGAGCCATCATTGGGCGGCCGGGAACGACGCCCCCCAGACCTCCCAGTCTAACCGTTTTGGGTCGGCAAGACGAGCGGGTGGCGGTCGCGGGGCCATCCGCCCTAACCGGAAAAAACTGCCCACGTCGTACAGTCATTTTCGTCCAGCGGGGGCGTGCGACTTGAAGCTTCCCCCAGAAGCGGGGGCTTATGTGACGATCGAACCGTGTGTGTTCTTGCAGCGCCCCCACACGAACGCGGAACACCTTGCCCGATCGGCCCCTTTGCCCGAACCGAACTTCCTTGTATACTCTGCGCATACTCAGTCTCTATTCTCACCGTTGACTCATCAGCAGGAGGTGATCCGATGGCAACGGCAGCCGCGACCTCATGTGTTACGCGCGTCGGCGAAACGGCCGGCGCCGTCTGGCAGGCACTTTCGGCCAACGGGCCGTTGAGCATGGCCAAGTTGGTCAAAACCGTTGGCGAGCCGCGCGACACCGTGATGCAGGCCCTGGGATGGCTTGCCCGCGAGGGCAAGATCTCGATCGAAGAAGAGGGCCGCACCCGAGTCGTCACGCTGCGCTAGTCGAGTGTTCACGCGGCGGCAGCGTGGCCGCGTTGCGTGTCAGTCGCGTGCGACTGCTTCGCAGAAGCAGTGTTCTCTGCGAGACAAGAGACCGGCGGCACTGCTTCTGCGAAGCAGTGGCACACCGGTGTTTCCGATTGCTGGAATCGGCCGCTCTCGAGAGGGCCGCTTATTCCTTTTCGCTTTCGTCTGGCGGCGTTTCGGCCGTCTTCTTTGCATCACGCTTGGCCTTTGCCTCGTCCGCCAACTGCTTCACCTTCTGGGCCTGTTCGGCAGTGAGCACGCCGGCAACCTTGCCGTCGCGCTCTTCGACCATCGCGTCAAGCTGGGCCTGCAGGGCGGCGATTTTCGCGGCGTACTCCTCTTGGATGGCGTAGATTGCCTCGCGCTGCTTCTGGTCGACCACGTGACGGTAGTAGTTCGGCAGCCGACCGCGAAACTTCTTCTGCGCCGCCGCCGGCGGATCTGCGGTCGTCTCCTGTCCGATCGCCACGCTACCGATGGCCGAGGAAGCCAAAATCGCCGCGGCCAACACCGCTCGACACACGCCTCTGCCAGACACAAATCGTCTCATGGTCGTTTCCCTTTCTCAAATATGGGTAGTTTAATCTTGGGACAGTAAACAACCATACAATACCAGATTCGACAACAGAATGGAAATAATGGGCGAACTCGGAGGCCACTTCGTTCGACCGGGTTGCTCGTCTCGTGCGGGCCGCCGAAGGAGCAAGCTGGGCGCCGAAAGTCCGTACCACGCGCGTTGCTTCCCAGAAGTACTCATTCGCCGAACCCGTCAAGAGCCGTTCATAGTGACCGCATTTATGCGGTCTTTCACGGGATTCCGCTGCACGGCCCCGATGAATCGGGGCACTACGAACGGGTTGGGCGATTGCTTACTCCCAGAATCTCCGAACTTCTTGCAGAAGAACAAGTTGCGAACGGGCTCCGTAGGACGAGCAGAACGTTGTCGCCGCCATGGCGTCGAAGCCACATCGCGGGGATTCACCCGTCAGATTCGGCGCCAGCCGTGCCTGGAGGCCGGCAAACTCAGGCCGAATCTGCCCGCAGCCCTTCATTTTCTCGGCCCCTTGCCCTGCAAGCTTTTTCGACGTAACCTACATTTGGACTCCGGCACCTGGGCTAAGGGAAGCCCAATTGAGCAAGGCCGGGAGGCCTTCGTGTGTGAACATCTAGAAAGGAACACAGGACTATGAGACCCCCATCCATTCGTGTGGCGGCCGCGATGAGTATCGTTGCCGCGTGCGCACTACTTTTCTCCGCCGGAGAAGCCGCCGGGCAGATTTCGGTCGACTTGAGCGAGTCGTCGCCTACCATGCAGATCCAGGAAGTCAAAGACGCACTGGCGGACTTCAAGAAGCTCCAGCTTGATGCGGCGCTAAAGAACCTCGAGACTGCCTGTCGCGCGCATCGCGAGTTGCCGCCGCCGAACGTGATCATGTTTGCCTGGTTCGTCGCCGCCCGACAAGAGGGCCCAGCCCGTGTTTCGCTGGAAAGGGCGGTGGTTCGCACACCCAACGATCCGGAGGCCTACGTGCTCCTGGGCGGCATCGCGCTGCAAACTGGGGAAGTGAGCGGCGCCGGCATGTTGTTCGGCAAAGCGAGCACGCTGATGCAGTCGTTCGCTGGGGGGGCGATACGGAAGAAGGCCCTGCAACTTAGGATCTTCGCCGGCCAGGCCAATTTGGCTCTGAATCGGCGCGGCCTGCTTCCCGCCGACGCCGACGCGGGGCGAAACGCCGAACTGGAGAACGCCCGGCAGAGCCTCGAAGCGTTGCTTGGCATAGAGCCCGAAAATGCTAACGCTTTGATCCAGCTTGCCAAGGTACGCTTCCAACAGGGCATGGAAGCGGACTCGGACCGGGCCGTTATGACCGAGTGCGTCAATCATACAAAGCAACTGCTACAGGATGCCGAAGAAGCCGATCCCAACGTCCTGAACCATGCAGCGCAACTGGCCCTGCTGTATCACGGTGCCAGCGAGAAGCATGAGAATTATCGGGATTCAGCCAAGCAGTGGATGGAGTACGCCCTGGGGCTGGCGGACCGGAAGGAAGGCGACGATCTGAACGTGCGACTGGTCGCCTCCGGGTGGTATATGGAGATCGGCGACTTCGAAAAGGCCAAGACACAGGTCGTGAAGGCCCTCAGTATCGATCCCGACTCGTTCGCCGCTAAGCTTCGCCGTGGCCTCGTATCGCTGTTCTTGAAGGACTATGTCTCGGCGGCAACGTACTTCAAGTCGGCCGCCGACTCGAACCCGGGCAGCTTCGCCGCCACGAACAACCTGGCTTTGGCCCTCTGCGAACAGCCGGAGGCGGAGCCAAAGCGCAGGGCGCTGCAGTACGCCGCCAGGAATCTGCAGAGCTTTGCCCGCTCGAACTACGCCTCCGAGGCCTATTCCACCTACGGTTGGGCGCTGTACCACAACGGGCAGTTTCAGCAGGCCCAACAAGCCATGCAGCAGGCGTTCAATTCCCGGAGCGTCTCGTCCGATACGCGTTACTTCCTCGCCGTACTGCTGGCCCGCTCGGAGGACCAAAAGGCCAGAGATGCCGCGACTCAACAGCTCGAGATCGCGTTGGAGTCGAAAGGGCTGTTCTGGAAACGGGAGGCCGCCCAGGCGCTGCTCGACCAGTTGAAGCGGGCGCCCTAGCCCTCGCGGCGTATGGCCCAAATACCGACCGCGCGCAACAAAAGATCATGGTATGGTGATCCGTCACCGTACCATGATCTTTATCCTGAAACGGGACAACACTTGTCCCGCCCTCCCGGCGTGTCTATCTGGTTAGATCGGTCCGAAGGACCGGCCGGCTGAAAGCAATCCTGACATTTGTTCCGGTATTTCGCCGGGGGCTTATCGCAGCCGGGGCAAACGCCAAGTCGATTCCGGTCGCTGAAGCTTGGGCGTCGGCGGCAGGGGAGCCGGTTCGATGAGGCCGTCGGGAAGCGGCTCCAGCGGCGTCGCCGGCGCAGCGGCCGCCGGCTTGGGAAGTCCGCCGCCGCCGGCTTTCGTCGTCGTGACGCAGGTGGTGCATTGCGAGGCCCGCGTGAATTGCGGCGTCCGCCAGCCGATTCTTCCTATCCCGGGGAAGCCGCCCATCGCCGCTCCGCCGCTGCCGGTCCCCACGCCGGCCCAAAATGCCTGGCGTCTGGCCTTCTCCTGGCAGTAGCCGGCCCAGGCGTTGTCGCAGGGGGTGGGCGTACAATCGCAGCAGCCGCCCTGGATGTTCACGCCCGCCGCACAGGGTGCCGCCCCATAGCCGGTCTGCTTCTCACACTGGGGGCAATCGGCCGCGGCCCCCTCTGCCAGCACGACAACCGCAAGCAGGGCCGCCCCCCAAGAGATCCTATGCATCGCTACGCTCCTTTTAGGGTCGTACGGATTATTCACGTTGGCTAGAGTTTTCATCGGCCAACAACCGCCTAGGAAAACATTGCCTCCGAAAAGGGGCAAGGCAAACGCGATCGTTGTGTTTTTGCCACAACGGCTGGGTTCGCTCCGAGCCCGAACGGTAGAAGTCGCGATATGGCAATGGCTTACGACAATTCAAAGCCTTCGGCCGCACGTTGACTTTTTGCATCGCGGCAAGCTGGGCGACGGTGGCCGGGCGTGACGATTCTACCGATCCTGCCGATGAGGCCGGAAAGACGGGGCTCGACAACGTCGTCTTCACTCCGCCGGGCAACCGCGGCGGGGTATTTGTGCATATCGGCCGTCTTCGCTAGCATGCAGGGGAGTGGTTTGAAAGGGGCTGTCCGTCGGGACGTTCGGCTGACCGGAGGTGTTGGATGATCCGCTGTTGTGGCCGAAGAGGGCGCTGGATCGGTCTTGTCGTGGTGATCTCGTGGCTGACGGCCGTTCTACCGAGCCGTAGCGAAACGCCCAGATCGTCGAACGAGGAAACGACGTTTCGCACCATGGTCGAGGCCGATTGGGCCGCCCAAGAGCGCCGCCGCGATCGCCGGCCGCAGGATCCGCAGGCCATACGCGACGCGCTGGCGGGCGCCGAGCAGCTTCTGGCGGCGCTGAAGCGAACGCCCGACATCGGCCAACCGGGATTTGCCTCCGAAACCGCTGCGCTGGATCGATTTCAGAGCCAAGTCGACGCCGTCGATACGCTGGACGAACCGGCCCGGCTGGCGCTCTACCGCGAAATCCGCAGCCTCACTCGAGCCGTCGCCTGGAAGAATCCGCTGCTGGCCGATCGCCCGATCTTGTTGATGAAACGGCGGCGTTTCATCTGCCAGATGCTTCACGAGTACATCGGCTATTACTACAACTACGACGGCATTTCCGGCGGAGGGCTGTATGTGTTGCTCGAGCCGGGGCGTTCGGCCAAAACCCGCGACCTGATCGCCGGGCGCTTGCCGCCGGGCAACTACGCCACGCCGGCCCTCTCGCACGACGGCCGCACGGTCTTCTTCGCGTTCGCCGAACTCGACAACGTAACCCGGGAACACGCGCCGCGCGGCAATTGGACGCACTTTCCGCGAGCGGCCGACGTTCCCGACGAGTTGAACTACTACTCGCCGAACCGCTGCTGTTTCCACATCTACGCGGTCGACGTCGACGGCGGCAACCTGCGGCGTTTGACCACTGGGCCCAACGACGACTTCAACCCGTGTCCGATGCCCGACGGTGGCGTGGTCTTCGTGTCCGGACGCCGCGGCGGGTTCTGCCGTTGCGACAATCCGTTCGAGCCGATACCCACCACCACGCTGCACCGGATGGACGTTGACGGGGGCAACGTCCGCACGCTCTCCTTCCACGAGACCAACGAGTGGCACCCTTCCGTGTTGGGCGACGGCCGGATCGTCTATTGCCGCTGGGACTACGTCGACCGCTCGGCAGCCCACTTTCACGGCCTTTGGGTGAGCAATCCCGACGGCACCAACCCGGCCGTGCTGTTTGGCAACTACACCAAGCGGATCAGCACCTGCTTCCAACCCCGGGCCATCCCCGGCTCGAATCGGATCGCGTTCATTGCCGGGGCCCATCATGCCGACGTGGGCGGCTCGGTCGTCGTGTTCGATCCTTCGAAGGCCAAGCTCGATGGCCAAACTGGAGAGGACAGCTTCGAGTCGCTCGAAATGATCACGCCCGATGTCCCCTTTCCGGAAGCCCCCGATCAATGGCCGCGGAGCTACTACCATGGCCCGTGGCCGCTCTCGGAGGATTTCTACCTGGTCGGGTTCAGCTTCGACCCGCTGCCGGGCTGCAGTTCGGGCGAAGTGCGCGATACGGAGATCGGCGTCTACTACCTCGACCGGTTCGGCAACATGGAGTTGCTCTATCGGGAGGAGGGAATCTGCTCGTTGAACCCGATCCCGTTCGCTCCGCAGCGACGTCCCGCGGCGATTCCCAGCACGTGTGATTCCGAACTAGGCAGCGAGGGTGAGTTTATCCTCAGCGACGTTTCTTGGAGCCTGTTGCCGCTACCGGTGGATCGGCCGGTACGGTCGCTGCGAGTCTTCCAGGTGCTGCCGAAGTCGGAAACGCACATCGCCAACCAACCGCGAATCGGCTACGCCAACGCCGAGTCCGCCCGCATGCTGCTGGGCACCGTGCCGGTCGAATTGGACGGCTCCGCGTATTTTCGGGCGCCGGCGGGCAAGCCGCTTTACTTTCAGGCGGTCGACGCGCGGGGCCGGGCCGTGCAGAGTATGCGGAGTTTGACGTACTTGCAGCCGGGCGAGCGACGGGGGTGCGTGGGATGTCACGAGCGTCCCGGCACCACGCCTCCGAGGCGGCCGCTAATGGCCACGCGCCGCGAGCCGTCGGTGATCGAACCGGGCCCCGACGGCACGCGGCCGTTCGGCTTTCCACGGCTGGTCCAGCCGGTGCTCGACCGCCGGTGCGTTGAGTGTCACGACGGGGCGGCCGGGCCTGGCAAGAGCGAGTTGTCGCTGGTCGGCGAATCGGCCGGGACGTTCAGCCGGTCGTACGAGAATCTGCGGCCGTTCGTCCGCTGGTACGAATGGGGCGGGCAGAGCATCCACCAGACGGTCACGATCCCCGGCCGGTGTGGAGTCGACTCGAGCCCGCTCACGTCGATTCTCGAAGACGCAACGCACAAGCCGACCGTGCGGTTGAGCGCCGCCGAGAGGCAACGACTGCACATCTGGCTCGACGGCAACGCCCCGTTCTACGGCACCTACGCCGAGCGTGCCCGTCGGGCCCAACTGGCCGGTGAGCCGGTGCCGCCGCCGCATTTACAATAGATGGCCAACCGCCGTAGCCGAAGTCGCCAGACTTTGGCGGAACAGGAGAAAAGACGGGGCCGAGATGGCCAAAGTCTGGCGACTTCGGCTACGGAGACCACGGGAGAATCCAGATGAGTCGCAAATCTAGCAGACGGGAGTTCGTAAGCGCCGGGGTGACTGCGATGGCCGCCGGTTGGATCACAACTCGGCCAAAGTCGGCCGCGGCGGCGGAGTCGAAGGCGGGCCGCACGTTGCGTGCCGGTGCGCACGCGATCGACATCACGCCCAAGAAGCTGCCGGTGATCGTCAACGGGGGCATGAGCGAACGAACCGCCGACAAGGTCGTCGACCCGCTGCACGCGCGGTGCCTGGTGCTCGACGACGGCGCTACGCAGATCGCGATCGCCGTGGTCGACAACTGCCTGATCTCCCGGGCGCTGCTCGACAACGCCAAGCAGATGGCCGAGCGCGCTACCGGCATTCCCGTCGAACGGATGCTGGTCTCGGCCACACACACCCATTCGGCTCCGTCGGTTAACGGCTGTTTGGGAAGCAGTTGCGACGCGGATTACGCCGAGTATCTGCCGGGCCGGATCGCCGCCGGGATCGCGGCGGCTCAGAAGAACCTGGCGCCGGCGCGAATCGGCTGGGGCGTGGGCAAAGACCCCAAGAACGTCTTCTGCCGCCGCTATTTGATGAAGCCCGGCACGGCACGCACGAATCCCTATTGCGACAAGCAAAACGACCGGGCCCAGATGAACCCGGGCTACCTCAACCCGAACGCTGTGCGGCGTTTGGGGCCGGTAGATACCGACGTGTCGGTCGTGTCGCTGCAAACGCCCCAGCGCCGGCCGATTGCGTTGTTGGCCAACTACTCGACCCACTACGCCGGCAGCCCGGCCATCTCGGCCGACTACTTTGGCGTCTTCTGTCGGAAGATCGAGGAGGCGATCGCCGTGGAAGGCTCCGGGCCGCCGCCGGTGGCGATGATGACCAACGGCACCAGCGGCGATGCCAACTGCTGCGACTTCGACCACGCTCGGCGGGCGTTCGATCACGTCTCGGTGGGTAACGACGTGTCTCGGGCGGCACTGGAAGCCTATCGGCGGATCGAGTATCGCGACTGGGTGCCGATTGTAATGTGTGAGGAACTGCTCGAGTTGGGCGTGCGGGTGCCCAGCGACCGCGAAATCGCCGACGCCAAGGAGTTCCTCGCCAAGCTGGCAGGGCGCAAGCCGCGGTCGATCCCGGAGGTCTACGCCCGGGAGACGGTCCTGATGGCCGGAATGTCCCGAACGCGGGAGTTGAAGTTGCAGGCGATTCGCCTCGGCGAACTGGGCATCACCGCCATGCCCAACGAGGTGTTCGGCGTCACCGGCCTGGCGATCAAGCGAGCCAGCCCGCTGAAGCCGACGTTCAACGTCAGTCTGGCCAACGGCTGCGAGGGCTACATCGCCCCGCCGGAGCAACACGCTTTGGGCGGCTACACAACCTGGCGAGCCCGCAGCAGTTGCCTGGAGGTCGAGGCCGAGCCGAAAATCAGGGCGAAGGTGCTGGAACTGCTTAACGCAGTCGCGTGAACAAAAAGGGGGACAGGCTACTTTTCTCGCATCCCTTCTTCCCGCCCAAAAAGTAGCCTGTCCCCCTTTTCTCGCTTTTCTCGCCCACGGCTACGCGCCCGCGAATGTGTCTTGCGGCGGAACGCCGTTCCGCGATAGACTCTTCGGTGGATGTCCGTGTGTAAGCCCGAGAAGCGAGAACCAACCGTGTCTCCCGTACTACTAACATTGCTGACCATTCTGCCGCAGGCCGCGCCCGATACCGTGGTCGTTTGTCCGGAGCCGTTTCGCGAGACGCTTCAGCCCTGGGTCGACTTCCGCACCGGGCAGGGCCACACGGTCGTATTGACGTCGAACCTCGGCACGCCGGAGGAGATTCGCCGGCGGATAGTCGAGGCGGGCAAGGGCGGGCGGCTGAAGTTCGTCGTGCTCGTCGGCGATGCCGATCCGGACGCCAAGAGCGACCCAAAGATTCGGGCACGATGCGTTCCGGCCTATCAGGCCAAGGCCGAGGTGAACGTGCAGTTCGGCTCGGAGCCGACCATCGGCACCGATAACTACTACGCCGACTTCGACGGCGACCGGCTGCCGGAGGTGGCCGTCGGGCGGCTTTCGGCCGACACACCCGAAGAGCTGCGCGGCCTAGTGACCAAGATCCTGGCGTACGAACGCTCGACGGACTTCGGCCCCTGGCGGCGGCAGTTGAACTTCGTGGCCGGATTGGGTGAGTTTGGCCCGATCGCCGACGCCGTGCTCGAATCGACGGCCAAGAAGTTTCTTACCGAGGGCATCCCGGCGGCGTATCGCATTTCGATGACCTACGGCAATTGGCGCAGCCCGTACTTCCCCGATCCGCGGCAATTCAACGAGACGGTGCTGCGGCGTTTCAACGAGGGCTGCTGGTTTTGGGTCTACATCGGCGACGGGGCCCCGCATCGCGTGCGTCCGGTCCGCGTGCCGGGGGCGTGGCATCATTGTCTCAGCACGGCCGACGCGCCGAAGCTTCGCTGCCAGCGCGGCCGTCCGATCGCCCTGTTCTTTGCCTGCTACACCGGGGCTTTCGACGGCAACGCCGAATGTCTGGGCGAAACGCTGCTGCGCCAGCCGGGCGGGCCGGTGGCCGTGGTGGCCGGGTCGCGCGTAACGATGCCCTACTCGATGGCCGCGCTGGCCGACGGACTGCTGGACCGCTGTTTCGTCCGTCGCGAGGCGACCCTCGGCGAGGCCCTGTTGGCGGCCAAGCGGAACATGATGAAGGAGCCCGGCCCGGAGGACAAGCGCCGCAAATCGCTCGACCGGATCGCTGCGATGATCAGCCCCACGGCCAAACAACTCGAAGCCGAACGGGCGGAACACCTCTGGCTGTTCAACCTGCTGGGCGATCCACTGCTGCGACTGAAGCACCCGCAACGGATCCAGCTTGCCTCGCCGCCGACCGCCACGGCCGGCAGGCCGCTATCGGTCGCGGGGACGTCGCCGGTCGACGGCCGCGGGTTTGTCGAGTTGGTGGCTCCGCGCGGCCGGCTGTCGTTTCGGCCCCCGCCACGCGACGAGTACCCACAGACCGACGATGCCGTGGCCGAGTTTCAGGAGATCTACCGTCGGGCGAACGACGATCGGATCACCTCGGCCGACGTGACGGTGGAAAACGGCCGTTTCTCGGCTCGACTGGAAGTGCCTGATTCGATCGTGGGCACGTACTACGTCCGCGCGTTTATCGAGAGTGCCGACGGCCACGCGGCCTCCGCAGCCAGACTCACAGTGATCCATAAGGACTATGCAAGGCCGGACGGCGGGGAAACGCGGGATTAGCATTCTGCGGCCGTGAGGTTGATGGGTGGGGTCGAGCGCAGCGAGCCCCCAGAGTGCGACGAACCGGGGGGCGCTAAGGGATCTTGAGCGCTCGGCGGCCGGAAAGCAAGCAACTCGGCACGTCCTGCGACGATAATCATCGTAGGCGGCAACAACAACTGGCTCGCGGTCCGAACCGGAGGGAACGATCATGGGTGATTCAATTCAGAGCAAGGTCGTGAGTTTCTCCAAGTCGAAAGTCGGCCAAAAGGTCGGAACTGGCGAGTGCTTCGATCTGGCCGATCAGGCGCTGAAACACGCGGGGGCGAAGTCCGCCGAAGACTACGGCAAGGTCACCGCCAACGCCGACTACGTTTGGGGCAGCAAGGTCGCCGTCGAGAAGGCGCTGGCCGGCGACGTGATTCAGTTTCGCAACTACAAGAGCGACGTGACGAAGGAGAAAGCCGTCTCGCTGGTGTTCTCCGGCGGCGAAGAAATAACCTACTATCAGAATCTGCCCGGGGCGGCAATCATCGGCTACGACCACCACACGTCGGTCGCCTCGACGGCCATCGTGCGGGGGTCGCTCACCGTTCTGGAACAGAACGTCGATCGCACCGGCAACGGTACCAAGGAGAAGATCGTCCGCGCTCGGGAACTCTATCTCAAGAGCCAGCCCAAGAAAGTCGTCAAGTCGAGCGAACGTATCACGATCACCGTAAGTTGGGGCGCCGGCGTGAAGAAGACCATGACCAACGCGGCACACAAGAAGTTCATCGACGACCTGGTCAAGAAGTACAAATCGAAGGTGCTCACCGCGAAGGTGGCGACGACGACCGAAATCGGCGTCAGCGGTACGATCTCGGTATATCGTGCGCAGGCGAAGTAGTTCTCTCGGCGCGGACTCCTGCCGTGGGGAGTCTACGTGCCTCTATCGCCCCGCTTGGGAGAAGCAGACAGCCTTTCGGCACCTGAGGCTGCGTCGTCGGTGAAGTCGGATTACCCGTCGTCGTCGCCCGAGAGATCGAGCAGGCTCAACGCGGTGAGGAAGTTGGTCACGTTGTTTCTGGCCAGCAGCACGTCGGTGACGTTGCATCGCTGATCGCGGTCGTAGTCGTAGGGATCGTCGATCGCGGCGGGGTTGAGAAACGTGCGCGTGTTGTTCCTGGCCAACAGCAGATCGGTGACGTTCGTTTGGGCGTCGGTGGCCGAATTGCCGGAATCGGCCACGGCGTTGCCGAAGTAGAAGACGTCGTCTTCGATCAGCCCGAGGCCGTCGGCCAGCGCGGTCACTTCGAGCCACGTGTTGCGGATGGCGTTGTCCGGCCAAACGATCGACACGCGATCGGAGCCGCCGACGCCGGCGCCGGTGCGCAGCGTGACGGCGGCCGGTTCCGGCGCCGGCAGCCAATTGCCGGGTTCATCGTCGTTTCCGACCCGGAACTGAAAATCACTCGCCTCGGGGGTCGTCCCCTCCGGCAGCCCGGCCAAGTCGACCATCACGCCGTTGATACCGCGGCCGTAAGTGCTGTAGTTGGCGAAATCGGCCGTTTCGCCCGGCAGCAACGCGGTCTTGTCGGAGGCAATCGCCAGGTCGTCGTCGGCGTTGGCGGCCGGGTTCTCGCCGTCGAACGACGAGGCGTTGTAGAAGAGGTGTCGCGCTTCGACCGTGCCCACGATGGACGATACATGGATGGTCACCGTGGCCGCTTGGACCTCCAGGTCGGGCGCGTAAGCCACACCGCCGAGCAAGCTGCCGACGGGGCCGAGGGGGACGTTTTCGACGACATGGGAGTATCCCGAGTCTCTCGGGTCGTATCGGTGCAGCAGCTTCCCGCCGGTGTTTAGGACGTAGTAGCTACGGCCGGCGGTCGTCGTGTCGTTCACGCTCGCGTCCGGCGGATAGCCTCCGCCAATGTTGCTAAAACTTGGGGGATCAAAACCGAGGTACCATTTCTTGATGGTGTCCCAGTACTCGCGGCTGGCGATGATTCTCCCTTCGGCGTCGGTGGCCAGCGCATGGAAGTCGTGGTTGAAGCCGCCGTCCAGCGAGCGGTAGTTGACTAGGCCCGAGATCGCTCCGGTTTCGCGGTTGAGCCGGCCAAGATACTGCGCCGCTCCGCAGGCGTTGCCGCAGTAAGACGACTTGACGGAGTAGACAACATAGAGCGAATCGCCCAGCGCAGTGAGCCCCTTGGCGACCGTCAGCTTGGAGATTGTCACCGGCACGACGGAGACTTTTGCCCCCGTGGCCGGGTCGATGCCCACCAATTCAAACTTCCCCCCGCCCACGTTCAACGCGTACAAGAGTCCGTCGAGATAGGTCAGGTCGACCGTGTGCATGTCGTGGCCGATGGCCCCGACGACCGACGCCGCCGCGGTGGTGGCGTCGAGCTTCAGCAGCTTGTCGTTGACCCTGTCGACGGTGTACAGCGTGAGGCCCTCGCCCGGCCCGACCGCCTTGTAGACGAAACTGTCGGTGCCGGTGAATCCGGCCTCGGGCTCGTAGCGGAACGTGCCGTCGGGATTCAGCTCCAGCGTCCCGTGCTCCGGCCAGGTAACCAAGCGAGTCTCGACGGTCTCGCCGTCAAGGCGGAAGTCGTTGGCCAACACGCCCGCCGCATTGCCGAAGACCCGAACGTTGTCGATGTGGGCAAGCGGCGAGCCACCGTACTGGCTGGGATCCCCGCGAGTCACCTTAATGCGGATCTCATGATCGCCCGCCGTTACGTCGGTGAGCGTGGCGCTGAGGGTCGTACGCTGCGCGTTGTTGGCCGTTATCGCTTTGAAGTCATGGCTGGCGACGACTTCTCCGTCGAGCAGCAACTCGAACAAGCCGCCTTCGGGATTTGCCACCGGGCAAGTGGTCGCCACGTCGACCGTGATGGTCACCTCACCCGCCGCCAACGCCACGTCCTGGTAGGCGCCGCCGCCGCCGTCGCCGACCATCAGTTGCAGGCTGTTGGTCTTCACGCCGTCGCCGTTGGTGTCGAACGACACGATGTCGGGGAAGCCGGCCCCACCGAGCGTTCCGCCGGGCGTCGTGTAGGGCGCCCAGCCGGTCATCCCGCCGGCCTCGAACGTGCCGTTGACGAGCCCGCCGTGCAGCGTCGTGTCGGGCAACACGGCATAGGAATCGTCGCCCACCGAAAGCCCGCTGCCGTCGAGCAGCGTGCGATGCTCCAGCGGCTCGAATGCACAACGTCGAGTACGGCGGCCACGACGCGGATCGTGCCCGAACGGCGAATTGTACCCGGCCCGCCGCGCGCGACCGATCCGACCAACGTGAGAGGATCTTCCGAAGAAACGACCCATAGCCAACCTCCCTGGCGTTGATGCCCTTGCTACACGGGTCCTGCCGATTCCCTCAAGGACTGGCCCGTCCTCCTCGGGAAACGGCGTTTGGAGAAACGGCATTATCCCAAACTGGCAGCCAGAATCAATGCCCCTATCTGGGGGGAATTGGATTTCAAGACGTGCTGCCCTCCGGCACGGTTGTGGCAACTGCTGGAAACGGAAGACCAAGCCGTGGCCCGAGAGAACCTG
>CAYYNP010000197.1:0-19412 GCA_964472545.1 uncultured Planctomycetaceae bacterium | reverse complement strand
CCTTCTCGGATCGCGTTCTTCGGCCGTTTCGGCCGGTTGCGGGTGGGGTCGACGTCCGTGCCGGCTTGTCGGCCGGCGACCGTTTGCTTTGCGCGGGGGGGTTATTGACCATGTCGGAGACTCCCGGCGGAGCGATACCCTATGTCCATGCACGTGAACTCCTAGATTCCCGCCGAATCCAAGACACGATCGGCTTCGATGACGGCCTCCTCGTGTGTTGGGCTGGCGGATTCCGGCGCGTCGTGTTCCCGGTTGCGAAGCCGGTCAAAGAATCGCGCGAGTGCCGGGATCGAGGTGCAGCGGGTGCCACCGACCTGCACGACCTCCAAATACTCGCCCTTGCAGCCGCGCGAAGCCCAGCGGTGGAGTGTCGAAACGTGCGGACGCTTGCCACGACGGCGCCGCGGAAGGTGCTTCGTCGCCTCGGTCAAAGAAATAAGCGACTCTTTGGTGATGTCAATCGGCATCGCAGTATCCTCAGGTGCAGGCAATTGAAACTGTCACTGCACGCTAGGATATGCAACATGTCACCAAAGTTCAGTTCGACTTCAGTATGATTCCGGCCGCGGAGGCGCGTCTGGCCGATAGTAGCCGCCGACCTTTCGGTCGTTCTTGATAAGGCCCTTCCTGCGAAGTCCGTGAAGGCCTCCTTGCTTGTCCTTGCCCCCGAACAGCGTGCTGCGACTGACGGACAGGGAAACGCAGAGTCTATCTGCGGTCATCGCGACACCATCCAACGCGTCAAGTATTTCGCGCTCCAGCTCGTCGAGGACGGGTATTTCCCCGTCGGGCTTCACCTGCCGCGCCTGGTGCAATTCGAGGACGGTCTTCTCTCCGACTTTTGCCTTTTCGAGCCGGCACATCAGATCGCCCAGGATGACCTGAGACTCCACGAGAATCTGTATGGCCTTGTCCAATTCCCTTCGAGTTCTTGCGAGAGTCCGCCGACCAGAGCGTCCGTATCCGATTGCATAGGCTGCTTTGATCGATTCGACGGCCTTGCGAAAGCCCCCGAGGTCCACTCCGAAAGGTTCTCGTAGCAAGTAGTGCCCCAACAAGCCCTCTAGACGGTGTAATTCGGGTGCGAAAGCGTCCCAATCCAACCTCTGACCTGCTCCAAGGCTCTCCTGCTCGGATTCTAAAAGCCCCTCCAGCTCCGTTGCCTCGTCATCCAGTTCGTCGAGTATAGAATACAGCTCCAGCAGGCGATCCTCTTTTGGCGCCTCATCCTCCGACCGCCAGTCCGCGCATCCGATACACTCTGCGGCCGTACAAGAAGTATGGTCCGGGTGACTGCAATCGTATTCCGGTGCATCGCCGAAGTCCGTGGGCCGGACCGAGATTTGCTCACCACGGTGCTTGCATTGCAGTTTGGGCATCTAACGTTCTCCTCCGTCCGGCCAGCGGATTGACTTTCCCTTATGCAGAAAGGGACTCCCGGCTACCGTTACGTTGGCACGAGAGTCCCGTTATCTGTCTGCGGTCAGATTCCAACTAGCCAATCTTCCGCATGACGGCGCGTGCCAGTTCCTCGTCGCGTTCCGCGTAGACTTGAGTGATGTCGGCTGTCGCATGCCCCAAGGTCACTTGTGCGGCCTCTAGGCCGAACCTCTGCCGGACCTCCGTGCCACAACTATGCCGAAGTCGGTTCGGGCCCCAGCGTTCCACGCCGGCGCTGTCGCACGCCCGGTGGATCGCACGACGGTAGCTGTCACGCGTGTAGTGCGATCCAACTTTCCTCTTGGGATTTCGCTTTCGTCGATTCAATTGGGAAGGCTGGACTTTCGTCTTCCGCTGAACCCTCTGTTTCGCTCGGCGCTTCTGCTCCGATTCCCGAGGACTAAAGCAATACGACTCGCCTTCTCGCAGCAGATAGGGCCGAAGAATGTCTTGCGCCTTAGGGCCAATGAAGACAATCCGTTTGCGGCCATGATGGGCCATCTTGTGATCCGCCGGGCGGTAGGACCACACGTCGCCAGAACGGTCGACATCGCATGGGCGGATGATACAGACCTCGCTAGGCCGGGCACCCGTCAGACGCTGAAAGGCGACCATGTCTGCCACGATCGGTGCAAGATGAGCCAGGGTTGCCTGGATGGTTGCCTCGGGGATCGGGGCGACTCCCTCGGATTCCGGTGCCGGCGTACGGCCTCGTTGCAGCGCCTCGACGGTCGACAGACCGTGATATACGGCCGGCGGAAGGAGTTCCTCCGCCACCGACCACCTGAAGACGCGCTTGATGGTGCGGGTGCGTTTGTTGACCGTGTCTCGGCACACGCCGCTCTCGACCATTTTCTGGCGTACCGCTTTGAGTGCGAGTGGGCCGAAATCCTGTGCCGGCGTGTGGCCGTAGAGCCGCCGAACGACGCTGAGAGCGCGCCGGATATCCCCCAAGGTACTGGTGGGCTTCCCGTCTTTGCGGTAGTGCTGCTCAGCGAACTGCCAGTAGCGCGCGAGCACTTCCGCCACGGTCAGATCGTGCCTTTGGGCCGTGCTCACTGTGGCCTGACGACCGTTGGCCAGCCATTCGGCGATGAGTCGGTCATATTCGATCCGACTCGCCTTACTACGGTAGGGACCAAGATAGTGGTCCGTACCCCCAATTGCTACGACAGCTTGTCCAGAGGCGCGGTGTTTCCGGTACTTGGGGGTCGCGTGAAGAAGTTTCGGCATCTGTGCGGTCTCCTGAGCGGGAGGGGCGCAAAACGGTATGTACCGTTTTGGCTCTCAGATTTCAGGCCGCACTGCCGACCGTCGGCAGGTATCTAACACCAAGATTCGGCGAGACTTAGAACAAGTGGGTGCACGAGGATTCGAACCTCGGACCTCGTCCTTATCAGGGACGCGCTCTAAACCAACTGAGCTATGCACCCGGCTCATAACCGGTCCGTATCAGAAAGATAGCACCTTCTACGCGGCCGGGTCTTGACCGGCCTTCCGTGGGCGTGTTCGCCCCGCACGAACTCACATTCTACAGGGCTCACTCGATACAGGGGCTGTATTCTACCGAGCGGCTGCGGAGTGTCAAACGGGGGGCCCGTGGGTTTCGCGATCCGAAATCGGCCGGCCCGACCGCTGCCTGGGGCGACCCTTATCAGTTTTGCTCCGCAGAACACACCAAAGGGGGGCTAGTCCAGCGATTCAGGACGGTCGTCTCCCTTCCTGTTCGACTCCAGGTACCCGGCGAGCATCATCTGGGCGGCAACCATGTCGCGGCGCTTTTTGCGGCGTTTATGGGTGAGGTTTGCCCCCCAGAGGGATTGCTCGGCCTCAATGCTGGTGAAACGCTCGTCGAAATACTCCACCGGCACGCCCGTCGCGTCGGCCAGCCAACCGCCAAACTGCCGGGCTTCCAGCGATTTCTGACTCTCGTTGCCGTCGAGATGTACGGGCAGGCCGACCACGAATAGCGTAACGTCTTCCTCGGCCACCAACCGCCGGAATCGGGCGGCGTCTTGGTCGACACCGCGGCGGGTGTAGTTCTCCATTGGGCTGGCGATCGTCCGGCCGGGGTCCGACAGCGCGATCCCGATCCGCACCGTGCCGTAGTCCACACCGGCGATCCGGCCGCGCTCGGGACTTGCCTGGCTTGTCATTGCTCGTTCGGCCCTTTCGACGTGTGCCCGTCGGTCATCGCCCGTTGGTCGTCAGCGGTCGGGCCGTTCGGCGGGTTGTTCGCCGGACTTTGCGATGGGTTGGCGTCGGGCAGCGGAAACGAAATGCCCGTGCTGAAGGAACCGCAGCGCGCATTGCTGGACACGCGGGTCGTTCATCAGGTTCATATGCGTCACCGGCAGCCGCAAGAAATCTCGCGCCCCGGCCAATCGCGTGCTGGCGACGGTGACCGTGAGGTCGTCGTCGCCGGGCAAGAGCGGATTGAATCCTTCGCCGTCACCTTTGCCGCCGGCGATGATGGCGAACTCGATATTGGGCGTGCCCAGGCGACCCTGCAATTCGGCCCAGCCGGCGCCGACTTGGCGCACGGTGTCGCCGGTGACGGCCTTCAGCAACTTGTTCTCCGCCAGCGTCAACGCGATCAGCGAACCGTGGTTTGGCGGGGCCAGCATCACGAAGCGGTTGATGCGTGGTGTTGTCTTCTCGGCACGATCGTCGCCGGTCTTCGCTCGAGCCGCCCGGGCGAGCGATTGCCGCCGTTGCCGGTCGGCCAGATAGTGTCGTACCACGATGTTGCCCATGCTGTGGGCGACGAAGTTGATCTCTTCGATGCCGTCGAGGTTCTCGATAATCCGCGCCAGCGAGCGGGCGTGTCCGCCCACGTCGCGTCGGGTGCTGGGGTATCCCACGTTGAAGACGGTATACCCGCCTTTCTCTTCGAGAAACTTGCCGAGCCCGCTCATCGACGAGCGGCTGCGGAAGAGGCCGTGCAATACGATCACGGCCTTGCCTTTCATCGGTGGGAGTTTCTCGCGTTGGGCAATCTGCCGGAGTTCGGCCCGACACTCGGCGAACGTGCCCGAGGCGTGGCGGAAGTTGTGTGCGTCGAGCAGGCGGCACTCGCCGTTGAGGGCGTTGCGTTGGATCCGCCACTGGTGGAAGAAGAACTCGTCGGCCCAGAACTGTTTTCCGCCCATGGTGGGCAGCGGCAGCTTACCGAGGTCGAGTTGGCCATGGGCTCGATCCGTCAAGCAGCCGACGCCGGCGATTGCCGCCAGCAGAAGGACACCGACTCGCCTGCCGACGGGAACCGGCAATACGGCCGACACGCGATCGATCATGAGCAATCCTCCCCTTCACGGGTCCGCGGCTTGGCCAACAGCATGGGAAACACGATATCGCTCGTGCAGCAGGGAATCCACACGGCCAGGAACAGGAACACCGCCACGACGCCAACCGCCAGCAGATCGAGATGGCCGTCCAGCGCCATGGTGAAGTGGAACAACGACGCCCAGGTGCTCAGCAAGACGTGGCCGGCGTGGGAGAATCGCGTCCTCGGCCAGACGCAGGCCAAGGCGATCCCGCCAAGAACCAGCGGGTTGATCAGCCACCACATCTCCAGGAAGCCGGGGTGTACGTGGGCGTGAACTGCGTGGCCGGCGTGATCGTGCGGGTGGTCGCATTGGTGCAGCGGCTCGCAATCCTGCAACAACCCCAGTAGCGACTCGCCGGCGTAGGGAATAACGCAATCGCTGAGCGTGGCGATGCCGATGCTGCCGACGTAGGCCACCACGACCGTGGCCAGCAAACCGCCGCGTCCGTAGAGCCGGTAGAGACCGGCGGTGACCAACGCGCTGAGAAAGACGTGGGCCGGATGAAACACCCACTCGAAGAGCATCTCCGACGATTCCGCCGGCACGTGCATGTAGAACATCACCACCATCAAGGCCACGCCCGTCAGCGAGCCGGCCAGCGTGAAGGGCGCGTGGGCCTTCAGTTCATGGCCGATGCCTCCGAGCAGGCTGCGATGTGTGTGTGGGCGGTCGTGCATCAACGGTTGTCTTCGGGAGGTTGCGGCGGTGGCCCGGCGGAAAGCGGCAGCGTCAAGACCCGTCGTGCAATATGTCGGCGTCGGCAGCGCACACCAAATGGACGGCATGACAGTCGTCGCACTCCGCCAGATTGTGGGTCCTGGCAAAGGTGTCCCAGTGCTTTCGCTGATCGGGCGTGAGGTTGCCTGTACCCCGACAAAGGGGGCACGCCCCGTCCAATGCCGAGAGGATTGCCGAACGGATGAACTCCGACCGGTTCGGGATGCCTTGTAGGGCCTCCCAAAGCGGGGGGTCCACCTTGAAGGTCACGGTGTCCTGTTTTCTCTTGCCGTTCATCGTCCGGTCCGATTGCCGAGTGCATTGCGTTTGGGTAATACATTGTATCACCCAGGGGGGCGCCGGCAAGTGGCGCGCGGCCGGATTGTGAGAGTTCGGCCGGTCCCGACGTGAGTGCAAAGGCGTTACCGGAAAGGCCCTATTGCAGATCGGTGCCGGGCAGCTTGAGGACGAATTCCGGGCCGAATGCTGAAGCTGGCGTAGAGAAACCGCAGCCAACGTCGCCAGCGAGGATACGCTCGATCGATGCCAACGCAGACGCAACCGTAAAGCGGTATCCGTCGGGCGTTTGCAGCGTCGCTTCCGAAGTGTTGCCCTCCGTGTCGCAAACGCGTCCCCAAATCGAGGCCACCAAGGGTTCGTCGGGATCCGGTGCCGCAGCCCCGAGCGACCGCCGCAGCAACCCGCCGAACAGGGCTCGAACCGGACGCAGCCGCAGCACGTGTCGACCGAGGCGAAGCCCGAGGATCTGTGAGTTTGGCAGGGCCGCGTAGACCTCGATGTTGCCGATGCCTGTGGTGTGATACGCCGAGGACACGTCGCCCCAAGGGATCGTCACGGCCCGGCGGGGGCCGTCGCGAAACGGCACCCGCATGGTGCGATAGGCGTGCGGCACCTTGGTGATTTGGCCGTCGATCCGCACCCGGCCGCCGTCGGCAAGGCCTTCGAGCACGGTGCGGGCCGTGCCCGTGGAGACGCGCCGCGGCATGGTAAAAGCCAGTTGCAGGCGAATCGCTTCGGGCATCCGCCGGGCCAATGTGGCCGCCAGGCAGTCGGTGGCCACGACGTCGAAGCCCACGGCCGGTATCAGGCACACGCCGGCCTGCCGTGCCCGGTCGTCGCGCGCCGCGGCGGTCTCGATCACGTCGATCTCGCCGGTGATGTCGAGATAATTGACCCCAACTTGCAAGCAGGTGTCGATCATCGGCTCGGCGGTCTGCGAAAACGGGCCGGCACAGTGCAGCAGCGTGTCGACGGCTTCGAGTTGTCCGGCGAGTTGCGACGGGTTCTCGTTCAACGCAAACACACGGCTCGGACAGTCCAACTCGTCGGCCAAAGCTTCGATCTGCGGCCCATTTCGGCCCGCCAGAGTAGGCCGCATGCCGCGCACCGCCGCCTCCCGAGCGATCGCCCGGCCGGTGTGTCCGTTGGCGCCGTAGATCATCCAGTGCATGACGAGGGATTCCAGTACCGGGTTGTGCGAGACAAAGCCTACCAGAACGGCGGCACATTGGCGCCCTCCCGTGGCTTGGTCATTCGCCGCACGGGGCGTACACTTAGGTGATCGGCTGCGCGTCTCGAGATTCGTAGGGTGCGTGCAACGCACCAGTGCCAGACGCTGTGGTGCGTTTCACGCACCCTACATTCTGTTTCCCGTTCCCTCACAACATAGCGTGACTTCACAAAGCCATCCCAACGACACCCCCCGGCGTCTGGCGATCGTCGTTCGCGGCGTGGTGCAGGGGGTGGGGTTTCGGCCGTTCGTCTACAACCTGGCCCGGACGGGGGAGTTGGCCGGGTGGGTTCGCAACGAATCGGACCGTGTGCGGATCGAAGTGCAGGGCGCGGCGGACGCGCTGGACACGTTCGTCGAGGACCTCCACCGGCGGCATCCGCCACAGGCTACGATCGATGCGGTGCAGATCGACCGCATTGATTGCGAGGACGGCCCCGACGGCGAAACGTTTGAGATCCTCTCGGCCTCCGGCCCGGCGGCTCCGCGGCCGGTGATTCCTGCGGACCTGGCCACGTGCGCCGAGTGTCTCGAAGAGATTCGCACGCCGGGCGAGCGCCGCTACGGCTATGCGTTCACCAACTGCACCAATTGCGGGCCGCGATGGTCGATCATCGAGCGGTTGCCGTACGACCGGCCGCGGACGTCGATGGCCCGGTTTGCGATGTGTACGGCGTGTCGGGCGGAATACGACGAGCCGGCCGATCGGCGGTTTCATGCGCAGCCGATCGCCTGCCCCGCGTGTGGGCCGGCGCTGCGATTGCTCAGTTCAACCGGGCAGCAGATCGCTGCGAAGGAGGTTGCGCTATCCGCCGCCGTGGAAGAGATCGCCCGTGGACGCATCGTGGCGTTGAAGGGACTCGGCGGGTTTCAACTTCTGGTCGACGCCACCGATGCCGTAGCCGTCGCGCGGTTGCGGCGGCGGAAGCAACGGCCGGATCGCCCGTTGGCGGTGATGATCGGCTCGCTCGACGAGACCCGTCGTTGGTGTGACGTATCGGCGAAAGAGGCCGCGGCCCTGGGGTCGCCGGCGGCGCCGATCGTGTTGCTGCGGCGAGCTGGTGCAATTCCGAGGATGGCTGGGGCAAAGCGCAGCGGTGCCCCAGAAAGCGAGAACTGGGGCACCGCTGCGCTTTGCCCCAGCCACCCCGACTCACGCCCCGACCACTCCGACCGGCAAGCCATCGCCGACGGCGTCGCCCCGGGCAATCCCTACCTGGGCGTGATGTTGCCCTACACGCCGTTGCACCACCTGCTGATGTCGGCGGTAGCACGGCCGCTGGTTTGTACGAGCGGGAATCTCTCCGAAGAACCGATGGCGACGACCACCGGCGACGCGATCCGGCGCCTGGGGTCGATCGCCGACGTGATCCTCACCCACGACCGTCCGATCGTCCGCCCGGTCGACGATTCGCTCGTGCGGCTGGATGCCAAGCGCCTGCAAGTTCTTCGCCGCGCCCGGGGCTACGCGCCGCGGCCGATTACGTTGCACCACGACAGTCCGGCGATTCTGGCTACCGGCGCGCATTTGAAGAACACGGTGGGGCTGGCCTTCGGTTCGTCTCGGTCGGACGAAAACGACCAAGGGTGGCTGGGGCAAAGCGCAGCGGTGCCCCAGGAGAACGAGAACGTAGGGTGCGTCTCGACGCACCACGGCCCCGGGGCTTCGCTGCGCTCAGCCACCAGCCACCCCAACGTGCAACGTACACAGGTCGTCCTCAGCCCGCACGTGGGCAACCTGGACAACGTGCTGAGCATTGAAGTCCACCGCCGGGCGATTGCCGATCTGATCGAATTCTTCGACGTTTTGCCGGAGGTAGTGGCTTGCGATCTGCACCCCGACTACGCCTCGACCCGGCAGGCCGAATCGCTGGCCGCCAAGTGGGGCGTGCCGCTGGTCCGCGTGCAGCATCACCATGCCCACGTGGCTGCCTGCATGGCCGAGCATGACTTGCAGGGGCCCGTGCTAGGGCTGGCCTTTGACGGCACCGGCTTCGGCCCCGACGGAACGGTTTGGGGCGGCGAAGCGTTGGTCTGCCAAGGGGCCGAATTCAGTCGTGTGGCCCATCTGCGCACCTTCGCGCTGCCCGGCGGCGACCAAGCCGTTCGTCAGCCGTGGCGGTCGGCGTTGGGGCTGCTGTGGGAGATCATGGGCGAAAACGCGGTAGCCGAAGTCGCCAGACTTTGGCAAGCGGATGGGAGAAGCCAAGGGTGGCTGGGGAAGAGCGCAGCGGTGCCCCAGGAGGATCAACAACGAGAGGCAGGCAGATCCTCCCGGCCAAACGCATCTGGGGCTTCGCTGCGCTCAGCCACCAGCCACCCCGAAGCCTTCCAACGCGAGCACCCGGACCTGAACCTGTTGGCAACTGCACTCGCCCGCTCGCTCAATGCCCCGCGGACCAGCAGCATGGGCCGGCTGTTCGACGCCGTGGCCGTGCTCTGTGGGCTGCCGACGGAGATCAGCTTCGAGGGCCAGGCGGCGATGGCGTTGGAGTTTGCGGCCGACGTGAATGAGCAGGCCGCCTACCCGTTGCCGCTTCGCGACGACACACCGGCCGTGGCCGACTGGGAGCCGATGGTCCGCGCCGTGCTGGCCGATCGCGTGGCAGGCGAACCGGTCGGCCGTATCGCGGCGAAGTTCCACAACGCCCTGGCCGAGACGGCCGTGATGATCGCGCGCCGTGCCGGATGCGGCCAGGTCGTGCTCAGCGGCGGCTGTTTTCAGAACGCGCTATTGAGCGAGCGCGTCCGCGGCCGGTTGTCGGGGGCGGGTTTCAACGTGTACACTCATCGGCGTGTTCCGCCCGGCGACGGCGGCATCGCGCTCGGGCAGATCCGCGTCGCCGCACTGCAAGCCAATGCGTCAGGATAACGCTCCATGTGTTTAGCTATCCCCGGCAAAGTGATCGAGATCAGCGAGCAAGACGGCCTGGCCATGGGCAAGGTCGAGTTCGGCGGGATCCTCAAAGACGTCTGCCTGGCCTACACGCCCGACGTGCAGATCGGCCAATACGTGCTGGTACACGTGGGCTTCGCCATCAGCCAGATCGACGAGGCCGAGGCGGAGGAGATCTTCGCCTGCCTGCAACAGATCGAAGACTCGATCGCGGAGGATACGCCGTGAGATACGCGATCGCAGAGGAGTTACCGTGAAGTACGTCGACGAGTATCGCGATGCCGAGAATGCCAGACACCTGGCCGAGGCGATCCACCGCCGGACGACCCGGCCATGGAACATCATGGAAGTCTGTGGCGGCCAGACGCACTCTATCCTCCGCTTCGGCCTCGACGCGATGCTCCCATCGCAGATCACGTTGATCCACGGCCCGGGGTGTCCGGTCTGCGTTACGCCGATCGAGATTATCGACAAGGCCGTGGCCATTGCCTCGCAGCAGGAGGTGATCTTCTGTTCCTTCGGCGACATGCTCCGCGTACCCGGCTCGCAGAAGGACCTGCTCACGGTCAAGTCGGAAGGCGGCGACGTCCGCGTGGTCTATTCGCCGATGGACGCCTTGGCCTTGGCACGCAAGCAGCCCGACCGCCAGGTGGTCTTCTTTGCCGTAGGGTTCGAGACGACCGCCCCGGCCAACGCGATGGCCGTGGTACAGGCAGCCCGGCTGGGCGTGGAAAATTTCTCGCTGCTGGTCTCCCACGTGCTCGTGCCGCCGGCGATCCGAGCCGTGCTCGATGCGCCGTCGAACTGCGTACAAGGATTCCTGGCCGCGGGACACGTCTGCACGATCACCGGCGTCGAAGAGTACCGCCCGCTGGCCGAGCAGTACGGCGTGCCGATCGTAGTCACCGGCTTCGAGCCGCTGGATATCCTCCAAGGCGTGCTGATGTGCGTCGAGCAACTCGAGGCGGGCCGCGCGGAGGTGGAGAACCAGTACACTCGGAGCGTTCGCTCCGAAGGCAATCGGGCGGCGCTCAAGCAGGTCGAAGAGGCATTCTGCCGCGTGCCGCAGAAATGGCGCGGGATCGGCCAAATCCCCCAGAGCGGCCTGACGCTCCGCGAGCGCTACGCCGCCTACGACGCCGCCCGCCGCTTCGGTGTCGAGCAGATCACCGCCGACGAGCCGCCCGAGTGCCTCGCCGGCGAAGTCCTCCAAGGCCACAAGCGTCCGCCCGACTGTCCCGTCTTCGGCACCGGTTGCACGCCGGACCATCCGCTGGGCGCGCCGATGGTATCCACCGAGGGGGCTTGCTCAGCCTATTTTAGGTATCGTCGGGATTGAAGACCCGCGCGTCTGGCAGGCTTCATTCAACGTGACGGCGGCGAATGTCGCTCACCAGGCACGCTGGCGTCTTCTGTGTGACTCGCGCAAACCTCTTGGTGACAACGAGTTAGAAGAACACGAGACCACCACAGAGACCACCGAGACCACAGAGATCGTGCATCAGCCGGGCGAATTAACAAGAAGTTAGCCCCGGGCATAAATTCAGCCCGGCGCATAAACTCACATTCTGACGTGATCTGCACTCAATCGAGGTCTCCAACCGAAACGCTACTCGATCACAAACCACGTCCGCCCCTGCGCCGGCACTTGCACCGGGAGCTTGACCCGATACTGCCGATCGAGCGTGTACGCCTTCGCCGGGCCCTCTTCGCGGCGGATCTTGGCCGTGTCGGTCAATCCGGTGTAGTAGAGCGACAACGTAATCGTCTGTTCGACCGAACGATCCAACGGATTGTAGACCATCAACAGGCCCTTTTGCGGCAGGCGGGGGTTGGCGTGAAGCAGCCAGTCGAGGCCGCGGCCGTCGGCCCGGCGGCTGGCGTTGTGGATCACGTCGCTTTCGAGGACGTCGCGATACAGCTTGTACCAGGCGACCCACTTGGCCACGGCGGCCTTGGTCCGCTCGGTGTCGTAGAGCCGGGGACCGCGATAACAGGCCTGCACGCCGGCACCCAGGTTGGCGGCCATCATCCGCTCGTAATGGTCGAGGTGTTCGTCGAGCGGCTCGACGGTGGCCGCCGCGCCGCCGCCGTGGTATTGCGTCAGCGGCACGAACATCCAGCCCATACTGGGCGTCTTGGTGCGTGTGCCGTCGAAGATGTTCTGCCGTGCGTGGATCACTTGTTGTGCGCGGGGCAACGACCAGTTGACCTCGCGGTAGCCCATGCCGCACTTGGTCGAGCCGGCCAGGTAGTAGAAGTCGGGCACGTTGAGATAGACCCCGTTGGCCCGACACCACTTGTAGAAATCGCTGATCACCCGCCACTGCACCCAGCGGGAATCCTGCTCGCCCTTCTGCAGCGGCGGGCGGGGCGTCACGTCGACGTCACCGGGGTAGGAACCGTCGTGCTCCAGCAGCCTAAAGCCGGTCTGGTCGAAGAAGCGGTAGAGCTTGCGGAAGTACTGTTGTCCCCAGGGACTGGTTAGGGCAGGACAGTTTCCGAAGGTCGGTTTCTGTCCCGCCGGGCTGACGACGTCGTTGCCCCCGCCCACCCGCCGGCTGGCCAAGAGCGAGTAGCCGCCGATCTCGACGCCTTTCGATCGGGCATAGTCGGCCACCTCCTTCCAGGCGGCCAGATACTCCGGCGATTCGTTCTCGATATTGAACCCGCTGCCGAAGGAGAGGATCAGCATCTCGAACCCGACTTCCGCACACTGATCGATCGCGCCACGTACGGCAGCCACGTTGGCCGTGCGCATGTGCATCATCAACGGGTTTTCGGTGACCCACGGGGCGATCGTGCGATACATCCGCCGCAGCGCCAGCCCGCGGCGGCCGCGCTCGCTCGAATCGTGGACCAGCGTGAACGCGCGATAGCTCTCGAACGTGTCGCCCGGCTTCACGTTGATCGCCGGGCCGTACGTCGGCTCGACGACCAATAGGCAGGGCATCTGGCGCAGGTAGTTGACCTGCGAGGTGAACTGCGGATCGCTCCGCCAGTGGACCACATGGCGGTTGGCGTTGGCCGATTGGAAGCCGCCGAAGGCGAAGTCGGTCTCCACGTGCAACACGTCGGGCCGCGGCAACGGCACGCCCTCGCGCTTCTCGACCCAATTGGCGTGTTCGATCACCGCCAGGATCTCGCTGGTGAACCGGTCGACGGTGATCGTCTTCTCCGTCGGATTGTGGACCGTGATCCACTTCGACGTCACCGGTACGCCGTCGTAGAGTTCGTAATGCACACCGACGCGGATCCCGGGCTTGTCTGCTTCTTCCGCGCCGTTGGCGTTCGGCAATGCGTAGTCGAAACGCAAATGCACTCCCCGCGGCGGCCAGACGGCGTTGGGGGCGTGGTGGCGTACCCGCTTCCATTGCATCCGCGCGACGGGCCGCCCCACCTCGAAGCCGACCAACTGCATCGCCCCCGGATCGGCCTGCATCGCGTCGAGCCATTCGGGCGCCAGATAAGCGTAGTTCGGCTGTCCCTTCAACCCGCCGACGTCGTATCGCGTGCCGTCGATGGTCACGCTCGCCTCCGGCTTCACGCCGCGGATCACGGCCTGGCCGGTCATCAGGTTGTCCAGTCCGACGGTGGCCCCGTTGGGATTCAGCCGGAACGTGCGGCGGATCAATCCGTTGTCCAGCACGATCTCGCCGTCGCGCTGCGTTCGATAGACGCCGGCCGTGCGCTCGATCGGTGCGACCAGCCAGTCGGCCTCGCCGGGCACTGCCGCAGTTTCCGCGAGCGGGCGCAGTTCGGCCACTTCGGTGCCGTGGGACTCTGCCCGGCCACCCAGCAGTACGACTCCGAGCATCAGAGCAGTGGTCCTTCGATCGACAGATTGGAGCATTAGGTGTTCCTCCGAGGCAGCTTCGGTGACAAGGTACCGGCGGGCAGCATTGAGGGCCTTTATCCTACTGCCCGGAGGTCGTGACTGCAAAGGATGCCGTTGCCGATTCGTGCAATGCGTTCCCCCGTTTGGCGACTCGTACTCGCGTTCCGCAAAGGAGGAAGAAACCGCTTGCAATCGCCGCGGCCGGTGCTAAGCTCGAGCTTGTGCTGAGTGCGTTGATCGTTTCCCCCGGGGCTCGAGAAAGGAACGAAGCTATGATTCGTCCACACAACACGATCGCAACGCGAACGGCCATCTGGTTGTTGGCCGGCAGTGGAATCCTGCTCGTGCCGCCGGCGCTCGCGTTGGGCCAGCCCGTCGGAGGGCCCCAAATGTCCTTCGTCCCACAGGTCGAAAGCGGCCCCGAGTCGGCCCACGACTACAACAACCGGGCGAATCTACTGCTCGGCCGCGGCCAATTCAACGAGGCGCTGGCCGCGTGTCAGAAGGCGATTCGCTTGGACCCGACTTTCACCTGGGCCTACAACAATCGTGGAATCGCCTACTTCGGCAAGCGCGATTTCGATCGGGCTCTGGCCGATTACGACCGCGCCACACAACTCGACCCGGCGTACACCTTCCCTTACAACAACCGGGCCGAGATCTGGATCGAACTCGGCCTCTATCGCAAGGCCGTGGCCGAGTGCAGCCGGGCGATCGAACTCGACCCGCAGTACGCCGTGACCATCGTAACTCGCGGCACGGCGCTGGCCAGACTGGGCCGGTTGCGGGAGGCGGTGGCCGATTTGACTCTGGCCTACTGCCTCGACCCGCAGTACGAGGAGCCCCGCCGCGAACGCGTCGACCCGGATCCCGAAAACAAGTACGTCGACGGTACGATCGCCCAATGGACGGAAGCTATCGCCGAGCACCCCGATCGACCGCAGAACTATATCAAGCGGGCGCTGGTTTACATCGACGCGTACCAGCTTCGTCCGGCCGTCGACGATTTGCGCAAGGCCGAACGGTTGCGGCGTAGTGGGCGGAAGTAGACAGGGCCGGCAAGGCGTCGGGCGAATGTGTGCCACTGCTTCGCAGAAGCAGTGCCTTCGGTGAGCGACACAAGCGGCACTGCTTCTGCGAAGCAGTGGCACGCACAACTGCACCATCGCGCAGAAAGGGACCTCGGCGATGAAGCGTTTCCTGCTAGCCCACGACCTGGGCACCTCCGGCAACAAGGCCACGCTGTTCACCGTCGACGGCGAGTTGGTCGCCGCTAAAACGCACGCCTACGAGACCAACTACTTCCACCAGAACTGGGCCGAGCAGAACCCGGCCGACTGGTGGGAGGCGGTTTGTGGCAGTACGCGCGAGTTGCTGGCCAACGTCGATCCGCGAGAGATCGCCGCGGTGGCCCTCAGCGGCCAGATGATGGGCTGCCTCTGCGTCGATCGCCGGGGAGAACCGCTGGGACCGTCGATCATCTACTGCGACCAACGGGCCGTCGAACAGACCGAGCGGCTGCTCGAGAAGCTCTCGCCGGAGGAGTTCTATCGGATCACCGGACATCGAGCCAGCGCTTCCTACTCGATCGAGAAGCTGATGTGGCTGAAGGACCACCGGCCGGACGTCTACCAAGGCACGCACAAGATGCTCAACGCCAAGGACTACGTCAACTTCCGGCTCACCGGCCGCATGGCGACCGATCCGTCCGACGCGTCGGGCACCAACGCCTTCGACCTGGGCGAATACTGTTGGTCGGAGACGATTCTCGACGCCGCCGAGATCGATGCTGCCGGGCTGCCCGAGGTGCTCGACTCCACCGAAGTGCTCGGCGGCGTTTCGCCGGAAGCGGCCGAAGCGACCGGCCTGGCCGCAGGCACGCCGGTGGTCGTCGGCGGAGGCGACGGATCGTGTGCGGCGGTGGGCGTCGGCTGCATTGCGCCGGGCATGGCCTACAACTACGTCGGCTCGTCGTCCTGGATCGGCATCACCTCGACGTCGCCGGTGAACGACCCACAGATGCGCACCGTCTCCTGGGCCCATATCCTCCCGCGACACGTCCACGCCGCCGGCACCATGCAGACGGCCTGTGCCTCTTTCAACTGGCTCAAGAACGAAATCTGCCGCAGCGAAACCGAACAGGCCCGCCGCGAACAGATCAGCCCGTACGTGTTGATGGACCGCCAGATCGAATCCTCCCCACCCGGCGCCCGGGGGCTCCTCTTCCTGCCGTATCTGCTGGGCGAACGCTCGCCGCGCTGGGACCCCAACGCCAAGGGCGCCTTTCTCGGGCTGAACCTCTCCCACCGTCGCGAAGACCTGTTGCGGGCCGTGTTGGAGGGGATCACGTTGAATCTCGAAATCATCCTCGGCATCTTTCGCGAGCACGTCGAGATCGACGCGATGACCGTCATCGGCGGCGGCGCGAAGAGCCGTGTCTGGCGGCAGATCATGGCCGACGTCTACAACCTCGAGATCGCCAGACCCAACGTGCTCGAAGAGGCCACCTCAATGGGTGCAGCCGTGATCGGTGGGGTCGGGGCGGGCGTGTTCGACGGCTTCGAGGTGATCGACCGCTTCATCCGCATCGAATCGAAGCAGCAACCGCAATCGGCCGCCCGGGAGACGTATCGGCGGTTGATGCCCGTCTTCGACCGCAGCTATCACGCCCTACGCGAGGTCTGCGACGAACTGACCGAGATCGCCGCCGGCTCGCCTACCACTGCGTAACAAGGCAACTAATGGTCGGGGTGGCTGGGGTCGAGCGCAGCGAGCCCCCAGTTGGATGCCGCCGCAGCCACTCGATCCACTCCTGTCGGGTGTCGTCACAAACGATCCGCCGCCGCTCGTTGCCGCGCGACATGACGTGATACAGTGCCCCGGGGAATTCGATACGAAGTGGTCTGGCCATGGCCGCGTTCTACCGTCTCGTGCCGAATCACGCGACCACTATTCACTGCTCACGGCGTGCCCCGCTCTTCCCATTGACCGCTAATCGTCAGGGGCAGACTCTAAGAACTGTGTTAGGATATCGTCGGGATTGAACCAGTGCTTTTGTTTGTACATGGGAAGCAGGTGGAAATGACGCGCAAGTGGCGACCGAAGGTAAACATGGTATTCTTCGGCGACTGCGAGTGGCAACTCCTCAAAGCTATCAATCAGGGCAGTGCCGAGATTCTGCATTGTATCAAGCATATCCCGAACTATAAGTTCCAGTACGGCGAGAACAGCCCCGATTGCATTCGGTTTCAAAAGATGCTCTGGCCAAAGCTCCAAGCCTTTTAGGCGACGGTTGAATCGATCGGCAACTCTAACGGCAAGTCCGTCTTCGAACACGAACACCGTGCCTGGGGAATGCCCGTGATGGAAAATGTCGTCACGAATATCACGCAGCAATAGGAAGAGAGCTGCGCGACTCTTATAGAACCGTGCGATAGGCGCTGGAAGCTGCAATCGACTGCAGAGATACTCGGTCTCCTTCTGTGCCAGTTTTGCGAACGAGTCCTTCAGTCGACACGGGTGTGCATGGTAAGTCGAGTTGATGGCCATCACGACCCGTTGAATCACATCGTAAAAGGACCGGTGATTGCCAATCGCGTATTCGACCTCAGTGCTGATAAGTGATCCAGCCGTTCCATCGTCGGTTGCTTGAGCATGGCGCAAGATCACGAAGTACTTGTGAAGCGATGAAAGAGCATTCTCAAGGTCGTGGTCCAACTGGTCGACTAATGACCACATGTTAGGCAACGAGAAGTGCTGGAAAGCCGTTTCGGAGAACGGAAGATGAACGTCACGAGCGCTGTCTGCGGGCGACTTTGCGACATATCTCCCCCAGATCATCGTCCGCGGGCGAAGAGGAAGGAACTTCCCCCCAGGTTGCCCGGCGTAGCACTCGAACTGCTCCTCAACGTCGTCGTAGTACGCCATCGCGATGATGCAACGGCCTCCGTCGGGCGGGCGTGTGAGATAGGGGAGTTCGGAACCTTCAATAACCCGGTTCATTGGACCTTCCATGCCGGTTGGCTTTCATGCCATCTAACTTGGTCAGTAGATCGTTCGGCCTAGACGCGCTATCTGCGTCTTAGACCGGCAGATCCCTCAGCCTAAGACGCTTGCTGATCTCCTGATTGTCGCCAAACAAGTCCTGCGTTATCAAGAGGTTCGCAATCCGCACCCGTTTATCGGGCGCATCGCTTGGTTCGGCGATCTCACAGTTGTTGAATCCACTTCGTGAATTCTCTGTTGGTGCGTTTCCCCACTTTGTACCCGGCACTGGGTTTGAAGAACTTGCTTCCCGTGATCCATATGTAACCGCCGAAATCGGACGGCAAGAAGAAGTTGCCGTACTTGATCATCGCGACCTTCTGCTTGCCGAAGTGACCGTAGAAGTAGCCGAATTCGAAAAGTACGTTCAGGTTCGGGACGTGCTTCTTCTGTTTCCTGATCGTGGTCTCTGATTCAGGCGAGAATAGCAGCAAAGCCCCCTGAACCTTGTCCCGTATGTCATCGAGTTCCTCCAGCAGTGTTTTTCCGGGCGTAAAGGCCTCCCACCACGGCAGGAAGTCAAGTGTTGCGGACGAGAGTTCCGCGACGAGCTTCTTTGCTTGCGACCTCGCACCGGACGACGAGCCGATGAAGATAGTTGTCTTCGGCATTGCTCTATGTCTCCCCGCGTCGCCGAACTAGTATTACTGAGCAGTCCAAACCGCTAACCCGGCGCGCCGCTGCACAGTAACGTCCGCGACCGATAATGGTGATTGTACCGCGCAGGTCATCGGGGGGCAACCGCCGCGTGCCCGTAGTAGCCCGTATAGAATGAACTGTGTGCCACTGCTTGCCACGGAACACGTCGAACTCTCTGGCGGCACGACACTGCTTGCAAGTCTCCGTTTCGTTGAAGGTCTCCGGCAAGCAGTGCCTTCGCGCAAGGCAGCCGTTGGCCAGCGGTTCTGCAAGCAGTGGCACACATCGGACGGGAATCGTCCGATCACGGGCACCCGGCGCCTTTCACGTTTCGGCCTTCCTTCACTCCGGGCTCGGTGAGCAGGCATCACCACACCCCACGGCCTTCTCCTGCTCGACCATGCCGAATGCCACGCGCGCGGTGGCGGCCGCTACGCCGCCGTTGACCGCTGCCGTCACCGCGACCAGTGCGTTGAGTTCGTCGTCGGAGATTCCGATGCTGCGGGCCTTTTCGATCCGGTTCCGCGTGCAGACCTGGCATCCGCGCGTGATTGTCACGGCCAGACCCACCAGATGCTTCTCCCGTTCGCTGAGCAGGTCCGTGTCGTGTGTCCTTTTGATGTGATCCACGATCAATGCGTCGTCGTAGGCCATGTGAGGCTCCTGTTGGAAAGCGGGTTCATGGTATGATCTCTACTTCCACACCGCCAAACGGCGGGGCTGGGCCGCGGCTGTCCGTGTGAGTGCCGCTGCCGGAGCCGCCAACGTGACCGCCGACAGTTGCAGAAAACGGCGTCGGTTGGCGGTCCTGCGTCGTTGCATGTTGTCGCCTTCCTCGTTTGGCCGCTGCCGGCACGGCGGTGTCGTTGCCATGGCGTGTTACAAACTCACGCCGCCGTGTCGGCGGCGGCTAAACGCATGATGTAACCGTTCACGCCCTGGTGTCCGTTTCTCGGGAAACTGATCTGGACACAACGG
>CAYYNP010000196.1:0-19486 GCA_964472545.1 uncultured Planctomycetaceae bacterium | reverse complement strand
TCAACGTCGTCTTGCCGTAGCCCGGCGGAGAAATCAGCAGCAGCAGCCCCATGCGGTCGGTCCGCTTGCCCTCGCCGACGACGCCCATCTGCTTGGCCAGATTGTCGCCCAACAGCGGCAAATAGACCTCGTCGATCAGTCGGTTGCGGACGAACGACGTCAGCACGCGGGGGCGGAACTCGTCGAGCCGCATCTGGTCGCGTTCTCGGTCGACCAACTCCTTCTTCAACCGCCCATAGGCCTCGAAACGCGGCACGACCTCCTGCTGATACTGTTGCAGCTTCATCAGGAAAGCGTTGTAGTTCAAATGATACGTCGCCTCGGCAATCAACGCGTGGCTGCCAACCATGCCGGAGAGGTCTTCGCTGAGCGTGGCCTCGACAACGCGGCTTTCGTCGAATGAGTCGGTCAGCAACAGTGCAGCCACCTCGTCGGCGAACTCTTGTTCCTCCTCGTCGTCACGGGTGGCCAGAAACGCCGTCAGCCAATCGCGGTGCAACAGGAAGGCCGTATGCGGATCGCCCTCGACTTCCTCGGCGCCCTGGCGGTGTTTCTCCACGAAATGGGTCTGTTCCAGATGGGCGGCAAACGCTCGATGAAGGTCCCTCGCACGCGGGCTGATGACGAACTGGCCGCCGCGGGTGAGTTCGGCGAAGAGGTACTCGCCGGCCTGACTCGCCAGATGCGCCGGAAAGGCACCGGTCGCCTCGACGTATTCGCCGACGAGCGCCTGTAGCTCGGCGATATACTGCTGTTGCGTGCCGGCGTCGGGGAAAAGCTCGGCGACCGCGCCGAAGCCGTTGAGCTTCGCGGCGATCATCTCCTTGCGCTCGGCGTCGGCAAACTGAAACCAGAATACCGAGGCCAGTGCCCGGGCTCGGGGATGGAAGCCCAACAGCCCCACGGCCGCCCGTTGCCGTAGCAATGCGCGGAGGATTAACGCGCCGTCGTGGTCGTGGACGCCCTTGAGATAGCCCTCGGCGTATCGCGGCCCCATGAAACGCTGCACGGTTGCCGAGAGTTCGTCGTCGCCGGCCTGGTTCAGCGCGTCGGCCTCCGGAACGCCGTCGCTGCCGGCTGCCTGCAACAACTGGTAGGCCAGATATTCCCCGCGGTAGACCTCGCGATTCTCGGAAACGACCTCCTGATCCCAGACGTCGACCGTCGCGAGAAACTCCTCGTCTTCGATCGGCTGGAAGAAGTCGGTGCCGGTCAAATGGTAGCACATCCGGCCGTCGCGCAACACGGTGGTCAGGTCGAAGGTCTGGTTGTTGACCGAGAAGCGGTGGTTGCCCAAGCGGATGACGTTTTCGCCCTCTTCGTAGAGGTCCTGGCGGTCCTTCAACTGCCGTACGGCGTCTTCTTTGATCGTTTTCAGCCGGCTCTGGACGTCGTCGACTTTGACCGTATCGCCCAGCTCGGTCAGGTCGGCCACGATGTCGCGGACCTTCTCGATCATCAAGTCGGCGGCGAAGTAGCCGTTGATCTCGTTGACCGTGGTAAAGCCGTCGACCCGGGCCTTGATGCCTTTGAGGATCCGATCGGCAGCCGAGAGCAGCGTGTTGGCCCGTTTGTTGCGGGCTTCGATCAACTGCAGCTTGCGGCTCTCGAAGGCGTTGTAGATCTCTTCGCGTTTCTCGGTAAGTTGGGCCACGAACTCGTCGAACTCGGCGAAGCGGCCTTCGAGTTCCTCGATCTGCACCATCTGCTTGGTCAGATACTCTTCGCACTTCTGGGGCGTGTCGCAGACGTCGAGATAGTTGACCACGCCTTGGTTCAAGAGCTTCAACTGCGAGTTGAATTCGGCCACGCCCTCTACGCTGGCCAGGTCCTGCCGCTTGTTCTTCAGCGCGGCGCGGGTCTGGTTGAGTTGCGAGAAGATGCCCGAGATGCCGTCGATGATCGCGGTCCGCTGGGTGGCGTCGTCGATCTTCAGGTTGCTGACGATCTCGATCAGCATCTCCAGTTCGGAGGCGCTGGTGGTGACCTTTTCTTCGAGCTCTTTGGCGTCGGTCACCTTCTGCAGGCCGTCGATCGCGGCGCGATGCGCGGCGACCGACTCTTCATAGGGAACCAGCGATTCCGGCTTCAGCAAGAACGTAACGCAGTTCTTAGCGGCCCGGTCGGTATGCTCTTGGACTTCCTCCTCCAGCGCGTCGACTTTGGCGTAATCGACGTAGCGCAGATCGCGCAGCGAAATGATATCGCCGCGGACCGTCCGCAAGTCGGTCAAGGAGGAGACGAAATCGCCGATCACCTCGAATCGCCGGGAGTGGATCGAGGAGACGATATCGCGGGTCTGCGTGGCGACGCGCTTGAACTCCGCCTCGGTGTTGCGGCGTACGGCAACGACTTTGTCATACTCCGCAATGGCCGCGTCGGCCGCTTCCTTGATCGTCGCCAGAGCTGTGCGCAAACTGAACGTCTGCTCGTCGCCCAGCCAATAGTAGGCGTCCATCACGTCGCCGGTCTTCTTGGCCAGATCGACGAACAGGTTGGCGTAAGTGTCTTCCTTGGCGATCAGCCCCAGCACCTCGTGGCACTCGGCCATGCCGCGGACGATATCGCGGTTGCCGATCTTGTAGAGATACGAATCGGCCTGGGTGGGCGCCTCGTAATCGGCCCCGGTGTAGGGCGTCTGCCAGACCTGGACGGCGTGGTGTCTCTGCGGGTCGTCGTGGCACTTGAAGTAGAGCATCGTGCCGTCGTCGAACAACGAATAGCCGTTGCAGACGATCGGCGTGTCGACCTTCTGTTCGATCAGGTTGTACGGCAGCAGGATGTAGACGCCCGAGCGGCGATTGTAGAAGACGTAGAGGAAATCCTCGCCGTTGGGCGAGGCGATCCGCTCGCCGAAAACCATTCCCGAAAGATCGCTCTCGAACGTCTTGTACTCGCCGGTTTGCAGGAAGTAGCCGTTGGAGAAGATCAGCCCGTGGTCGTCGGGCAACAGCACACAGGCTTGTTCGAGCGTATCCAGCCGCAACGCCTGGCGGGTCTTTTCGCAATAGACGAAGTGGCGATATTGCTGCTCCTGATACGGGCGGATCTTCAGCAGGATCAGGCTGCCGAGGCTGGCGTAGAAGATTTCGGCGTCGTCGAGTGTCTGATCCGGGTTGTCGACGTCTTCGGCGTAGATGCCCTCGCCGCTTTCGGTGTTGTTCTCGATCTTGATCGTCAGATCGCCACCGACCGTCTCGACGAACAACCGGTCCTCGATCGAAACGTGCGGATGCTCCCCGGCCAGGTGCATGTCGCGATGGGTTCGGGTCCACTCGAAGCCGTGTTGCGGGGGAAAGCGGAACTCGTGTTCGCTGCGGGCGTCGACGTACTTCAGCCTGTCGCCCTCGATCAGCCACTTGAACGTCTTGACGTCCTTCACGTCGTCGCTGATGCGAAAGACCATATAGAGATACGGCCCGATCTCGGCGAACTTGGCAAAGACGGTCTTCTTGTAGTACTTGAACAGCTCCTCGAAATCGCGGCGAAACTGCTCGTCGTCGATCAACTCCAGCGGCTCTTCGTGGAAGGTCCCGTCGCGAAATGCGTAGGCGGCAAAGACGTCCTCGGGGCTGGTGGTCGACTTCATCCCGATGTGGACGTTGTAGCCGAAGAGGAACCGGCCGCCCACCGGCGCCATGTCGCGGGGTACGCAGTTGTTCGAGGTGGTCACCCGTTCGGTGGCGAGGAGCTTCGTTTCGATCGCCCCGAAGACGTCCTTCCGCGCGGCGTTGAGTTGATCCAGCCGCCCGCGCAGATCGGTTCCGGCGTTGCGGAGCCGATTGCGGATGACCTCGTAGGTGCCCTGTTCCAGGCCGCTCTCAGCGGGCGCGTCCGGCTGTTGGACGTCCGGTTGCGGTTCGGACTGCGTGTCGGATTCAGCCATTGGAGGGTTCCTCTGCAAGAGATCCTAGGAGCCGTTGAGCCAAGGCAAAAGCGGCCCGGCCCCGACACACCCGGGACCGGACCGTTGCCCTTCTTAGGAAACCTGCAAGGTACCGGCCGGTTTGTCGGCCATTCCCGCGGCTTGGGCCATGCCCAGGATCTTCTCCAACTCGGTGCGGATCGCTTCGTCCGCCGTGAGGCCCATCATCTTGGCGATCAGCGCGGCGATCGAAAGGTTCTTCACGTCCTCGCTGCCGAGATTGAACTGGCCGACGAATCCCTGGAGCTTCTCGAGGAAGTAGTCGGGATCGCCGTTGAAGAACGTGCTCTTCACGTCGGTCAATACCTGGCTGTTGTCCACATAGCGGTCGACCGTCTTGCCCGACGCGATGGCGTTGGTGATCCGGTCGAAGAACTCGGTCTCGCCGCCGACGATGTCGATCCGTGCCGACTCGAGCGCCTTGCCGACGATGTCGGCCTGTTGCGTGGCGATCTCCTGCTGGGCTTCGATCGCGGCCAGTTCGACGTCCTTGTCCTTGGCCAGCCGGAGCTTGAACTCCTCGTGTCCCTGGCCGGCCTCGTTGTAGAGCTTCATCGCCTTGGCCTTTTCGGTGATGCCGTTGGCCTCGGCGTTGTACTTCTGCTGCATCACGGTGGCCTCGGCGCCGCCGTGCTTCTCGACGCCGACGGCCTTGGCCTCGAGGCCCTTGGCCTCGGCAACCGCCATGGCTTCCACGCCGACGGCCTCGGCCGTGGCCTTCTTCTCCAGTACGGTGGCTTCGGCCGTGCCGTGTTTCTCGAGCGCCCCGGCCTTGGCCTCGGTGCCCCGGGCTTCGGCCACGGCCTTCTTCTCGATCACGTTGGCCTCGGCGAATCCCATCGCGGCTTCTTCGGCGGTGATGCCCTCGGCCATCAGCTTCTTGCCGGCCGCTTCACGCTCGGCGGCGTCGCGGGCGGCTTGTGCGGCGATCACCTCTTGCTCGGCGGTGAACTTCGTGGCGTCGCGTCCGGCCTCGGCGGCCTTGATCTCCTTGACCAGCGCCTGCTGGGCTTCCTCTTCGGCCGCCGTAATGGCCACCGTCTTAGAACGGTTGGCGGTGGCGATCTCGTGGGTGTCTTTGATCTTCTCTTCTTCTTCCACGACCGCCCGCTCGACCATCACCCGCTCGCGGATCACCTCCTGGATGGCCCGCTTCTCGACCTCGATCGCCTTGTCTTTCTCGATGTCGGCCAGCGAGACGACCCGTTGGCGCTCGGTGACCTCGAGCATGCGGTCCTTTTCGACCCGCTCGGTTTCCACCTGGTCGGTACGCTCCTTGTTTCGCTGGGCCACGATAACCTGGCGGTTCTTGTTCTCCTCGGCGATGGCGACTTCCTCATCGGTTGCGATCCGTGCCCGCTCGGCCTTCAGCCGCTCCTCCTGGGCCACCTTTTCGGCCTCGGCCCGTTCGCGCGACGTCACCGTCGCCACCTCGCGATGCTGCTTTTCCTCCGCCTCGGCCTGTTGGCGTTCGAGTTCGAGGATCGCCTCGCGGGCTTCCACGTCCTGCTTCTTGATCGTCTTCTCTTTCTCGCGCGTGATATCGTTGGCCAGGATCTGCTGTTGAGCCGTCTTGTCGGTGATCTTCTTGATGCCCTCGGAGTCGAGGATGTTGGTCGGGTCGAGCTTCTCCAGCGGCGTCTGCTCGAGGTAGTCGATGGCCGCGTCGTCGAGGACGTAGCCGTTGAGGTCCCGGCCGATGACCTTGAGCATCTGGTCTTTGAAGGAATCGCGGGAGGTATACAGTTCGACAAAGTCGAATTGCTTGCCCACGGTCTTCAAGGCCTCGGAGAACTTGGCGTCGAACAGCTCGATCAGTTGACTCTCCGCGGATGCCCGAGCCGCACCGACGGTCTGAGCCACCTGCAGCACGTCTTCCTGGTTGTTGTTCACGCGAACGTAGAAGGCGACCTTGATGTCGGCCCGCACGTTATCCTTACACACCAGGCCCTCGGTGCCGTGACGGAAGATCTCGATTCGCCTGACCGAGATATCCATGATTTCCGCGCGGCGAACCAACGGCCAAACGATCGCCTTGGAGAAGTGGACCGTCGGCTCTCGGGCACCGGTGATGATCAAGGCGGTGCCCTGCTCCACCTTCCGCCAGCAGCGGATGACCAGCACGGTCAGCCCGAAAACCGGTGTCATGACCAGGGCAACAGCCCCCAAGGTTCCCATCCATCCCCACTGCATGGTGAATACGACCACGAGTGCCACCGCGATGACCGACGCGATGAGTATCGAAAAAATGGACTTGGCTCCCATGTCTACGTCTCCCGGTTCGAGGTTTCCGTCGAGGTTCCGCCAATATCTAACTTGGCCACTAGATACGTGTTAACTTCAGCATCCTGCTCGTAAACTATAGCTTCTTCACCTTTGCGCAGCGTGACACCATCTCGCGTCCGCACTTTGAGCACCAACGGGGCGCCCGTCTGCGGCAGTTCGGCCTGCCCGTACTCGGGCGTGGCTTCCAGCGACGTGATTGTACAGATCTTTCCGACGATTTCGATCGTGTCGCCTGTCTGGTCGAAGACCTGCTTCAGGTAGGGCACAAATGGCTCCAATATGGCCTTCGTGGCCATCAGCCCGATAAGCAAATTGGGGAAAAACAACAGCCCGGCCAGCCACACTGCGGTGATGCCCAACAGGCTGTTGGTCAACAGGGCCCCGATCCACATGAAGAAGATCAACAGGCTGAGAATCAGCATCACCGGCAGCTCGCCGACGTGCATGATCCGCAGAAAGGTAATCCAGGCCGTGCCACCGCCGTGTGTGCTCACGTCGGCGTCGACGTCCGCATCGACGTCGACGTCCGTATCCACGTCCACATCGGCGTCGAAATCCAGCCCTATGAAGTCCAGAGCCTCGGAGCCTACGGCACCCAGCATGTATAGGCCCCAGTACCCCGTCACCATGATCATCAGGATGGTGTACGGCAGATTGACCAGTTCAAAGGCCGCGGTAATCAGTTCCATGACGGCTTCGTCCCTACAGGGGGGTTCTGTGCCTCGAAAGTCGCATATCCGAACGGTCCGTTTCCATGGGGTCTACGGGCCGATTACGGCGGACTCTCTGTAAATGTAGTTCGAGTCCGCGTGCCGATTCTTGCCGAAATCCGACTTTTGGGGAACCCCTTGGGGGTGACCATGGGCAGATTTCCCGGGGATTCGCGACTGTGATATACTCTCACGGTAGTGATACCCTCCTCTGAGCAGGCGAGCCCATGTTGTGCTCTCGGCCCCGATTCCCCAGTATCATCCTGGCCTTCGCCGCCCTTGCGGCATGTACGTGCGTTCGGTTCGGCAGCGGACCGAATGCCACTCGCGCGGTTGCCGGCACGTTGCAGATTGCCGTGGTGGGCGAGGACGGCAAGCCGCTTCCTTGCCGGATACATCTCGCCGACGCTGCCGGCAAACCGGTTCGCGCCGAGGGACTGCCGTTCTGGCGAGATCATTTTGTGTGCCCTGGGAGCGTCGAGTTGCCGTTACCCGCCGGGGCCTATCGCGCCGAGGTCGAACGCGGCCCGGAGCATCAGCGGCACGCGGCAACGATCGACGTGCCGGCGTCGGGAATCGAGACACTCTCGGTCCGCCTGAAGCGGATCGCCGACCTGGCTGCCGAGGGCTGGTACTCCGGCGACCTGCACGTCCACCGGCCGATCGAACAGATGCGATTGTTGATGCGCGCCGAAGACCTGCACGTAGCGCCGGTGATTACCTGGTGGAATCACCGCAACCTGTGGTCCGATCGCCCGCTGCCGGACAACCCGCTGGTGCAATTCGACGGCAACCGTTTCTATCGCGTGATGGCCGGCGAGGACGAACGGGAAGGCGGCGCACTGATGTACTTCGGCCGCAGCCGCCCGTTGGCGATCGCCGGTTCCAGCCGTGAGTACCCTTCGCCGATGAAGTTCGTCGAAGAGGCCCGCCGCGACGGCGAGCCCTGTTGGATCGACGTCGAGAAGCCGTTTTGGTGGGACGTGCCGGTTTGGCTGGCCGGCGGACAGATCGACTCGATCGGCCTGGCCAACAACCACATGTGCCGCAGCAGCGTGCTGGCCAGCGAGGCCTGGGGCCGGCCCCGCGACGTCGATCGCCTGCCGCCGCCGCTGGGTAACGGCCGCTGGACGCAGGAGATCTACTACCACCTGCTCAACTGCGGGCTGCGCGTCCCGCCGTCGGCCGGCAGCGCGTCGGGCGTATTGCCCAATCCGTTGGGATACAACCGAGTCTACGTACACGTGGGCAACGACATGACGTACGACGCCTGGTGGGCCGGGCTGAAGGCCGGACGCTCCTTCGTCACCAACGGCCCGCTGCTGATCTGCCGGGCCAACGGTCAATTGCCCGGACACGTCTTTACCGCAAAGGAAGGCGGCCGGGTCGAAATTGACGTCGCGGCGTCGTTGACCACGCTGGACAACGTGCCGGCGGCCGAGATCGTTAAGAACGGCCGCGTTGAGAAATCGGTAACGCCCGAGAAGCTGCGAGAAACGGGTAGCCTACCGGCCTTGACGTTCGATCGTAGCGGCTGGTTTCTCGTCCGCGCGATCACCGACAACCCGCACACGTTCCGCTTCGCCTCGACGGCTCCGTTCTACGTCGAGATCGGCCCGGACAGACGCCGCGTCAGCCGCGCCTCGGCCGAGTTTTTCCTCGATTGGGCAAAGACCCGCGCCGGCCGCGTTCCACAGAAGCTCGACGACCCGGTCAAGCTTCGCGAAGTCTTAGAGCATCACGAACGAGCGATCGAGTTTTGGAAAGACACTGTGTCGCAAGCCAACGCACCATAATCCTACTCGCTCAAGCAGAACTACGGAGGACCCCATGTCTATTCGAGCAAGAACAACCATCGCCTGTGCGGCGTTTTGCGGGTTGAGTTTCGTTGCAGGAATGGCGGTAATGCGTCCCAGCGACGCCGCCGGCCCGAAACCGCCGCCGATGAAGTCGAAAGTCGTCTCGTGGGACGACGCCAAGCCGCACGTGGCCGACTGGGGCGAAATGCGGTTCTACTTCCGCGGCGAGACCTATTGCACCCGAGACGTGCTCACGGCCGTGGCGGTCGTCAAACCGGGCAAGACGGTCCACGCGGCCCATCGCCACGCGGCCGAAGAGTATCTGGTCGTCGCCGAAGGCTCCGGTACCTGGTCGCTCGACGGCAAGGAGTTTCCGGCCAACAAGGGCGACGTGCTCTTCGTCGAACCGTGGGTCTATCACGGCGTGACCAACACCGGTGACGTGCCGCTGACGTTCCTGGTCGTACGCTACAATCCCAAGGCGATGGACGTGCCGCCGCGGCCGGACGATCGGGCGGATGAGATGTAGAGTAGATCGAGAACGCACCCCGATTCGTTTAGCCGCCGCCGGCACGGCGGCGTCGCGAGTGTGCTCATCAATTCCATCCTTCGACGACACCGCCGTGCCGGCGGCGGCTAAGCGCTCGATGGTCGATATCGCGAGGTGACGACATGACGCGCGACTCTCTCTCCCGGCGTCGTTTCCTTCAAACCACGGCGGTCGGTGCGGCGGGCTTCACGGCCGGGAGTGGTGCCCTGCCGTCGCGTGCCGTCGACGATCCGCCCAAACTGATCGAAATCGGCAAACACCTTGCCGTCTATCACGGCCCGATCAACGTGGGGATCGTGCGCGATGGCGAGAAGGGCCTGCTGATCGATTGCGGCGATGGTAGCGTGGCGTCGGCATTGCCTAAGATTGGCATCAGTTCGGTGGAAAGCATCTTGTTCACGCACCACCACCGCGATCAGGCCTGCGGCGCGCACGAATTGGTAGCCGACGGCGCACGCCTGACCGTTCCCGCCGACGAACGCCAGCACTTCGACGACGTAGACACCTACTGGGCCAATCCCAAGAGCCGTTGGCACATCTACAACCAGCATCCCCATCATTTGATGCTCGCCGAATCGGTCACAGTCGACGCCACCTGTGACGACGGCGACGTGATCACCTTCGGCCCCGCCAAGATCCGCGTGATCGCCACGCCCGGCCATACCGACGGCGCGATCAGTCTTGTGGTCGAAGTCGACGGCAAACGTGTCATCTTCTGCGGCGACGCGATCTACGACGAAGGCCGCGTGTGGGAACTCTTCAGTCTGCAAAAGGGCATCCAGACCAGCGACTATCACGGCTTCCTCGGCGCGCGGGAAGAACTCACCGAGAGCCTCGGCCGCATCAAACAGGCACGGCCCGATCGGCTGGTGCCGTCGCACGGGCAGATCATGATAGAACCGGCCCGTGCAATCGACGCCCTGGTCGCTCGGCTCGCCGCTTGCTACGACAAGTACGTGGCCATCTCCGCGTTGCGTCACTACTTCCCCAAGATGTTCACCGCCTACGAAGGCCGCCAGGACCACATGCCGATCCGCCCGGGCAAGCCCGTGCCGGATTGCCTGCGACATTTCGGCACCACCTGGATGCTGCTCTCGCAAGACAAGTCGGCCTTCGTGATGGACTGCGGCAACCGGCGGGTGGTGGAGCAGATTAGGGGGCTTGTCGAGCAGGGGGAGGTTGGCCGCGTCGAAGGTCTTTGGGTGACCCATTACCACGACGACCACGTCGACGCGATCCCCGAATTCCAGAAGACGTTCGACTGCCCCTGCTACACCGACCGCCACGTCGCCCGAGTGATTACCAACCCGCTGGCCTGGCGGCTACCCTGCATCTCGCCCAGCAAGGCCCGGGTCGACCGGCCTACGGACAACGAGCAATCGTGGACTTGGCACGAGTTCAGACTCACTGCGTATCACTTCCCCGGCCAGACGCTCTACCACGCCGGGCTGTTCGTCGAGGGGCTGGGGGCAGAGGGGAAGGGGCTGCGGATGCTCTTCGTGGGCGACTCGTTCACTATGGGCGGGATCGACGATTACTGCGCCCACAACCGCAATTGGCTCGGCCGCGGCGTGGGATTCGATCGTTGCATCGCGCTGATCGAGAAGCTGCGGCCGACGCACGTCTTTAACTGTCACGTCAATCAGGCCTTCGACTTCACCGCAGAGCAGTGCCGCTTCATGCGGGCCAATTTGGCCGAACGCGAGAAGCTCTTCGGGCAACTCGTCCCCTGGGACCACGCCAACTACGGCATGGACGAGCCCTGGATCCGTACGTTTCCGTACGAGCAACGGGCGAAGCCGGGCGACGCGGCGAGCCTTCGCGTGGTGGTGACGAACCACTCGGACGGGCCTCGGGACGTCGCCTGCCGCGCGGTGTTGCCCGGGGCGTGGAGTTCCGCGGCAGACTCGCCAGGTAATGCGACGGACTGGGGGCGGACGTCGATCCCGGCCAAGTCTGAAGCACACGTCGCGCTGCGGTTGTCGATCCCCGAGGGAGTGCGCCCGGGTCGATACGTGATCCCGATCGACGTGCAATACGGCGGCCGGACACTGCCGCAGTGGACCGAGGCGATCGTGGTGGTTTGATACACGGCGGCCGTCCATTCCCTTGCGACTCCCTACCGCGTAGAATATGGCCTTGGCGGCTTTCTTAGAGTGCCAAACCAAGCCAAGCCACCCTCATACCGAGTTCGCGGAATGACCACGTACTACGCCAACGGCTCTCCCACGACCGACCTCAGCGCCGCCGACTTGAAGGCCGGGCTGTTCGATGCGCTTCAGAAGCTCCAGCCGCGCGAAAAGGTCCTTGCGCTGCCGCCCGATTTCACCCGGCTCTACAGTATGGCCGGCCCGTTGACGTGTATGGTTCATGAGTACCTCGGGCCGCGTCTGGTCGACGTGATGCCGGCGCTGGGCACGCACGTTCCGATGACCGACGAGCAGCTCCGGCGGATGTTTCCCAGTGTGCCGAAGGACCTGATCCGCGAGCACGACTGGCGCAACGACGTGGTTACGATCGGCGAGGTGCCGGCCGAATTCGTGGCCGAGGCGACCGAGGGGCTCTGCGAAAAGCCCTGGCCGGTGCAACTCAATCGGCTGGTCTGCCAGGGCGGACACGACCTGATCCTCTCGATCGGCCAGGTCGTGCCCCACGAGGTGATCGGCATGGCCAACTACAACAAGAACGTCTTCGTGGGTACCGGCGGCGCAGTGAGCATCAACGAGAGCCACTTCATCGGGGCGGCCTACGGCATGGAGCGGATGATGGGTCGGGCCGACACGCCGTTGCGGCGGATTCTCAACTACGCCCAAGACCACCTCTGCCGCGACCTGCCGCTGGTCTACGTGCTCACGGTGATCGGCCCACGCGACGACGGAAGCCTGGCCGTGCGGGGCTTGTTCATCGGCGACGACGTCGACTGCTTTGAGCAAGCAGCGGCGCTTTCGCTGGAAGTCAACTTCACCGTACTCGACGAGCCGCCGGATACGATGGTCGTCTACCTCGATCCCGAGGAGTTTCACAGCACCTGGCTGGGCAACAAGTCGATCTACCGTACCCGGATGGCCATCGCCGACGGCGGTGAGTTGATCGTGTTGGCCCCTGAGGTGAGTACCTTCGGAGAAGACCCCGAGATCGACCGGCTGATCCGCAAATACGGCTATCGCACCACCCCGGAGATCATGCGGTTTGTGGAGCAGCAAGACGATCTGGCCGCCAATCTTTCCGCCGCGGCCCATTTGATCCACGGCTCGTCGGAGGGGCGCTTCCGGATCACCTACTGCCCGGGCAACCTCAGCCGGGAAGAGATCGAGGGCGTCGGCTATCAGTACGCCGACTTGGCCGTGATGCAGGCGAAGTACGACCCGGCCCGGCTCAGCGAAGGTTGGAACGACATGCCCGACGGCCGACGCATCTATTACATCAGCAATCCGGCCTTGGGCCTCTGGGCCTCTCGGGATCGACTACGGGGGTAACGATCTCCCGCGTGCGAGGGGCGTTGACTTGTCGCCGCATCCGGCTAGGCTCTAGCGCTGCAATTTATCTCTATGCAACCCGACATTATACGAAAGGTGCCCCCAACGTGTCTGAGAACCTAGCGGAAGACGGCGTCTATCAGGCGAAGGTCTGCGAAAGCTGCGGCATGGACAACCCGGACGACCTGATGCTCTGCGTAAAATGCCGGGCCAAGCTGCCCGCCGCAGAAGGTGCCCGCGAGCACATTGCGGCCGGCGAACTGCCCAAGCTGGCGACGCCGGCGGAGGTCGATTTCGATGCGGACGGCCAGACCTACGTGGCGTTGGTCTTCATGAACTCCAAGGAGGAGTGGTTCGCCCTTTCGCGCAAGGATCGTGTGGCGATCATCCGCGACCACGCCAAGCAGCTCGCACCGTACGCGAACAAGGTGGCGTTGGAGTTCTTCGTCGGTCTGGGCCTCAGCAAGTACGACTACATCGAGCAGATTGAAGCCGACGACCTGAAGATCATCCACTCGCTGGTCCGCGCGCTACGCTTCGGAGCCTTGGGCAAGTACGTCGACTTCGTCGACGTGGTGATTACGATCAAGGGCCAGTATCATCTGGTCGGCTAGCACCGCATAGCGGCTTACTCTGTGGGTGCCTGGGGCGAGAGCACAACGTTGCCCCAGGTTCCCTTGCCGCGACGATCCCGGGAAGACCCCAGCGTACGGCTGCGTATTCCCCAGCCGCCCAACGCTTCCCCGAGGACTATCCCTCCTCGGCCTTGGCGTCCCGCTCGCGCTGCAGGAATTCCCTAATCGACGTCACTGCATCTCGAGAGCCGTTTCGCTGGTGGAGCAACCGCTTAGTCTCCTGCGTGTACAGCGAGCCGAACCGATAGACCACACATCGGCGGCAGGTGTTCGCTCGGTCGTTGTCCGGCCGGGCTTTTGCCATCCAACAGGGCCGCGTGCTGTCTCGATAGGCGGGGCACGCCTCTCGATCTTCGTCACCGCAGGGGAGCAACTCCCAGCACGTCAACAACGCCTGGATCCGCCGAATCCCCTCCGCGTTGAGCCCCTGGTCCTGGATCATCCGTCGAATATTCTGCACGCGGTCGATATCCTCGTGAGAATAGAGTCGGTGCCCGGACGGCGTTCGGGCGGCCAGGATGAGCCCTTCGCTCTCGTAGCGGCGGATCGCGGAGACGGAGAGCCCGACCCGCTCTGCCAGCACTCCGATGGAGATTACCGGGTCGTCGACGTCTCGTTGGGGATTGTCGTTGTACATAAGTCATTTACCAACAACGCCTTAGGAAGGCACTCGAACAGCCGGCGATGCACTGCACGATACAGTATAGCTAATCTGCATGCATGAGTCAAGGCCTGGGTTGCGATTCGGCGTATCTCGGGCAGGCCGTCAGGGCAGAGACCATGCCGGTTGCATCCCCTCGCGTGGTGATCGGATGCCGCTCATCTGCGATTTCGCGTGCATCACGCCCTACACATTGAGTTCATGCCCGTTCGTGATATGCTTTGCCACAATGTCCGCCTTAGCAGCCCGCATGACGAACCACGGGATCTCGCGTGCCCGCACGATTGCCGCTGAACAAAGCCCTGCGAGAATTGCTCGTTGAGGGCCACCTGGAACCGATCGCCGAAATGGCGGTCCGCCGGAAGCGAGTGCTGGGGAGCTTGGTCTCGCTGACGTTCGATTCGGAACCGCAAGTTGTGTGGCGGGCGATCGAGGCGATGGGGCTTGCCGCCGCCCGGATCGCCGAAGACGATCCCCAGACGGCGCGGAACCATCTGCGGCGTCTCTATTGGCTCATCAGCGAGGAGTCGGGCGGCGTCTGTTGGCGGGCGCCCGAGGCCATGGCCGAGATCGTCCGACGCCGGCCCGACCTGTTCGCCGACTACGTGCCGATCGTCGTCTGCCTGATCAACAACATGGCCGAAGAGGACCTCGACCATTTTCGTCCGGGAACGCTCTGGGCAATCGGGCGGCTCGGGCCCTTGGCCTCCGATCGTTTCCCTGACGTGTTGCCGGCGATTCGCGACGCGCTGGATCACGACGACCCGCAAGTGCGCGGCATGGCGGTTTGGTGTTCAGGGGAGGTCGGGCAGGTCGAACTGGTGGGCAGCCGGACCGACTTGCTGAACGACTCCGGACCGGTCGATCTGTACGAAGAGGGGCAACTCAACCGCACAAGCGTTGGTGAACTCGCCCGGCGATACCAGGATAGTAGTCGTCTGGTATAGTAGTCGTCTGGCATAGTAGTCGTCTGGCATAGTAGTCGTCTGGCATAGTAGTCGTCTCGCTCCGCGAGACGTCCTTCATCTCGCGGAGCGAGATGACTACTATACGACAAGACGTCCATCTCGCCCAGCGCGATGACTACTACGCGATTGCCTTGAACCGCTGTGCCGCACGAACCACCGACGGCGCCCAACTCTCAGTTCCCAGCGCGTGGACGTGCGTGTAGCAGGCGAGCACGTTGCCACGGCACAAACCGTCGCGGCGGCCGTCGTAGCCGTATCCACGGCGGACGCGAAACGCGAACGTGAGGTCCTTGGCGAACGGCGGCTCGATGCACGTGTAGTGGAATTCGTGTCCGCGTAGTCGCTTCCCGACCGGATAGAACGGATTCTCCGCCACGGTCTCCAACTCGGCGTAGCCGTGGCCCTGCATCTTCTTGTGGAAAACGAAATCGACCGGCAACACGCCCGCCATGGGGTACTTCTGCCCGTCGAACACCAGCGTTTCGCCCAAGTAGACCGCCCCGCCACATTCGGCGTAGACGGGCAATCCCCGTTCGATCATCCGCCGCAGTGAATTGCGAAACGACGCGTTCTCCGCCAGCGCCGTGGCCAGTGTTTCAGGAAAACCGCCGCCGATATACAGCCCGTCGACTTCCGGCAGTTCCGGGTCGCGCAATGGAGAGACCTCGATCACTTCGCCCCCCTCGCGGGCCAGCGCCTCGAGGTTCTCGGGATAGTAGAAGCCGAACGCCGCGTCCCGCAGCACGCCAATGCGAACGGACGGGTGGCTGGCGGTTGAGCAGAGCGAAGCCCCAGAGGCCCCGGAACGTACATCCTGGGGCACCGCTGCGCTTTGCCCCAGCCACCCGGGCACGTGTTCAGCAAGATCACTGGCACCCGCCTCCTCGGCCAGAGTCCAAAGGGCGTCGAGATCCAAGTGTTGCTCCGCCAACTCGGCGACCCGGTCGATGGCGCCGGCAAGCTGTCCGTGTTCCTCCGGCGGGACCAGTCCCAGATGGCGTTCGGGGAAGATCTGCTTGTTGAGCCGGGCGACGCCGCCGAGCACCGGAAGGCCGCAGATCTCCTCGACTGCCGAACGCAACACCGACTCGTGCCGCGGCCCGGCCGTCTGGTTCAGAACGACACCGGCAATGGCCACGCCCGGATCGAGCTTCTGACAGCCTAGCACGGTTGCGGCAACCGTGCGGGTCGACTTCGTGCAATCGACCGCCAATACAACGGGGACTCGCAGCAGTTTGGCCAATTCGGCCGTGCTATAGGATCCCCGGGCGTCCATACCATCGTACAGGCCGCGGTTGCCCTCGATCACCGCTACGTCGGCCTGCGGGGCCCACGTGATGAACGACCGCACGGCCGTTTCCGGCGTGGTGAGAAACAGATCGAGATTGCGGCAGGCCCGGCCGGCGGCCATCGAGAGCCACGCGGCGTCGATGTAGTCCGGCCCCTTCTTGAACGGCGCCACGCGACGGCCCCGCTTCTGCCAGGCCGCCGCGATGCCTAGTGAGACGATCGTCTTGCCGCTGCCGCCACGCAGTCCGGCGATGAGGATTCGAGGAAGGTTCATCCGTTTAGAGCATGTCGATGAAGCCGCAGGGGCATTCTTCCGCACACTTCTTGCAGCCGGTGCAGTTTTCCATCTTGAACGAGTAGATCACGCCCTTCTCCATCGGCTTGTTGATCGCCTGATCCTGGCAGAAGAGCCAGCACTTCTCGCAGTCGAAGCAGTGGCCGCAACTCATGCAGCGTTTGGTTTCCAGCACGACCTGATCGAGATCGAAGCCCTTGTTGACCTCCAGGTCCATCTGTGCGAGCGCTTCTTCCGCGGGCACGGTCGTCGACTTCGCCCGGTCTTGCTTCTCGTAGTGGTCCAGCCGCATGCGGTCGGATTTGACGAGCGGCATTTCCTCGCCGTCTTCGGCCGCTTGCTCGCTGAGGTCGGCGTGGATCGTCTCGGCCGCCAGACGGCCGGCGCCGATGGCCGTGGTGACCAGGTCGAGATTCACGGCGTCGCCGCCGGCGTAAACGCCTTTGACCTTCGTCGAAGCACCGCGCTCGTCGACCTTGATCCAGTCGCGGCCTTCGATCAGCGATTCGAGTCCGTCGAAGTTGGGCATCTGGCTGATCGCCGGGATGACCATCGAGCCGGGCACCTCGAACTCGGAACCCTCGATCGGCACGGGACGGCGGCGGCCGGAATCGTCCGGCTCGCCCAGTTCCATACGGATGCACTTCATGCTGGTGATCTTGTCACCGTCTTTGTTGAACCCGACCGGTGCGGCCAAATACTCCAGCTTGATGCCTTCGGCCTCGGCCTCTTCGATCTCCGCGTCGATCGCCGGCATCTCCTTGACCGTACGGCGGTAGAGGATTGTGACGTTCGCCCCGAGGCGGCGGCAGATGCGTGCCGCGTCGATGGCCGTGTCGCCACCGCCGACGACGATCACGTCGTCGCCGACTTCGATCGTCTCGCCGTGGTGCATGCGATTGAGGAACTCCGCACCGGACATCACGTTCTCGGCGTCCTCGCCCTCCACGCGGAGTTTCAGGCCCTTGTGGGCACCGATGCCCATGAAGACCGCCTTGTATTGGCTGCCGAGGTCCTCCAGCGAAACATCCGTACCGATGCGCGTGTCGCACTTGAGTTCAACGCCCAGGTCGAGGATCTTCTGGATCTCGCCGTCGAGGATATCGGCCGGCAGCCGGTAGCGCGGAATACCCCAGAGGAGCATACCGCCGGGTTTGTCTTCCGACTCGAAGACGGTGACCTCGTAACCCCGCCGGGCAAGCTGATAGGCACACGAAAGACCCGCCGGGCCGGCCCCGACAACGGCCACCTTGCCCGCCCCGCCGGCGTCCGGCAATGTTGCCAACTTCAAGCCCTTTTCCAGCCCGAAGTCGCCGATGGCCCAGTCGGTCTTGTTGATATTGACCGGACCTTCGAGGTCGTTGCGGTTGCAGCCTTCTTCGCAGGGGTGCGGGCAGACGCGCCCGCAGACCGACGGGAAGGGGCTGGTGTCGGTATAGATGTACCAGGCCTCTTCCATCGCCTTATCCAACGGCTTGCCGAGGCGTTCGGCCTGCGCGATGACGGTCAAGAACTCGCGGATGCGGTTCCCGCTGGGGCAAGCGTTGCGGCAGGGAGGCATCTTCTCGGCGTGCTTCGGCCGCAGCGGCGATTGTTCGCGTCCGCCGCTAGCGCTGCCGCGTCCGAGACCCCTCTTCTTCTTTTTTTTCTTCTTCAGCTTACCCATTATCGACCTCGCGCGGAGCCAAGAATAATCTCGTTATCAAAGCGCACAGTCTCCGCACACCTTCTGGGGCGGAGACTGTGCATCGTATCCTGTCGCAGCCGAAAGACCAGCGGGTCTATTCGGCGGCACCTTCCTTATGGGGCAGCTCGATGAAGCTACCGCCAAAGTAGGTGTAGACGCAACGGCCGGAATCCATCATGGTGCGAATCGCGGCCTTGCACAACTTCTTATCGCATTGGTCGTCGCCATACTTCTGGATCATCGCCTTGGTCAGATCGCTGGCTTTGAATTTCTTCTTGCCTTGATACTCTTTGACCATCTCGAACATCGAATCGGCGACTTCTTCGGGGGTGACCGCCATGGCGCGCCTCCTAGTGTCTGATTTGGGCCGACCGCTTGTAGGTCAAGCCGGCGTGCTTGTAATCGTCAATGTGTTCCTTCTGGAACTCGATCCCGGTGAGCTTGAAGAAGCGAGACCAACCGATGCGGTCGATGAACTCACCCATCCGCTCGTACTTCCGAGCGCCCTTGACCCAAACCTCGACGATGTTCCGCACCGCTTCGACCACCTCGGTCCAGCGCGGCGGAGTGTTCGGCAGGTAGGGGATTGCCAGCTTCGAGAAGGTCGGCTCGCTGCGGGCGTTGGAGACCTTGCCGCCGACCCAGATCGACACGCCGTCGTTCAGCGGGTCGTTCAGCGAGAGCGACGGGCAAACCGAGAAGCAGTTCGCGCAGAACATGCAGCGGTCTTCGTCGACCTCGACCGAGGGCATGCCGTCGACCGTGGCCGGACGGATGGCCGCGGTGGGGCAGGAGGCCACGACGTTGGGAATCTCGCAGACCTTGTTGAGGTTGGCGCTGTCGATCTGCGGCGGGCGGCGATGCACGCCGAGGATGGCGATGTCGGAGCAATGCACCGCACCGCACATATTCAGACAGCACGCCAAGGCGATTCGCAGCTTTCCCGGCACGTCGTTGCCGACGAAGTACTCGTGCAGGTCGTCCATCACGCACTTGACGATGCCCGAGGCGTCGGTCGCCGCCGAGTGGCAGTGGACCCAACCTTGGGTGTGGACGATGTTCGAGATGGCGTTGCCGATACCGCCGACCGGATGGCCGATCTCCGCCAGATCGGCGATCAGCGGATCGATGTTGGCCTCTGCCGTGGTGAGGAACTCGACGTTGTTGCGGCTGGTGAACCGCAGGTGACCGTCGCAGTACTTGT
>CAYYNP010000195.1:0-19512 GCA_964472545.1 uncultured Planctomycetaceae bacterium | reverse complement strand
CCGCATGAATGCGGTCACTACGAACGGCTCTTGACGGGTTGGGCGATTGCTTACTCGAGTCATACGGTCAGGGGCACGCTTTCGAGGATCCGCTGCTGCGCGGCACCGCCTGATGTATATCCCCCGTTTTCCGGTCACCAAATGGGTTTCACTCGCCATGCGTCGAGTGATTTCAGAGTCGCACTGCCGTCTTCTGCGAATACCGAGACACCCAAATCGTTCTCGCCGGGGTATTCGACGCGAGTCACGCTAGTCACTCCGTCGTTGATGAAGACTTCGAGAACCGACTTGTCGAGGTACACGTGCAGCGTGAGCGTCTTGGAATGGGGGGCCAGTGCCAACGGGACCTCGGTTCCGGCCACGTTCAGCGATCCGTTTGCGTATCGCATTGTGATCGCGTGCTTGCCGTCCTCGCTTTGGCGGACTCTAAGGCCGAAGGCTTTGGCGTCCGCCACGGCAAATTCGGCCACGATTTCCATGGTATCGCCGCGCACCGTTTCGAGATTCTTCTCCTCGCTGGTTAGTGGAAGCTCCTTGATATCAACGTGTTCACCGCGCAGTGCCTTTAGTTCCGGCGCCGGCGTCTGGATGAGCCGTTGGTCTTTGTCCAAGGTCAGGACGCGCGGCAGCGACATACACCCGTTCCAACCTCGCTTGGGTTTGAAGCCGCAAACCCAGCCAAGCAAGACGCGACGCCCATCGTTGTCGGTGAACGCATTGGTGGCATAGAGTCCGCGCGTCCAGGATCGATCCGTGGGGGGACTTTTGCCGAAGCCATAATCGAGCACGTGGGCGGTACCGCTTCTCTCGAAGGCGATGTTCTCGGCATCGAATTCTCCCAACACGTAGGAAATGGGTTGCGTCGAGCGAATCAGTACCCATTTGTCCTGCAAGGGGAAGAAGTTCGGGCACTCGCCGGAAACGCTTGCCATCTTCCCGGCGTACTCCCATAGCGTAAGCTCCTTGTCTCTCGCTTCGCAGACCAGGCCGTCGCACGACTTGAAGGTGACAAACGTGCGCCCCGCGGCCCGAAACACAAAGGGGTCGCTCCAGCCTGCGTTGACACTCTCGGGGACCCCGTTCATGCCGGCCGCCATCAGCGGCCCATTCTTGACTCGCTGCCACTCGATCAGCTCGTCGTCTAGCGGGCTGGCCGCCCAATGTTCCCGCTTGCCGAGCCGTGTGGCGTCCTTTCGGGCGGGGACAAACGTGTAGAAGATCATGGGCCTGCCGTTGCCGTCGAGCGTGATACAACCCGAGTTGCAGCGGCGCTCACCACGATCCGTCATCGGTAGCAAGGCCCAGGGGAGATCCTCCCAATGGACGAGATCCTTGCTGCGGGCGTGGCCCCAGAGCGAGTACATGTTTCCCCAACTATCGCCGCTGAAGGGATTGTATTGATAGAAGATGTGATAGTGGCCCTTGTAGTAGATTGCCCCACAGATGTCGTTCATCCACTGTGCCGGCGGGCGGAAGTGGTAGACGGGACGGGTCGGATCGCTCTGTGCCATGGGGATTGCCGCCTCCACGGCCGCGATGGCCGACCCGCGGATGGCGTCGTCGTCGGCTTCCACCCGGGCGGACAGTAGGAGCGTTGCGTTGGCCAACGTGGCCAACCCTAAGAGCACGGGATGCTTGATCGCGGACATGCACGTTTCTCCATTAACAACCGGACATCGAAGTCGGCGGCACACGGGTCTCCGACAGACTCCTGTTATACTCAGCGTGATTTGCCCCGTTTGGCGGCCTGTGCGGGATCGTCCATGAGCCGTCCATACGTGCTCGGCATGCGGTCGCGTGGGCCGATCGAACGCCAATGACCTACCCAGGGAAGGCATTCCCGCCGATTCAGGTCCACCTCGCACCAGAACACGCCGCTACGGCCGTCGTTGTTGGCAAGGATTCTCCCCATGGGGTCGATGATCAGGCTGTTGCCGCTATAAACCGACGGCACCAGATAGAGTCCGTTATCGCGGGCACGCGCGCGAAAGACGGTCTCGCCTTCTGCACGGCCTTCTTGATCGGGCAACGTGTTACCCCAGGTCGGCGCGAAGAGGATCTCCGCCCCTTGCCGTGCAAAGAGTTGCTCCGGCTCGGGAAAGAACCAGTCGTAACAGATCTGGATCGCGATCGTGCCGAAGTCGGTTTGGAAGACCGGATAGTCGCGACCCGGCGTAATGCCCTTCTTCCACTCCTCGCGGGGTAGGTGTACTTTGCGGTATTTGCCTGCCAGCCGGCCGTTTCGGTCCAACAGTACGGCCGTGTTATAGATCCGGTCGTCGTCGCGCTCGTAGAGACCGGCCACGACCCACAGGCCGTTGCGCTTGGCGGCTTTGCCCAGCCGTTGCGTGGACGGACCGGGGATCGGCTCGGCGACCTGCACGCCCGACTGCGACGTGCCGACCACGGTGATCGCTTCCGGAAGGCAAACGACGTCGAGCCCCAGTCTTCCGGCGGCGTCGACCTGCTCACAGAACACGTCCAGGTTCTTCTCCGGCGTGCTGTTTCTGGGGCGCAGATAGACGGTACCGATCTTGACCATGCGAGGCGGCGGAAGCTCCGTCTGCCGTAGGCCGACTCGCTCGAAACAGACGCTCCCTCCTTGCGGCCATTTCACTTCGAGCGACACGCGCACGGAGTCGGCTCCTTCGGGGGCAACCAACACGTCGCGCAGCGTCAGTCTTCCGCTCTCGAGGTTGGTCGTCATCGGGCCGCCCACGAGCATTCCTGCCGGATGGAGTTTTTCGGCGCCGCGCATCCAGGTCAGTCGAACCAATACCGAGCGGTATGCGGAGGGGACGTCCTTCACGGCGCAAGTTGCCTCGATGGCGTAGGCCTTGTTCGGTTCGATCCCCCGGACGTCCTGCCACGCGCCGCCGACGGCGTACGGTCGTCCGGGCGCATCGATCAGCAAGCCTTCGCGAGTCTGGCTTGCCGTGCAGGCTGCCGCTTGCCAGTCGGGGTTCCAAAGCGACCAATGGGCCGGCAGGTTGTTTTCGCCGGCTTCACGAAAGGCGGAGTTGAGGACAAGTTGCTCATCGGCCGCCGAGATCGCCGTACTTGCGACGACCGTTAGCGCCGTCACGGCGTGGAACACTCGTTGGTATTGCATTGCGGCCATGTCGACACTCTCCTTGGCGAGACGTATGGTTGGACTTCGTACCGATTCGCAGTTGCCGCAGATGGTCTTGGGGCAACGGCCTCCGGCAGCAGCCCCAGCGAGACCATTGTACTCGAAATTGGCAGCAAGCGTCGAATGACGCATGACGCTAAGCGGACCGCCATTTACGGCGGCGACTCGCCGCTGCGGGGCTCGAAATCGTCGGAGTGCCAAAGCTCGATGGCGGTCGTATCTGCTCGTTTGCGTTGTAAGGGGGAGCTGTGAGCCGACCGAGTCACGGAGACCCGGCGTCGAGACCTGGCGGGCCGCAGGGGCAAGACGGAGGGCAATTTCCGGCGATCTAGGAGATTCACACTCGCGGTGATGGATGGTAGAATGTCGATTCGTCGGGTGACGGATTCGGAGAGTCACGCCGTGAGCGACGATCATTCACAAGAGCTGGTGCGACGCGTTCGTCGAGGCGACGAGCAGGCGGCGCAGGAGTTGTTCGATCGATACGTCGAGCGGTTGTTTGCTCTAGCGCGTTCCCAGTGTTCGCCGAAGCTGGCACGCCGTTTCGATCCGGAAGACATTGTGCAATCGGCCTTTCGGACGTTCTTCCATCACGCGCGAGACGGGCGCTACGTGCTCCGCGAGGCCGGCGATCTGTGGCGACTGCTGGCCACCATCACGATGAACAAGGTGCGGAGCCAGGTACGGCGGCACACGGCCGGGAAACGGACCACCGAAGCAGAGAGGTCTTTCGGCGGGAAAGAGAGCCTGTTTGGCCTCCCACCCGAGGCCATCGCCAGGGAGCCTTCGCCCGACGATGCCTGTGCGATGATCGAAGAGCTGGGCCGGGCGGTTGACCGCTTGCCCGAACTGTATCGCCGCATTCTCGAGCTGAGGCTGCAAGGCGATCCGGTCGATGCGATTGCCCGCGAAGTGGGATGTTCCGAGCGAACCGTACATCGAGCCACCGAAGTGCTCAAACAACGCTTGGAGGGCCAGCTTGCCGATGCGGCCGGCTCGTAGCCGGCGGAGCGAATCCGCGGCCGGCATGAGCCGGCGGGGGGACGCCACGCGTCGAAACTCGACAATTCCACCGGTTCTTCTGTCGCTGGCAGCAGTGAAAGGTCATTTACAATAAGCACGGGAGCATCGTCCGGATGCGATGGAACTAGGATGAAGCACCTCGCAGGGTGAAGGCATGGCGTCAGACTCCTCATCGGCTGAAGAAGCGTTCGAGGCATGCTTGGTCCGATTCGATTCGGCCTGGCACTCGGGAAAGATACCGGAAATCCGCGACTTCTTGCCCCCCGTAAAGGAGAGCGCGCCCCCCATTAAGTGGCATCGCAGATTGCTGGTCGAGCTAATCCTGATCGACATGGATTACCGCTGGCGAAACGCGGCCGAGGCTCGCCCCACCAGTTCGCAGGACACCGTTCGCCAGGGCAAGTCGCCGGAGGGCGGCTCGCTGGGGCGATTCTACTTGGAAGATTATCAGCGGCAGTTTCCGGAACTGGGGCCGTTGGAGAAGTTGCCGCTGAAGCTGATCACCGATGAGTATCGTGTTCGACACCGATGGGGAGACAAGCCTGGCCACAAGGATTATCTGCGGCGGTTTGCCAAGCACGGAAGGGCATTGCAGGAGTCGCTGCAAGAGATCGATCGGCAGTTGACGCCACGGTCCGATTCGCCCGCCCTGCATGTCCGTTGCCCACATTGCCACAATCCGATCGAGATTGTTGCCGAGCAGTCCGATTCGGACATCTCGTGCCCCTCGTGCGGCAGCCAATTCAGCCTGCTGGGCGATCGCGCGATGAAGGCCGGTGTGGACGGCCGTACGGCGTTCGGGCGTTTCGAGTTGATCGAGCGCGTGGGGGCCGGGGCGTTCGGCGCGGTTTGGAAGGCCCGCGACGGCGAGTTGGATCGGGTGGTGGCATTGAAGATCGCCCGCCGCCGATACGCCGACCACTCAGAAGCGGAACAGTTTCTTCGCGAGGCCCGGGCGGCCGCGCAACTGACGCACGCAAACATCGTCAGCGTACACGAGATTGGCCGGGACGAGGAAACCGTCTTCATCGTCAGCGATTTCGTCGAAGGCAAGCCGCTCAACAAGTGGCTCAGTTCACACCGCCCCACGGCCAAAGAGGCGGCGGCGCTCTGCATCAAGATTGCTTACGCGCTGAACCATGCCCATCACCACGGCGTGGTGCATCGCGACCTGAAGCCCAGCAACGTAATCCTCAGCACTGCCGGGGAGCCGTTTCTGGTAGACTTCGGGCTGGCCAAGCGCGAGGCGGCGGAGATTACGATGACCGCCCGGGGCAAGCTCTTGGGCACGCCGGCCTATATGCCGCCGGAACAGGCCCGGGGCGAATCCCACCTGGCCGACCAGCGCAGCGACGTCTATTCGCTGGGTGTGATTCTGTTCGAGTTGCTCACCGGCGAAGTGCCGTTTCGCGGCGACGTGGCGATGCTGTTGCACCAGGTGATCCACGACGAGGCCCCCAGCCCCCGGAAGCTCAACAGCGGCGTTTCCCGCGACCTGGAGACGATCTGCCTGAAGTGCTTGGAGAAGGCGCCCCAACAGCGATACGCTTCGGCGCGGGAGTTGGCCGAAGAGTTGGAGCGTTGTCAGCGGAACAAGCCGGTGTTGGCCCGCCCGATCGGCCGGGCAACGCGCCTTTGGCGGTGGTGTCGGCGCAACCCGGTCGTGGCCGGATTGGGCACGACGGCGGCTTCGTTGTTGTTGGCGATTGCCGTGGTGACGACGGTGGCCTGGGCGAAGACTTCGGCAGCGTTGGAGCGCGAAGCCGAACAAACTGGCATCGCGCAGGCAGCGGCGATGAAGGCGGCCGAGCAAACCGAAATCGCCGAGGGAGCCCTGGCAAATGAGTCCAAAGAGCGCAAACGGGCGGAAGAACTGGAGAAGATGGCCCGCGAAACGGTAGCCAAATACACCGAGATGATCACCAAGGATCGTCAATGGAATGCCCCCGGGATGGAGGAACTCCGAGACAAATACTGGCAGAGCGCGATAGAGTACTGGGAGCAGTTCATTCTGCAGAATCCGGACGACCCGGACTTGAAATACGAGCAAGGACTCGCCTATCATCGGCTTGCCGGCGTGAAGGCCAAACTGGGCGCACATGCGGAGGCAATCGGCGAGGCGGAGACGGCCGTGCAGATTCTCAGCGAATTGAACGAGTCGCATCCCAAGAACATCAAATACCAGGCAGGCGCGGGCACCGCCGAACAAGTCCTGGGGAATATCTACCTCGACTTGGACCGGCTTGCGGAAGCCGAAACGAGGTTTCTCTCGGCAAGCGAGATCTTTCGGCAACTCGTGGCCTCTGGAAGCCCGGAGAATCTGAGCCGCTATGCTGCCGTCAATCAAAACCTCGGCATTCTTTACCAGAGGTTCGGACCGGACTACGGAAAGGCGGAAGAGGTCCTGTCGGTCGCGCGTCAGTTCTTCACGAGGCTTGCCGACGAGTTTCCGAACGAGGACAAGTACGCTGACGGCCTGGCATTCACCCTCAACAGTCTCAGCGAAGTCTACACGCTGATGGGCATCTGGGACCAGGCTGAGGAGGCTTTGAGGGAAGTCCGTCAGATCCGCGAGCGACTCGTCCACGACTATCCGCTTGACATGCACTACCGAGAACGTCTGGGCGCGCACTACTACAATTCATCAAGGTTCTGCGGAGGAAGGGGCCGGATCGACGAGGCGATCGAGTTTTATGAGTTGGCGATTCCCGTTCGTCAAGCCCTGGCCGACGACTACCCCACGATCCCTCGCTATCGGCACCAACTGGCGATGACCCACTACGTGAGTGCCTTGGCGCACTACCACGCATTCGACAGTGCCAACGCAATCGTGAAGTACGGATTGGCCCGGGACGTCTGGGGAGATCTCGTCGAGGCGAATCCGGAAGTGGCCCTGTACCGGCACTTCCTGGCTCTGTCGTGCCAATTCCTCGGTGGACTGCACCACGAAGAGGGAGAACACGGCGACGCCGATCCTCAGTACGGCCGGGCAGGTGTCATCTGGGAACGTCTTGTCGACGAGTATCCCGAGTCGGTCGAGTACCGAGTCTTCCTGCAAGTCAATCAGATCACCAGCGCGCTGCGTGGCGCGGTTGCCGACGGACGCGATTTCGAGCAGGTCGCCGACCAGGCGAAGGTCCTGTCTCGAGCGCTCGAGATGCCGCTGCGAAAAGGCGAATTGACCCGATTCTGCGTGTGGATGGCCAAGATCTGCTGCGCCGCGTCAATGGCCGTGTCGACGAATGAGTCGCTGTCCGATGCGAAGCGCGAACAGCTTGCAGACGACTTCCAGGTGGCCGCGGTCGGTTTTCTCCGAAAGACCCACGAAGCACGCCAGTGCCGCGGTACCAGCGAAATCGAAGGAGATCCGGGCCTGAAACCGTTACAAACCCGAGAGGATTTCCGGGCACTCGTAGATCGAATCCGAAGCGACTTGGGGCTCTCCAGCAGACACACCGGGCCTCGAACGCCCACCCCAGAAGGACCGGCCCCTATGGGCAGCGGGCTTCTGCGAACACAAGACGGAATTCCAGGTCACATTTTTCACCCTCGCTGCGATTAGGCAAGTATGGGAACGTCTCCCTCGGCTATGCGTCAAAAAGCACGGCGAGGGATGGATTCACGCAGCGAAAGGTAAGGACCCATGTCTCTTCAGCAGATTACCGCCGTGGTCGTCAACTCAGACTACGTGACGAACGATTTGCGCAGAGCGGAGCTTGAGCTCTTGGCAGAGCGGCGTGTAGAATACGTGAGTCGAAATCAGGCGGAATCGATGGCTTCACGAACCGGCCTTCCCCAGTGGAGCATGTTGGCCAAGGCCCCGCCGATCTTTGTGGTGATGGACGGGATTCGCTATCGGGGGAGGCAAACCGAAACGCCGATCAGCTTTCCCATGCGTGTGACGGAAACTTCGATGCCCGTGTGCCGTACGTGTTGATTTCCGCGCAACCATTTGTCCTCAGAATCCAAGCGACGTGTGCTTTGTTTTCCGCGCTTTGCGTGACCGTCGACTTACGACAGGTCGCGCCGTAAGGGCCTGTCCGGAAACAACTTCGCAGTTTTTCGGGCGAATCATCACACGGAGTGTGATGGCTACCATGAAGCGGACGAAGTTGTTTCCGGACGAGCCGTAACCGTCAGCCTTCCGCCAAATACCGGAGGAAAAAACGATGTGGATTTCACGTGCTGCTCGTGCGGAGTGCCACCGATCACGACGGACACGCAAAGGACGCGTCGGGCGAGACGGGGTCTTGCGCCCCAGACGATTGGGCCTCGAACCGCTCGAGGCTCGGACTCTGCTGGACGGTCTGGGAGTAGCCAGCGGCAGCGTGTTCGACGACTTCGATCGCGACGGCGTTCGCGATCCGTGGGAGTCGGGGCTGGCGGGCTGGACCGTCGATCTGCAGCGCGTCGGCAGTAGCGACGTGCCGCTGGCGACCTTCGAGAATCCCACGCCGGACGACTGGAGCCAGTTCGGACGCGCCGTGGCGGCCGTAGGCGACAACGTCCTGGTCGGAAGCCACTACGACGATCTGGCGGCGATCGAGGGGGGGGCCGCCTACCTGTTCGACGGTGAAACGGGCCAGTTGCTCAACACGTTCGTGAGTCCCGAGCCGAACATGGGCGACAAGTTCGGCCGGGCGGTGGCCGGTGTGGGGGGCAACGTATTGATCGCGGCGCCGTTGGACACCGCGTCGTTGGGCTCCGGCGCCGTCTATCTGTTCGACGGCGAAACGTACGAGTTGCTGCACACGTTCGTGAGCCCCACCCCCGGGCAAAACGACCAATTCGGCCGCGCCGTGACGGTCGTCGGCGACGATATTCTGATCGGGGCACGGCGGGCGGACGTCGCGCTTGGCGATATGGTCGTCGAAGACGCCGGGGCCGTCTTCCTGTTCGACGGCGAAACTTTCGAACTGTTGCAGACGTTCGTCAGCCCGTATGCGTCCACCGACGGCCAATTCGGCTACTGCGTGGCGGGCATGGGCGAGAACGTGTTGGTGGGCTCCCGTTTTGACGACGCCGGCTCCAACGGGCCCGGGGCCGTTTACCTTTTCGACGGCAACAGCGGCAACTTGCTGCAGGCATTTCCCAATCCGGTGATCAGCGCCACGGGCGAGGCGAGCGACTTCGGCCGATCGGTTGCCGCGGTGGGCGACAACGTGCTGGTCGCCGCACGCTACGACGACTCGGGGGCCGACCGGGGCGGAAGCGCGTTCTTGTTCGACGCGGCCAGTGGCACGCTGCTACAGACGCTGACCAGCCCCACGCCGGCTCCCGGCGAGCAGTTCGGCTATTGCGTCGCGGCGTTGGGCAACGATGCGCTGGTGGGCGCCCGATGGGACTTCCGTTGGGACGGTTTGGGTGACGGCAACGGCGGGGCCGCTTATCTCTTCGACGGAGCCACGGGCGAGTTGTTGCAGACCTTTGCCAATCCGGTCCCCGAGGCTTGGGACAGCTTCGGCATGTCGGTTTCGGAGATGGGCGACCGAGTGATCGTGGGGGCCCAATTCGCCAATAGCGCCTACCTGTTCGAGGCCATCCCGGAATCGCCGAAGGCCGTAACCGACGCGGACGGGAACTTCACGTTCACCGATCTTCAGCCCGGCACGTATCGCGTGGTCCAGTTTCTCCAGGAAGGCTACGTCCCGGTGGTCGCCGGCGGCTCGGGGGCGTTTACGATCACCGTCGAGAACGACGAAACGCACGCCGGCCTGGACTTTGCCAACACGGTCGATCAATTGCCCTTCGCCCGAGACGACGCCTATACGGTCGGCGAGGACTCGACGCTGACGGTGGACGCGGCAGCGGGATTGTTGACCAACGACGTCGACGCCGACGCCGACCCGCTCACCGCCGCGCTGGTCAATGCCCCGCCCTACGGAACGGTAACGTTGCAGCCCGACGGAGCGTTCAGTTATACGCCTAACGAGAACTTCTTCGGTTCCGACAGTTTCAGCTATCGGGCCAACGACGGCGTGGGCAACTCGAACGTTTCGGTGGTGACGATTACCGTCGAAGCGGTCAACGACGCCCCGGTGGCCGGCGACGATGCGATGTGGGTCTTTCTCAACACGCCCTGGACGGTCGAGGCGCCCGGGGTGTTGACAGACGACGTGGACACCGACGGCGACGACATGACGGCGGCGTTGGTCGATCCTCCGTCTCACGGGACGGTCGAACTCAGCGCGGACGGCGGATACGTCTACACGCCGGAAGCCGGCTACACGGGCGGCGACAGTTTCACGTACGTGGCCAACGACGGGACGATCGACTCCAACGTGGCCACCGTGGAACTCACCGTGAGCCTCAACGTGCCTAGAGTATTGCGAGATCACTTGCGGATCACCGAACTGAACTACAATCCCTATGGGATTAGCCAGGCTGAGAAGGCCGCCGGCGTCGCAAGCCGAGACGCTTTCGAGTTCATCGAGCTTCTCAACACGGGGCGCGACACGCTCGATTTGGACGGAGTGCAACTTGGTGGAGTCGTCCACTATCAGTTTGCCGGCCGGACGCTGATCGAGCCCGGGCAATGCGTCTTGCTGGTCAACGACCGCTTCGCGTTCGAGACCCGCTACGGAGCCGGGCGGAACGTGGTCGGCGAGTACGACGGCGAATTGCAGAACCGTGGCGGACAGATCCTCTTGAAGGATCCCTTCGACGGGACGATCCTCAACTTCGGCTACAATCTCGGCGGCGATTGGCCCCGCTGGGCAGACGGTTTCGGGAGCACGCTGGAGATCGTCGACACCGAGGCCAACTACCAGGACGGCGACAACTGGCAAATCAGCGCGGAATACGGGGGCACACCGGGCGTGCTCACGGCGGCAGCCTCGGCGAGCGTGGTGATCAACGAAGTTCTCGCCCACTCCGACTGGCCGTGGACCGACTCGATCGAACTCTACAATCCGACGGGTGCTCCGATCGACGTCGGCGGCTGGTATCTCAGCGACAGCGCCCGCCACCTGAAGAGCTTCCGCATTCCCGACGGCACGATCATCCCGGCCGACGGATACGTGTGGTTCGATCAGGACGACTTCGACTTCACTTTGGACAGCGTGTTCGGCGACGAGGTCTGGCTGACCGAGGCCGACGAGAACGGCGACGTCGAACGCGTCGTGGATCAGGTCGAGTTCGGCGCAACGGCCGAGGGGGAATCGCTCGGCCGCTGGCCGACGTACGAGTATGAACTGTATCCCATGGCGACTATCACGCTGGGCGGCACGAACGGCGATCCCCGCATCGGGCCGCTGGTGATCACCGAGGTAATGTACAACCCGCCCGACCCCGGCAACGGTAGCGACGTCAACGACCTGGAGTTCATCGAGATCTACAATCCGGGCCGGACTGCCGAAGACATGACCAACTGGGAGATTGGCGGCGGGGTCAGCTACAATTTCCCCAGTTCACCGCCCCCGCTTGGCCCGGACAGCCCGTTGCCGCCCTGGTACGAAAATCGCGTCCTTGTGCCCGCCGACGGCACGTTGTTGATCGTGGGCTTCCCGGTCAGCGACAGTGCCAAGTTGACCACTTTCGTGGAACACTACGGCATTGAGGACTCCGTGCGGATCGTGGGGCCGTATGGCGGCAGCCTAGACAACGGCGGCGAGCGCGTGCGGCTGTTGCGCCCCGAGTTCCCACCTGAAGTCGAGAAGGACATCTGGCTGCTGGTCGTGGAAGACGAGATCATCTACGGCGACACCGAGCCGTGGCCGACTACTGCCGACGGCCTGGGGCAATCGCTTCAGCGGCGCGACAGGAGCCTCTGGGGCAACGACGCCGCCAGTTGGATGGCCGCGATGCCCACTCCCGGCTCGGTGGAAGTGGTCACCCTGGCGGTCACCGAACTGAACTACAATCCACGCACTCCCACGGCGGAAGAACGGGAGGCGGGGTTCGAGAGCGACGATTTCGAGTTCATCGAGATCGAGAATATCGGCCACGAAACGATGGACCTGACGGGGTTGCAGCTTCGGGCGGGCGTGGAGTTCGACTTCACCGATAGCGCGGTGACGCAACTCGATCCCGGCCAGCGCGTCGTGGTGGTCAGCAATCGGGCGGCCTTCGAGCAGCGCTACGGCACCGACGTCAACGTTGCCGGCCAGTACGCGGGCAACCTGGCCGACGAGGGCGCACGCATCATTCTCAGCGACCCCGGCGGCAGGCCGATTCTCGACTTCCAGTACGACGACGGCGGCCTTTGGCCCGACCGTGCCGGCGGCAAAGGGAGTTCGCTTCAGATCGTCAGCTCTCGCGTCGACTACAACGACGGTGCAAGCTGGCGGGCCAGCAGTGAGTACGACGGTTCACCGGGCGAGAAGGGCGTGGGTGCCGAACTTCGCGTGGTCGTCAACGAAGTGGTTTCCAACGCCAACGCGCCCTTGACGGATTCGATCGAACTCTACAATGCGACTCTCTCGGCGGTCGACGTCGGCGGCTGGTATCTGAGCGACTCACAGACGAACTACGCCAAGTTCCGCATTCCCGATGGCACGCTCATCCCGCCCGGCGGATACGCGGTCTTCGACGAGGATGATTTCAATCCGGCCCAACCGGCCGCCGGACAGGTCCGCTTCTCGCTGGACGGCGTTTCCGGCGACGACGTATGGCTGCTTGAGGCCGACGCCGCCGGGAATTTGACGCGGTTTGCCGACCACGTGGAGTTCGGCACGGCCGTGAAGGGGCAGTCGTTCGGCCGCTGGCCCGACGGACAGGGCGATCTGTACCGCATGATGACCCGCACGCTCGGCACCGAGAACAGCGGCCCGTCGATCTTCCGGCAAGCCGTGATCAGCGAGATCATGTATCATCCTCGCGATCCGCGCGACGGTTCGACGCCCGACAATTTCGAGTTCGTCGAGTTCTTCAATCCCACCGAGAAGACGGTGGACCTGAGCGATTGGCAGGTCCGCGAGGGGATCGAGTTCGACTTCCCCGAAGGCACGACGCTGGCCCCGTACTCGACGGTCGTGGTGGTGCCCTTCGAGTTGACCGATACTGAGAAGCTGACCCGGTTCCGCATCTACTACGGATTGGAGGAATCGGTGCCTTTGGTGGGCGGGTATTCGAGCCAGTTGGCAAACTCCGGTGAGAAGGTGCAAATCGAGCGTCCCACGTACTCACCGTTCGTCCAACAGGGGCGGCCGCTGTCGCACGTACCGGAAGACGTGGTGGAATACGCCGACGCAGACCCGTGGCCCAGCGAAACTGACGGAGACGGCCAGTCGCTGCACCGCGTGGCGACCGATTCCTGGGGTAACGACGCCGCCAGTTGGATGGCCGCCGCGCCGACGCCGGGTACGGTGGACATCGCCATCGTCGATATGACCCCGCCCGCGGTGATCGGCGTCAGCGTCAACGGCCGAGAAGATCAGAGCGCCGGTTCGATCGATCCCGGCGCCGCGGGCATTCGGACGATCGAGGTGGTCTTCGACGAGCCGATGAGCTTCGATCCCAGCGACGTCACCGTACAGACGGTCACTTTCCCCGGCGGTCTGGAGAAGGTCGGCACATTGCTGATTCCCACGGCCGTCACCGGCGCGCATACGGACACGATGACCATCTCGTTTGCGGAAGGGGCGGCCGAAGCGACGTGGGTGAAGGTGACGCTCAACGGCAGCACGATCACCGACCTGGACGCGTACGCCCTGGACGGCGACTCTCCTACCGAGGGCAGCGGCCTCTGGTATCTGCTGGACGCCGCGACCGACCTGCCCAGCGGCGACGGCGTTCCCGGCGGCGACGCGATCTTCTACGTTGGCAGCCTACTGGGGGATATCGACGGCAACGGAAAGGTCGACGGCGCCGACCGGAACGTGTTGGAGGCCAATCTCGGCACGGCCGGCCCGGGCGACCTCGACGGCAGCGGAATCGTCTCCCAGACCGATCTGAACATGCTGGTCGCCAACCTCGATGCAACGCTGGACCCCTTGGGCCGTGCGGTTCGTGCGGTGGCGGGGAACCTGGTGATTACCGAAATCAACTACAGACCTTACCGTCCTACGCAGGCCGAACGAGTTGCCGGCTTCAAGAGCGAAGAGTACTTCGAGTTCGTGGAACTACAGAACATCAGCGGAAGAACGATCAACCTGACCGACGTGCGGTTCTCCGGCAGTATCGAGTTCGACTTCACCGACGGCGGCGTCGACACGCTGGAACCGGGCGAGTTCGTCGTGGTGGGCAGGGTCCCGCCCGCGCTGCTGGCCCGCTACGGAAGCCAGATCAAGATAGCGGGGGCGTACGACGGCAACCTGGATTCCGTAGGCCAACTCAGCCTCATCGACGCGTTCGGCGACCCGATTCTCGTCTTCGCGTACGGCAACACCTCCCCCACGGACGATGACGCCCCCTGGCCGAGCCGGGCCAACGGTGCCGGGAGTTCACTGGAGGTGGTGGACCTCTCGGGTGATTACAACGACTGGTCGAACTGGCGTGCGAGCTTCGAATACGGCGGCTCGCCGGGGGCCGAAGGCCTCGCGCCCGGCGGTGGTCCGGTGATCAACGAGGTCCTCAGCAATCCCGGCCCGTTGCAGGCGGTTTCCGTCGAAATCAACAACCCGACCGACCGGGCCGTCGATATCGGCGGTTGGTATCTGAGCAACTCGCCGGCGAACTACCCGACGTTCCGCATACCGGCGGGGACCACGATCGCCGCGGGAGGGTATCTGGTCTTCTACGAGCCGTTCGGTTTGTCCGGAAGGTCCGGCGGCACGGTGTGTCTGCTGCAAGCCGACGGACCCGACGAACCGATTCGCTTCGTCGATTACGTCGGTTTCGGCCGGGCGAGGCTTGGCGAGTCGTTCGGCCGCTGGCCGAATGCCTCCGGCAAGCTGACTCCAATGGTCGGCAACACGCTGGGCAACGAGAACAGCGGACCGCGGGTGGGACCGGTGATTATCAGCGAAGTGATGTACCATCCTCCCGACCCGATCAGCACCGCCCTGTCGTACAACCCGGACGAACTCGAGTACATCGAGATCTACAATCCTACGGGGCGGTGGTTCGACTTGGGCAACTGGACGATCCGCGGGGGCATCGAGTACGAATTCGCGGACGACACCATGCTGGCCCCGGGCGACACGCTGGTGGTCCTTTCCAACGACGCCGCCTGGCCGGCCTTCTCCAACTTCTACGGGCTCGGAGCACATGAAACGTACGGGTTCGTCGACGGCTATCGGCGGAGGTTGAGCAACCGGGGCGAAGGCGTCCAGTTGTTGCGGCCGGACCGTACGCTAGAAGACGAGATCGATTACCAGGACACCTGGTACCCGACGACCGACGGAGGCTACCGCTCGCTGTCTCGCTCTGCGATCGACGCGTGGGGTAACGACGCCGCCGGTTGGAGCGGCAGTGCCCCTTCTCCCGGCTCGACTCCGTTGCCGATGCCGAGCCTGATGATCGCCGAGTTGAACTACCACCCGTACGACCCCACCGCGTCGGAACTGGCCGCCGATCCGAGTTTCACGGCCGACGACTTCGGGTTCATCGAGGTACTCAACACTTCGGGAGAGTCCGTTAGTCTTCAGGGGGTAAGACTTGGCGGCGGCGTCATGTTCGAGTTTGGCGAGACTGAACTGGCTCCAGGCGCGCGTGCGGTGGTCGTCAACAATCTCGAAGCGTTCAGCGAGCGCTATCAGACCGACGGCATCCTCGTCGCCGGCGAGTACGAAGGCCAACTCAGCGAGGGCGGCGGGCAGATTACCCTGCTCGGCCGCTTCGGCGAGGAACTCCTGTCTACCTACTACGGGCGCTGGGTGAGTTCCACCTACGGCGAGGGCCGTTCGCTGCAAATCGTGGCTCCCCGCGGCGGACACTACACCGTCGACTTCCGACTGGGCGCCGAATACGGCGGTTCGCCGGGATTCGCCGGCAGACAGGGCCCCGACGTGGTGATCAACGAACTGCTCACCAAGGCGAATTGGCCGCAGGTGGATGCGATCGAGTTGCACAACACGACCTCCCGGCCGATCGACGTCGGCGGCTGGTGGCTGAGCGACTCGAGCGACGACTATCAGAAGTTCCGCATTCCCCCCGGCACCGAGATCCCCGCGGGTGGATACGTGGTCTTCTACGAGGGCCATTACGAGGGGAGCGTTCTGCTACACGACCCCTTGACCGAGTTCGGCGGCACCGGCGAGAAGGACTTCTCTCTGGACGACACGAACCTCTGGCTAATGGAAGCCGACTCGACCGGCAAGCTGACGCGGTTTGCCGACCGGGTGGATTACGTCTTCCAATCCGCCGATTACGGCACGGCGTCTAGCAGGCAGTTCGCCCGCTTGCCCAACGGTGAAGGGCCGTTCTATCCCATGTCCGGCGGCGATCTCACACTGGGTAGCGACAACGTCGACGTCACCCAGAGCGCCGTGGTGGGGCCGGTCGTGATCAGCGAGGTCATGTACCATCCGGACTACGCCGAATGGCAGAACGAGTTCATCGAATTGTACAACCCCATGGATCGGAGCGCGTCGCTGTGCGCTCCGCTTAACCCATGGCAGACTTGGCGTCTTAGCGACGGCATCGAATTCAGTTTTCCGGCGTTTGCGAAGATCCCCGCCCACGGCGTTGCACTGGTCGTAGACACCGCCCCCGAGGAGTTCCGGGCAAGTTACGACGTTCCGGCGGGCGTTCCGATTTTTGGGCCCTTCGAACGCACCCTGGCCAACTCCGGCGAGAGGTTCGCCCTGCTGGGTGCGGACGGGCTCTTGGTCGTGGACGAAATAGCTTACGACGATCGCGACCCGTGGCCCCGCGCAGCGGACGGCCGGGGTGCCTCTCTAACCCGACTGGAAAGAGGTTTTGCCGATGGAAACGACCCGGCAAGTTGGATTGCCGATTCGCCCACGCCGGGTGTCGTGCCGTGGCGCGTCACGGAGGTGGTCGGGCGTCACGTCTTCTACAACAATTCGGCGTTCGACGGCAACGATCCCAACCCCGGCGGCGCCGACGACGCGGCGATCGCCTCCGACAAGACGCCGTTGTGGCCGGGCCAGACCGCCTCTCTGGCAAACTACACCAGCTACTCCCGCGGCATCAACGGGATCATGGTCGACGTTCTCGCTCCCGCCGCCACGCCCACAGCCGACGATTTCCTCTTCCGCGTGGGAAACCGCGACGATCCGAATAACTGGCAAACCGGCCCGGCCCCCATCGGAGTTACGGTGCGGCCGGGCGCTGGGGTGGGCAACTCCGATCGGATCACGATCACCTGGGACGACTATGCGATCCAGAACCAGTGGCTGCAAGTGACCGTGTTGCCCGAGGGTCTCGGGCTGCCCGCGGGCGAGGTGTTCTACTTTGGCAACGCCGTGGCCGAGGCCGGCAACTCGCCCGACAACGCGCAAGTCACTTCCACCGATCTCTTGCTGCCGCGAAACAACCCGCGCAATTTCCTCGATCCGGCCGAGATCGACCTGTCGTACGATTACAATCGGGATCAGCGCGTCAACGTGACCGACGTGCTGCTGGCCCGCAACAACCAGACCAGCTTCCTGAACCGGTTGAGGTTGATCGAGTTGTCGATCGTGCTGATTACCGAGGTCGGCATCAGGGACCCCGACTACGTCGAGATTCAGAACGTCTCGAGCACAGCCGTAGACACCAGCGGCTGGGTAGTGGCGGCCAACGACGGGTTTGGCGCGGTCCCTCCAGACGTCACCAAGGTCCTCTCACTGTGGGAGTTGCCCGACGCCATCCCCGGCAAAGAGGTGCTTTACGCCAACGACGACCTGGACGACGTCGAGCACTACTGGGGAGGGCAAATCCTCTGGTGGACCGCGGGTGTCGGCTGGGTGATGATCGTCGACGCCGCGGGAAGCGTGGTCGATTTCGTCGTCTGGGGATATCCCCCGGAGCATATCGAAGGCCAGACCGTGGAGATCAACGGCCACCAGATCGCACTCGACAACGTCTGGAGCGGTCCGCCGCTTCCACTCGGCTGGGATCCGGTCAACTCCCTGCAACGCACTGGCGGGCTCGATCGCGACGACTCGGGCGACTGGGCGTTTGTCTCGCCGCCGAACCCGGGAGGACAGAACCCCGGTCTGGAAGTCCCCTTCGGTGGGCGAGCGGCGGTGGCATCCGTACTCTCAGCCACGACGCTAGACGCGATGGACTGGCTCGACTCGCTCGATCAAACCGCCTCCAGACGCCAATCACCCTCCGAACCTCTAGTGCGAGAAGCGGTGGACAGTTTGCTGGCAGATTACGGGGCTTAGCGTTCTGTGGGCATTAGAAAGTGGGGCGAGCATCTTTGCTTGCCATCTGGAACTCAGCGTGAAACGCAAGCTGGAAGCTCACGCCACAAGAACCGCCACCCCAAGACTGCCGCCACCCCAAGACTGAAGGTTGACAAATCACTAGCCGAGAGGCTTGGTCCCGGCGTAGGTCGCGCCGAAGTGGGTTGACTTAATAACCCTAGCGGGTGGTGCTTGCCCCACTTTTCCGTCGCGAGACGGTTGACATTTGCCAGGCAGTTTGCGACATTGGGGCAAGACAGTACGTTTCCATGTGCCCACGTGAGGCAGTTTCCGGCGTAACATACAGCGAGGCAGCGTCTACGACACCCTATCTGGCGTAGTGGCATCGGTCCATTGCGATCGTCTGTGGGTGATAGGTCAACGTGCGGTTGACCGCAATCCGTTTGAGTTCCAAAGGCGGAGAGACTTCGTCTACGTATAGAGGTTTTGGGCACTGGGGCTGGCGTACTGTTGGCGACATCGTAAGCAGGCATGAGTCTACGACGAGAACCCTCTACCCCCAGGCGCTAAGCCAGAGGCAGCTTTCCCGACGCGCAATCTGACGTTGTGGCATTGTCCGTGATGATCGTCTAGCGTGTCGAATTCCCTATTGGTTTTGAAGATGGAGAGACTTCGTCTGTAGATGGCGTTTTTGCATTGAGGTTTTAGCACTAAAGAGGTAGGACGATGTTTCGGTCTACGACAGTTGCTGCGGCATCTGCCGCGGTGGTGGTTTCGTTGGTGGGGGCGGACAAGGCCCATGCGGAATTCACACCGGGCCGCTTCTTCGCAACTGCGGATTCCTCCCCAATCATCGCTGAATACGATTCAGACGGTCGCCATGTGGGGGGAATCGCCTACGCATCGCTGGGATCAAACGAAAACCTGCGAGGTCTCGCTTTTGGACCGGATAATCTGCTCTACGTTACGATCGTTCCACAGTTTCGGGTGGTTGCCCTAGACGCTGCGGGGAGCGTTGAAGCGACGTACAACTTCCCCGGGTGGATTTCGGACGATCTGAGAGTCGGGAAGATCGCGTTTGACGAGAAGGGCCATTTCTACATCTCCCTTTCCGCACAACCGGCACTCGATTTCCTGGAATTGCCGGCACGCGAG
>CAYYNP010000194.1:0-19520 GCA_964472545.1 uncultured Planctomycetaceae bacterium | reverse complement strand
CCCAGCCCCGAGCCCCCAGCCCCGAGCCCCCAACTCCCAACTCCCCGTTTGTCCACAATCAGGCGATCGTACCCGTCTTACAGACCGAGTGAGAACCCTACCCATGACCACACGAAGTGAACAGTTCGCCGGCCTGTCGGTCGCTATGGTGACGCCGTTTCGCGACGGCCGGATCGACCACGAAACGCTCAAGCAGCAGATCGAATTCCAGATCGAGGCGGGCACGACCTGCCTCTGCCCGGTCGGCACCACCGGTGAGTCGCCCACGCTCTCGCACCCCGAGCAGGACGAGGTGATCGCGGCGGTGGTCGAGGCCGTCGCCGGACGGATCAAGGTGATGGCCGGCACCGGCAGCAACAGCACCCAAGAGGCCTTGCGGCTGACCCGGGTGGCCGAGAAGACCGGTGCCGACGCCGCGCTGGTCGTGGCCCCGTACTACAACAAGCCGTCGCAGCAGGGCTTTTACGAGCATTACAGGGCGCTGGCCGAGGCGGTGGGGATTCCGATCTGCGTCTACAACATCCCCGGCCGAACGGGCAAGAATATCGAGCCGGAAACGATCATCCGCCTGGCCGAGTTGCCCAACATCGCGATGGTCAAAGAGGCCACCGGGTCGATGGATCAGGCCTCGCAGGTGCTCACGCAGACCGATCTGACCGTGCTCAGCGGCGACGACAGCATCACGCTGCCGCTGATGTCGATCGGCGGGCGGGGCGTGGTTTCGGTCGTAGGCAACATCGTGCCCAACGACATGATCGCCCTGATCGCCGCCTTCGAGTCGGGCGACCTGGCCGAAGCCCAGCGTTGGCACGCCAAGCTCTTCCCGCTCTGCCGCGACATGCTCGGCCTGGCCACCAACCCGATCCCGCTCAAGGCCGCCATGCAGATGCTCGGCCGCGACACGGGCGAGTTGCGGATGCCGATGACGCCGCTCTCGGCGGAGCAAGGGGCCCGGCTGCGAACCACGCTGACCGACTACGGGCTGCTCTGACGCTGCCATGCCCGACGTCTTCATCCTCTGCGAATATCCCACGCTCAACGGCGGCGAGTTCTCGATGCTCTCGACGCTCGACGGGGTTCGGGCCGGAGGCTTTACGCCGGCGGTGATCGCCCCAAGCGTAGGGCCGCTGGGCGAGCTGTTGCGGTCGCGGGGTGTGGAAGTGCTGCCGTTCGGGTTATGCGACGCGGTGGGTAAACGGCTGCCCCTGACGGAGATTCGTACGCAACTTGCCGAGTTGCTGCGCCGCCGCCGGCCCGACCTGCTGCACGCCAACAGTCTCTCGACCGGCCGGATCAGCGGGCCGGTGGCGGCCGAGTTGGGATTGCCGTCGATGGCCCATCTGCGCGACATCGTGCGGCTGAGCGCACAGGCCGTCGCCGATCTGAACTGCCATCGACGCCTGGTGGCCGTTTCCGAGGCGACGCGGCAGTTTCACGCCGCCGGCGGCCTCGACGCCAAGCGGCTGCACGTGCTGCACAACGGCGTCGATATCGAGCGATTTCGGCCCAGATCGCCGTCGGGCTATCTGCATCGCGAACTGGGGCTTGTGGCTAACGCAAAGTTGATTGCTACGATCGGGCAGATTTCGTTGCGCAAGGGTCAAGACGTGCTGGTTCGGGCCGCCGCGTCGCTGGGACCCGCGGCGGATGCGTTGCATTTCCTGATCGTCGGCGAGCGCTATTCGCAGAAGGGCGAATCGCGGCGGTTTGAGGAGAACCTCAGGAACCCGGAAGCGTGGCTGAGAGAAGACGATGGGTGGCTGGGGGCGAGCGCAGCGAGCTCCCAGAATGCAGAGACCTGGGGGCTCGCTGCGCTCGACCCCAGCCACCCGAAGACAGGCCACCCGAAGACAGGCCACCCGAAGACAGGCCACCCGAAGACAGGCCACCCCAATACCAGCCACCCCAAGTCCGACCTCTCCGGCCGGCTCCATTTCCTCGGCTTTCGCGACGACGTCGACCGGCTGCTGGGCGAATTGACGCTGTTGGTTCATGCGGCGCGTCAGGAGCCGTTGGGGCGCGTGTTGTTGGAAGCCGCCGCGTCGGGCGTGGCGATCGTCGCCACCGACGTCGGCGGAACACCGGAGATCTTCCCGTCGACTTTGCAATCCGCCCGGCTCATCCCGCCCGACGACCCCGAGGCACTGGCCGCCGCGATTGCCGAACTGGCCGCCGACCAACCACAACGTGAACGCCTCGCCGCGGCCGCCCGTCATCGCGCCGAGCAAGCCTTCAACGTCGGACGAGCCACCGAGGCCCTCCTTCACCACTACCGAGCAATCACTTCCCACACGTGAATCCCACGCACGCCCTTCTCTCCCCACTCTCCACTCACCCCACACCCCTCCCCACCCCCACTCCCCACCCCCCACTCCCAACTCCCCACTCCCCACTCTCCTCCCCTCCCCGACGTAACCTGCACCACAAACACCGACGACATCCGCCCCATGGGCGTGGCACCCAGCACGACGTAATGTCCTTCGGGGGCCACGATCGTCGTCTGAAGCTCGACCGAGAGCACGTGATCCGACTCGCCCGGGACGAGGTCGGCAGAGACCTGAATGTCCAATTGGGGCGTCTTCTCCGCGACGTCCAGCGTTCCGTGGATTCTCAAGTCGGCGAGTCCCGGCTCCAACGTGGCCGGGCACTGGATCTGGAAGCGGCCGCGGGGCACGGCGGTGAAGACGATCGTCTGCCCGAGTTGCACGAGGTCCTTCACGCCCACCTTGGCCAACTCATCGACCACGGTCTTCAGGTCGTCCGCCGGTTTCGACGTCTCATCACTCCCGGCCACCCCGGCCACCAGCCACACCACCCGCACGCGATAGCCGGTCGGCGTTTGGGCCTTGCTTGTCCCGCTCGAGACGGCGACGTCCAGCACCTTCACCAGCGCCTCGACCTGATTGAGTGCCTCCGGCGGACCGGCAACGACCAGGGACCGGCGTCCCGGGTCGGCCGCGGTCCGGACCGATGCGGATCCCAAGACTGCCGAGATCACTGTCGCTACGTCCTTGGGATCCGCGTTTTGGAGCGAGAAGACCCGCACTTCGTCCGCCGGGACGAGTTCCGGCGCCACGTCGAGGGCCTCGATCAACTCGGCCAGACACTCGTGCCCCGCGGACGTGGCCATAATCACCACGCTGTTGGTGTTTTCGTCGACCGCCAGTCGCACCGTACCGAGGTTTCCCTCCGGCACCAACGATTGCAGCATGGGCAAGATCGCCTTGGCCTGGACGTGCTTCAAGCGGTAGACGATCAGACGGCACTCCTCGGCCGGTTTGGCGTCGGGGAGGGTTTGCACGGCCGGCGGAGGGAGTTTTGGGACCTCCAGGTAGGTCTTGGGAGTGGGTTCCGACGGGGTTGGCTTGCGCTCCGACGGGGTCGCCTCGGGTAACACGTCGTCCGCCGTCGCCGGCTGCGCGACGTCCGGCCTCAACTCTTGCGCAACGGCCGGCCCCCCCAGCAGACAGCCGCCGCAGATCAAAATCGCCAATGTCCAACGCCCGATCCCGGGCCACACCGTGTTTCGCCGTGTCATCGTTCTCGCTCCTGAATCAGTCGAAAGGGTCCGGTGCGGGCGCGGCCTGCACCGACGTCACCGTGGGATAAATCAACACAATACTCACGTTGGGTGCCTCGGTCTTTACGGGAACCACAATCGCCTCTGCCGGACGGCTGGCCACGACGCGAACCTTCGGCGGCTGATGTGCATTCTCTTCTCGCTCCGGCGGATCCACTTCCACCAGCGGGGCCGCCGGCTCGTCGGGCTGCTCCGTCATCGGAGGCGGCTGTGGGCCGTTGCCCCGGTCGCGCGTGGCCACAAAGACACCCACGGCCAGGGCGATCGTGGCCGCCGCCGAAAGGACACACGCCCAACGCAGCCTGCGGCGCTGCGACGCCCGATGGATCTGCCGCTCGATCTGCTCGATCAGCCGCGGCGCCGGTTCGTCCCGGCCGGCTCCCTGCCGCAGCAGCCGGTCGATCTGCCGTTGCTGCTGACACTCCTCCCGACACGCCGGGCAATCGGCCAAGTGGGCCGCGAACCGGGTCCGGTCGGCCTGCGACAGCCAGCCGCCGAGATAGTCGTCGAGATGGTCACATTCGGGACGTTGCATGGTCGTGTTACGTATTACCGGGTCGAGGGAAAACGGTCTCGACAAATGTCCTTCAACGCCTGGCGGAGCTTCTTACGCGCCAACGACAGACTCGACTTCACCGCATCGGAACTGATATCGAGCACGTTGGCGATCTCCTCCAGGGACATCTGCTCGCAGGCGTGTAAGTACAACACCTCGCGTTGCCGCGTCGGCAGCCGGTCCATGGCAGCCAAGGCCCGTCGGACGTCCTCCCGATCGCTCGCTTCCCGCTCGGCCGAGGCGGCCGCGTCGGCGTGCTCGTCGGCGTCGACGTTCGGCACGTCGCCCCGGCGCCGCCGCTGCCGCATCCGGTCGCGCCGGAGGTTGGCCGCGATCTGAAACAGCCACGCCCGGGCGGAGCCGGCATCTCGCAGCCGCCGGCGGTGCCGCCAGGCCCGCAAGAGCGTATCTTGCGTAAGCTCCTCGGCCGCGTCCCGGCTGCCGGTCAGCCGCAACGCGAAGCGATACACCGCCGGAACGTACTGCTGCCAATCGATTTTCACGTCAGCCGACTTGCTCGCTGGTGCCGTCGCAGGGAAACGCGATCACCACTAAGTTAGACGTTCCAGGCCGTATGAGGTCAAATGCTTTCTTGAAACGGTTGCTGCTTCGATCTCATAAAGCCGCGACCGGTGGTCGCGCTCCGGCGCCGGGTCACCCGCCGCCACGCAGGACACGTATATCGGCGGAACGCATTGCCATACAGCTCAACGCGATGATGTAACGGTGCAATGTGACGGTACCGAGGTACACGCCGGGCGTCATGGACGCGCGTGGCAACTTGTGCGGGCGCGACGGCGGGTCGCGGCTCTGCGGACGAATCGACAATCCGGCTCGACTTCGGTCAATTCCGCATGGATGTGTCCACCCGTAAGTCGGAGACCGCCCCACAACGTGCCCAGATTGCACAAATCCCTTGCACTCACTGCACTTCCTGTTATAGTGAGGGTATCTTCGTCTCGGCCTTCGCCGGACGCACGGAACGAGCTTGAGAAGGTGGTTAGCATGGACTTTTTGGGCATCCGGCGTGCGCCGGCCCGTCAGCCGATTCTGGGCCGCAGGCCGCCGTCTTTGCGACAGAACCCGTTGCGCCTCGAACGGCTCGAGCCGCGGCTGATGCTCGACGCCGGGCCGCTGCTGATCAGCGAGTTGATGGCGGTCAACAACCAGACGCTGCCCGACGGCGACGGCGCCTATCCCGACTGGGTCGAAATCCACAATCCCACGTCCACGCCGGTCGATCTGGAGGGCTGGTATCTGACCGACGACGCCACGAACCTGACCAAGTGGCCGTTTCCTGCGCACGCGCTCGCGCCGGACGAGTATCTGACGGTCTTCGCTTCGGACAAATACCCGAACGCCCCGGCCGGCGAGTTGCACACCAACTTCAAGCTCAGCAGCGACGGCGAATACCTAGCGTTGGTCCACGGCGACGGGGTGACGATCTCGCACGACTACGCGCCGGCCTTCCCGCCACAGGCGGCCGACGTTTCTTACGGGATCACACAAGACGCCACCACGCTGGTCGCCGAAGGCGATCCGTTGAGCTACCTGGTGCCAACCGCGCCGGTGGCCGGATGGACCGAGACCGCCTTCGACGACTCCGGCTGGACCGACACGGTGGCCGTCGACGAGGCGGGGCTGTTGATCACCGAGGTCGCGACCGGCGACGTGCGTCTCATCGAGATCCAAAACGTCTCCACGCGTTCGCTCGATACGTCCGGCTGGCGCGTGCTGGCCAACGATGCGACCGCGGCCAACGTCAGCGCCGTCCACGCGGCCGGTTGGAGCCTGCCCGGATCGATGGCGGCCGGTGAGATTCTCTACGGCACCGACGATCCCGCCAATCCCGGCGATCACTATTTCGGTGGCCCGATCCACTGGGACCCGGAAGGCCCGGGCTGGACGATGATCCTCGACGATACGGGCGAGGTGGTCGATTTCGTCGCTTGGGGATACAGCGACGCACAGCTTGCCGCGCTGCGATTCGACTACGCCGGCTTCAGCGACGTGACCGTTGCCGAGGCGTGGCGTGGCGACGGGGCCGACGTGGGCAGCGTCGGGGCGGGCGCGGTCGAGGGATTCCTGGCCTACAACGACCACATCGCCGGCACCGGCACGCACGCCAACGCCACGACCTTCGCCGCCAACGGCACGCGCTCGGGCACGCTCGAGGACATCACCACCGGCGCCGCCACGGGCGTGACGCTTGCCACCTCGCACAGCGGGGCCAACTTCGAGAGCCAGACCGGTACGCCCGCCGCCGGCACCGATGCCCACGACCTGTTCGACGGATTCGTCGACTTCCGCTCCGGCGGTGGGGCCAGCGTGGCCATCAGCGGCGCCGACACCTACACCCACGCCTTCTCCGGCCTCGATACGGGCAACGACGTAACGTACAACCTGTCCGCTACGGCCGTCCGCGGACGCAGCGGCTACACCGACCGCTGGGCGCAGGTCACGCTCATCGGCGCCGACGCCGCCACGCCGGCCCATAGCACCGGCAACGGGATCATCGTGCTCAGCCCCACGGAGGTCGCCGTTTGGGTCGGCGAGAACCACCGGGCGGGGCAGGGGTTCGTGGCTGCGTGGACTGCGATCGATCCCGGTAGCGACGGCCAGTTTTCGATCGTCTCCCGGCAATACCGCGGCAGCACGCCCGGCGTGGGCGACGGCACGGCCGACGGCTCGAAGGGTTACGCGATGGCCGGCCTTCGGCTGCAAGAGGTCGTGCCCGCCGGTCCGGCGTCGTGGCTTCGCCGCATGGGCAACTTCGACGGCAACTCGGCCGACGATTTCGTCCGCGCCCGCAGTGCGACCCAAGGCCAGCAGGACCCGGACCTGGACGTTCCGTTCGCCACCATCACTCCGGCGGTAACCGGCGTCGGCTTCAGCGACGGTGCCGTCGAGTTCGAGAGCCTCATCCGCACCGACGTCGCCGCGGCCATGCAGGGCACGAGTGCCTCGCTGCTGACGCGGATCGAGTTCGAGGTCGACGGCGCCGATCTGCCGCAATACGACCTGCTCTCGCTGTGGATGAAATACGACGACGGTTTCGCGGCCTATCTCAACGGCACGCCGATCGCCGCGGAAAACGCCCCGCCAACGCCGGTCTTTAACGCCACGGCGACCGACGCCCATCCGAACGAGCAGGCCGTCGTCTACGAGCATTTCAACGTCAACGATCACCTCGGCGCGCTGCGGCCCGGCACCAACGTGCTGGCCATTCAGGGGCTGAACGTCACCGCGGCCGACGGCGACCTGCTAATCGTGCCCGAGTTGGTGGCCGCCAAGACCCGCGACGTCGAGCGTTACTTTGCCACGCCCACGCCCGGGACGGCCAACCACACCGGCTTCGAGGCTTACGTCGAAGACACGCAGTTTAGCGTCGACCGCGGTTTCTACGACGCGCCGCAACAGGTCGCCGTCACCACGATCACGCCGGGAGCGACGATCTACTACACGCTCGACGGCAGCCGGCCGACCGAAAGCACGGGCATCGAGTACACCGGTCCGATCACGGTCGACCGGACCACGACGCTGCGGGCCGCCGCGTTTCGCCCGGGCTACGCACCGACGAACGTCGACACCCAGACCTACGTCCTCCTCGACGACGTGCCCGATCAGTCGCCGCTGGGCCAGCCGCCCGGCGCCGGCTGGCCGGCCGCAACGGTCAACGGCCAGGCGATCGACTACGGCATGGACCCGCAGATCGTCGGCAGCGGTACCTGGGGCCCGCAGCTCGACGTGGCCTTGCAGGCGCTGCCTACGTTGTCGTTGGTGACCGATCTGGAACATCTCTTCGATCCGGCCACGGGGATCTACGTCAATGCCAACGGGCGCGGCGAGGCCTGGGAGCGGGCCGCATCGCTGGAGTTGCTCGAACCGAGCGGGGCCGAGGGTTTCCAGATCGACGCCGGGTTGCGAATCCGCGGCGGCACCGGCCGCGAAGCCGCCAACCCGAAACACGCCTTCCGCCTCTTCTTCCGCAGCGAATACGGCAACCCACAGCTTACCTATCCGCTTTTCGGCAACCAGGGCACCGATCAGTTTCAGAAACTCGACCTGCGGACCGCCGAGAGTTTTTCATGGGCTTATGACGTTGCGGGCGGCAACGCCCAGACGATGCTCCGCGACGTCTTCGCCCGGGATACGCTGGCGGCGATGGGCCAGGAGTCGACCCGCAGCCGGTACTATCACCTCTATCTCAACGGGCAATACTGGGGAATCTACCAAACCGAGGAGCGTCCCGAGGCGGCTTTCGGCGAGACCTATTTTGGCGGCGATCGCGACGACTACGACGTAATCAAGGTCGACGGCGGGCCGGGGCGGACGCATACGATCGAGGCCACCGACGGCAACCTCGACGCTTGGAATGACCTTTGGCAAACGGCCGCCACAGGCTTCGGCACCGACGCGGCCTACTACCACGCCCAAGGCCTCGACCCGGTGACCGGGCAGCGCGATCCGGCCTACGAGGTGCTGCTCGACGTCGACAACCTGATCGACTATATGTTGGTCGTCTTCTACACCGGCGACGGCGATGCGCCGATTTCGAGTCTGCTGGGCGACGACAGCCCGAACAACTTCTTCGCCGTCCGCAACCGATTCGGCGATGAGGGTTTTCGGTTCTTCAACCGCAACGCCGAGCACACGCTTTCGCAAGGGGAGACCGATCGCACGGGGCCGTTCACCACCGGCGACACGTTCGAGCGGAGCAACCCCCAGTGGCTGCACCAGCAGTTGATGGAGCACCCTGAGTATCGGTTGCGTTTTGCCGATCGAGTTGGGCACCACCTGTTTCACGGCGGTCCGCTCTCGCCCGACGCGGCGGCCGAGCGCTACGCCGCCCGGGCCGACGAGATCGACGCGGCGATCGTGGCCGAATCGGCCCGCTGGGGCGACGCCCAGCAGGCTACGCCCTACGACAAAGACGACTGGCAAGCTGCGGTCGATCAGGACCTGACCGGCTTCTTCCCCGGGCGGACGCAGACGGTCTTCGATCAGCTTGGAAACACCACGCTTCGCGACGGCACGCCGGCGCCATTGTATCCGACGATCGCCGCACCGGCGTTTTCCATCAACGCCACGCCCCAGCACGGCGGCGACATAAGTGTAGGCGGCACGCTGACGATCGCCGCGGCCGGCACGATCTACTACACGCTCGACGGCACCGATCCACGGCTGCCCGGCGGGGCGGTCGCGCCGACGGCCGTGGCCTACGGCGGCGGGATCACACTCAGTGCGTCGACGCTCGTGAAAGCCCGCGTGCAAAGCGGCGGCGAGTGGTCGGCCGTGTCCGCGGCCCAGTTCTACGCCGGCACCCCGGCCACCGCGGCGAACCTCGGCGTCACGGAACTCAACTACAACCCCCACGACCCCACGCCGAACGAACTGGCCGTGGCGCCGCCGGTGGGCAACGACGACTTCGAGTTCGTCGAATTGGTGAACCTCAGCCCGTCGGAGACGATCGATCTGACCGGCGTCGAATTCACCGGCGGCATTCGCTTCTCGTTCGTCGGCTACGCCGCCCGGCCGTTGCAGCCCGGCGAGCGCGTGGTGGTGGTCCGCGACGCCGAGGCCTTTCGGCTCCGCTACGGCGACGACGTGCCGGTGGCCGGCGTCTACACCGGGGCGCTGGACAACGGCGGCGAGCAGATCACCCTGCGGGATCGCTTCGGACAGGTGATCGACGACTTCCGCTACAACGACGCCGGCGATTGGCCCGCACGTCCCGACGGCGGCGGAAGTTCGCTAACGGTTGCCTACACGGCCGGCGACTACAACGACGCGGCTAACTGGCGGTCGAGTCTTGCCTACGGCGGCACGCCGGGCACGGCACGGCTGGCAATCGCGCCCGACGTCGTCATCAACGAGGTGCTCAGCGACCCGATCTCCCCGGCGGTCGACGCCATCGAGCTGTACAACGTGGCCGATCACCCGACCGACGTTTCCGGCTGGCTGTTGAGCGATTCCAGCGACGACTACCACAAGTTCACGATCCCCGCCGACACGATCCTCCCCGCCGGCGCGTTCGCCGTCTTCGACGCGGCCGCGTTGGGCTTCGGCCTCGACGCCGGCGGCGACAACGTCTGGCTGCTGGCGACCGACGTCTCCGGCCGGCCCACGCATTTCGCCGATCACGTTCAATTCGGCGGCGCGTTGCCGGGCGTTTCCTTCGGCCGCGCTCCGGACGGCACGGGCGAGTTGGTGATGATGAGCCAGGTGACGCTTGGCACGGCCAACGCCACGCCCCGGGCCGGCCAGGTGGTGATCAACGAGTTGCACGTGCGGCCGGTCACCAAGACCCAGCCGGTCGAATACCTCGAGCTGTTCAACCGCGGCGGCGATCCGGTCGATCTCTCCGGATGGTATTTCGACAACGGGATCGACTACACCTTCCCCGGCGGCACCGTGCTGGCGGCCGGCGGCTATCTGGTCGTAGCCCAAGACAAGGCCGCGGTGGACGCCAAGTTCGGCGTAAATGCCGTGGGGCAGTATCGCGACAAGCTCGCCAACGACGGCGAACGGCTCGCGTTGCGCGACGCCGCCGGGGTGTTGCAGGACGAGGTTGAATACGGCCTCACCTTCCCCTGGCCGACCGTGGGCGACCCGTTGGACAATTCCCTGGACCCGCCCGGCGCGTCGATGGAGTTGGTTCACCCCGACCTGGACAACAACCTGCCCGGAAGTTGGCGGTCGTCGAGCGGCACCGCGGTCACCCAACAGACGCTGATCCCCGACGGCTCCCGGTGGAAGTACTTCAAAGGCACGGCGGCGCCCTCGGCCGGCGGGCAGTGGCGAGAGTTGGGCTTCAACGACGCGGCCTGGGACGAAGGCACGGCGGCACTGGGCTACAGCGGCCAGGACGCCGAACGGGATTTCATCGAAACCACGCTGGACGACATGTCCGGCACCTACTCGACCGTCTATCTGCGGAAGACGTTCACCGTCGACGACCTCTCCCAGGCGAACTCGCTGCTGTTGGACGTTCAATACGACGACGGGATCAACGTCTGGATCAACGGCTCGCACGTCCGCGGGCTGAACGTCTCGGCCGACGAATTGCCCCACACCGCCACGGCCGACGACGCCATCGACAACCGCGAGTTCGTGCCGCTGACGCTGACCAACCCGGGCGCGTATCTGCGGCAAGGCGAGAACGTGATCGCCGTGCAGTTACTCAACCAGTCGCTGGGCGGAAGTTCCGACGCCTTCTTCGACGCCGAGTTGCGAACCTCCTCCGGCGGCGCCGCCGGCGTGACGCCGGGCGCCCGGAATTCGGTCTATTCGACCAACGCCCCGCCCGCGATGCAGCAGGTCGAACACTCGCCCAACCAGCCAACCTCCGCCGAGTCGGTCACGATCACGATCGAGGCCACCGACACCGACGGCGTGGCCAGCCTGGCGCTGCACTACCAGGTGGTGGCCCCGGGCGACTACATCAACATCGCCGATCCACGCTACGAAAACGCGGCCTATTGGACCACCGTGGCAATGGCCGACAACGGCACCGGCGGCGACGCCTTTGCCGGCGACGGCGTCTACACGGCCGTGGTGCCGCCGCAGGCCAATCGGACGTTGATGCGCTACCGGATCACCGCCCGCGATACGCTGGGGGCCTCGATCACGGTGCCCTACGCCGACGACCCGCAGCCGAACTTCGCCTATTACGTCTACGACGGCGTGCCTTCGTGGACCGGCTCGGCTCGGCCCGGTGTGTCGCCGGCGGTTGAGTACGACAGTGAGCTGCTCACGTCGATTCCCGTCTACACCCTGTTGACCGTGCGGCAAGATCACCTCGACGCGCTGCACGTGCCGTACCGTAGCGGCCAGGCCGATCAGCAGACACCGCAGACTGGCTCCTACGGCGGCAGCCAGTATAAGTGGCAGGGCACGCTGGTCTACGACGGCGAGGTCTACGACCACATCCGCTATCGGGCACGCGGCGGCGTGTGGCGGTATTCGATGGGCAAGAATATGTGGAAGTTCGACTTCAACCGCGGACATTACTTCCAGGCGAAGGACGACTACGGCAACGACTACGGATTCAAGTGGGACAAGCTCAATTTCTCCGCCCTGATCCAGCAAGGCAACTTCCGCCAGCGGGGCGAACAGGGGCTGTTCGAGGCCGCCGGATTCAAGCTGCACAACCTGGCCGGAAACCCGGCACCGAACACCAGCTACGTCCACTTCCGCGTCGTCGAAGACGGCAGCGAAGGCGGGCCCGACCAGTACAGCACCGATTTCCAAGGGCTCTACTTGAACATCGAACAGCCCGACGGCCGCCTGCTCGACCAGCACGGACTGCCCGACGGCAACTACTACAAGATGGAAGGCGGCACCGGCACGCTCAACAACCAGGGCCCCACGCATCCCGAGAACAAGGCGGACCTCAACGCCTTTATGAACGCCTACAAGAACAACCCCGGCGCCGACTGGTTCAAGGCCAACCTCGATCTTCAGGAGTACTACAGCTTTCGGGCCATCGCCATGGCCATCCACGACTACGACATCCACGCCGGCAAGAACTACTTCTACTACCACAACCCGGAAACCGGCAAGTGGGCCGTACACAACTGGGACCTCGACCTCTGCTGGACCACCACTTACAACGGCGGCGGTGGACGCGGGCCGCTGAACCAGTACGTCTTCGCCATCCCGGAATTCGTCGTCGGCTACAACAACCGGCTGCGGGAGATTCGCGATCTGCTGTTCAACCCGGAACAGACCGGCATGCTGTTGGACGAAGTGGCCCAGGTCGTTTACACGCCGGGCGAGCAGTCGTTCGTCGACGCCGACCGCGCCATGTGGGACTACAACCCAATCCTCACCTCGAGCTACATCAACAGCAGCAAGGCCAGCCACGGCCGCTACTATCAGGCGGTGGGCAGCCGCAGTTTCGCCGGAATGCTCCAATATCAGAAGAACTACGTCGCCGGGCGGATGAACTCGATCGATCCGCAGGTGGCCTCCGACGACCACCTGGCGCCCTATCGGCCGACGGTCAGCTACGTCGGCGCCGAGGGTTTTCCGGCCGATGGACTGGCGTTTGAGAGTTCCACGTTCAGCAGTCCGCAGGGCCGCTCGTTCGCGGCCATGCAGTGGCGGATCGCCAGAGCGTCGGACCCGGCCGACCCGGACTTCGACTTCTCCGAGCCGCCGCACTACGAGATCGCCGCCACTTGGCAGAGCGAGGAACTGACGACGTTCGACGACACGATCACCATTCCCGGCGACGGACTCGATATCGGCGAGACCTACCGTGTGCGCGTGCGGATGAAAGACGACGCCGGCCGCTATAGCCACTGGTCGCAGCCGGTGCAGTTGGTCGTGGGCGATCCCACCGGCCGCGTTCGCGACGCCTTGCGGATCACCGAGATCAACTACAACCCGGCCGATCCCACTGCGGCCGAACTGGCCACCCAGCCGGTCGAAGACCCCGACTTCACCGCGGCCGATTTCGAGTTCGTTGAACTGACCAACATCAGCGACGGGCCGATCGTCGATCTGGCCGGCGTGCGTTTCGGCGAAGGGATCGAGTTCGATTTCACCGGCGGGCCGATCGCCTCGCTGGCCGCCGGCGAGTCGCTGGTGATCGTGCAAAACGAAGACGCCTTTGCCGCCCGATACGGCGACGGCGCGGCCGTGGCCGGCACGTTCACCAACCGGCTGAACAACGGCGGCGAACGGCTGTTGCTGCTAGACAAGTTCGGCCAGACGATCCTCGACTTCAGCTACAGTGACGACGACGCGTGGCCGCAGCGGGCGGACGGAGAAGGTAGCTCGTTGGAACTGGTCGACCTGAACACGCCGCCGACGCGCTTCGACGAAGGTGACCGGTGGCGCGATAGCCGCGAGTACGGCGGATCGCCGGGCTGGCCGGGGGATTCGACCGGAGACGTGATTGTCAATGAAGTGCTTGCGCACGCGGTCACCCCGGCGGTCGACGCCATCGAGCTGCACAATCCGACCGGCTCGGACGTCGACGTCGGCGGCTGGTATCTCAGCGATACTTGGGGTTGGGACTCCGAACCCGACAACGGCGACTACCGGAAGTTTCGTATTCCCGACGGTACCGTCGTCCCCGCCGGCGGGTACGTGAGCTTCGCCGAGGGGCATTACGCCGGCGACGTGCTGCAGTTCGACCCGGTTAATGAATACGGGGGTACCGGGCCGAAGGACTTCGCGCTGGACGGTTCGGCCGACGGACACCTCTACCTGATCGAGGCCGACGGGTCCGGCAGGCTGCTGCGCTTTGCCGATCAGGTCGAACTGATGCCCGCCGTGCCCGGCGAGTCGTTCGGGCGATGGCCCAACGGCACCGGAGGACTCTACCCTCAAGCCGAAACGAGCCTGGGCGACGAAAACGCCGGCCCGCGCGTCGGCCCGGTGGTGATCAGCGAGGTGATGTACCATCCGCCGGCCGGCGGCGACGAGTTTATCGAGCTGTTCAACTCGGCAGATGAACCCGTGCCTCTGTACGACCCGGAACATCCCGAGCATACGTGGTCGTTCGGCGACGGCGTGCAGTTCGTCTTTCCCGCCGGCGTGAGTCTGCCTGGCGGCGGCACGTGCCTGGTGGTGGCGATCGACCCGGCCGCGTTTCGGGTGAAGTACGGCGTGCCGGCGTCGGTGCCGATTTTCGGACCCTATGGCGGTGCGCTCGACAACGGCGGCGAAACGCTGCGCCTGATGCGGCCCGGCGCGCCGGCCGGCGATCCGCCGTCGGTGCCGCGGCGTCTGGCCGACGAAGTCCGCTACGACGATGCCGGCGGCTGGCCCACCGAGGCCGACGGCAGCGGCCCCTCGCTCAATCGCCGCGAGGCCGGACTCTGGGGTAACGCAGCGGCAAGCTGGCTGGCCGGCGATCCCTCGCCCGGCACGGTTCCCTTCCAGCAAGCAGCGGCGGAAATCGTCGGCCGCTTCGTCTTCTACAACCGTTCGTCGTTCGACGGCAACAACCCGGTAGCAAACGCGGCCGACGACGCCGCGATCGCCACCGACAAGACCGCACTACGGCCGGGACACGTGGCCACGTCGGCCAACTACACCAGCTACAGCCTGGGCATCAACGGGCTGATGGTCGACGTCGCCGGTGCGGCGGGGCAGATCCCGGGGCAGATCACCACCGACGACTTCCTCTTCCGAGTGGGCAATTCCGCCGACACGTCGAGTTGGAACGCCGCACCGGAGCCGACGAGCGTTACCGTGCGTGCCGGCGCAGGCACGGGCGGCTCGGACCGCGTGACGCTGATCTGGGGCGACCACGCGATCAAGAAGGAGTGGCTCGAGGTCACCGTATTGGCCGACAACCTGGGGCTCTTGCAGAACGACGTCTTCTTCTTCGGCAACGCCGTGGCCGAGGCCGGCAACGCGACGCAAAACGCTCAGGTCACGACCACGGACCTGTTGCTGGCGCGGAACAACCCCCGCAACTTCCTCGACCCGGCCGACGTGTTGTTCGGATACGACTACAACCGCGACGGGCGGGTCAACTCGACCGACGTGTTGCTGGCGCGGAACAACCAGACGAACTTCCTCACGGCGCTGCGGTTGTTAGACCTCAGCGCACTCGACGCCGGCCTCGCCAGTCTCGCATCGGCGCGGTTGTCAGATGCCCCCTCAGAGGATGCCCCCTCAGAGGATGCCCGGACGATTGCGGTCGACCGGCTGCTGGCCGCGTACTTGGAGTAAGCACCGGCTGCCCGGCCCCGGGACGGCGTTCCGTCCGCCACGAACGAAGGCGTATCTCGCCGGCCATCGCCAACATCGCCAGGAAAGCCAGGGTCAACGCGGTGCAGGTGATTTCGACGGGCATGTTCTGGTTCTTCGCGAAGCCGGGGGAGGTTCTCCTGTGTGGAGTTGTTATCGGCCGGCCGGCCGCGTGCGGAACAGAATCAACGCCAGCGCCCACCGTCGGGCGTCCATCTGCCTTGGCCGCTGCAAGCGGCAGACTTTGCCCCGAATCCCCGATGATCACAAAGTGCCCTCACAAGACACCCGATAGAAGCGACTAATAGAGTACATTAGTTTGTATATAATATCGCCCATATTAGCCTTGAGTGCGGCCATCCAAAGCACAACTATCGGGTCGCATGATACCCCCTTGTTCACCCATCGATTTCGCCCGGCGCTTGGCCTTGGCTTGAACGGCCTTTACCTGCAGATCCGCTCGGGCCTTGTGGATCCACTCGGCCAGATTCTCCTGCCAATTCAGTGCCTTGCGGTCGTGCAACGGCAGGTCTCCGATGCCGTGCTCTCGGCAAACATGGGCCATTTCCCGCAGAATTGCCGCCAGAACGAGCAGGTTCAGCGCGAATTGATCCAATCGGTCGGGCGTGTAGGCCTGAAGGGTCATTCTGCCGCGGGCCTTGCGTAGGGGTGCGAACGAGTTTGTGGGTATCAGGGGAGGCAAGTTCCCTGCGATTATACGGCTAGGCTGGCGAGAAGTCCAGAACGTTTAGCATAAAAACGGACTTCAACTCAGATATTCAGGCCCATGAAACCTCCAGAAATGAACAAAATAAGTGTTGTAGTTATGTGGTTTCTGTGCTAACGTACACCCGCTTGACCGGGGGACATAATGCGGCATGGCGTACGGCAATAGACCCAGACGAGCTTCTCATGCAAGGGAGCGGACTTGTGATACGCGAGAACGATTGCGGCTGGATGTGTGAAGGGCGGCCGGGCGGAGCGGTCTGGCCGCGGGAAGACCGAGACGCAGGCACTCAGTGGGAAAATGGCGACGCGCGACTACCGGAGCGCGTCTGTAACGGCCTTTGGGACGCGTTCGATACGGTCGACGAAATCGAGGAGCCCCTGCCCGAACCCGGAGACTTCCCCGGCACGCGCTACAACGAGCACCCATGGGACGACGTGGAGGGGATCTGGAGATGATTGCGCCGGACGTCGTGAGTCGAATACGAGAGTTGCTTCGCGGTGGACGGGTCTCGCAGCGGAAGATCGCGCAACAAGTCGGGGTCAGCCGCGGTACGGTCAACGCGATCGCCTGTGGCCGCCGGCCCGACTATACGGCCCGGCGAGACGACAACGGATGGGAGGTGCCCGCCGCAAGCGGCCCCAGCATGCGATGCCCGGGCTGTGGGGGATTAGTGCGTATGCCCTGTTTGGCGTGTCGGGTGCGGGCGATGCGCCGCCAGCGGCGCCCGGGTGTCGGTGCCCGGCCACACCGGCAAGGAAGATAGCCCGACTTCGATGCTGCCCCGCCGCTGGGGCTGAAGAATGGGCGACTATGCGCAAACCGACACGCAGCGCCTTTCGGGGACGTCGCCATTTCGGAAGACGTCGCCCATTCGGGAGACGAAGTTTGAGGTGGGAGCCGTCCGCCTAGACGGCCTTCACCTTGGAGCAACGGGGGCCCTTGCCGGACCGCCCTCGACTATCGTCCTCGTCGACCTCGTATTCGACACTCTGTCCTTCGTGTAGATTGTCGAACCCCGGTTCGTCGACGACCGAATGGTGGAAGAAAATGTCCTGCCGGTCGCCCGATACAAAACCAAACCCACGATCCGAAACGATCTTCTTGATGGTACCCTGCGGCATCACAACCACTCCTCAAAACACGAGGCAGGCGCTCGGCCCGCTGAAACCTGCCGCCCGGCCTGCACACTACGGTGAACCGGACGTCCCGGCGGCAGCCGAAGAACCGAGGTCGACGAACAGGATGCCGATGTAGGGTACCGACTCGCAAACGACAGCTCGACGGGAAGCAACCGCGGGAAGCGGCCGATCTTACCGCTCGGGCAATACAAACTACTCAGCCGCGTACCATACACCACACAAGAGAGGATTACAACCCCTAGCCCTGTGATGGGCCACCAAAACAGACGTGGAAACCCACAGAAATGTAGCCGTCACCCCAGCGAGAAGCACCGGATGTGTTCTATAGAGTTGAACGATGGTAAACCAGGTAAACGCAATCCCCGTGCAGAGGGGGCGATCTTGGGGCCGTGAACCCGATCGCGGTACACTGGTCTTATGAAATCGATGGACGACAAGACCCCGACAAACAACCCGACGCTGCACGAGAACCACGCGCGATCGTTTCGCACCCAGCAGTACGTCTATCCCGTGCTTAGCCGCCGCGCCGGCGGGATCTCGATCGGTGTGAATCTCAATCGCGACAAGACCTGTAACTTCAACTGCGTCTATTGCCAAGTCGATCGTACGGCAGACGCAGCGGAGCACGCGTGCGGCGGTCCGGTCGACTTGCAGCAGTTGGAACACGAACTGCTGCGGATGATCGACCTGGTGCTTTCCGGACGCATCTATGAGGAAACGAAGTTCCGCGAAACGCCCGAGCCGCTTAGACGCTTAAACGACGTGGCGCTCAGCGGCAACGGCGAACCGACCGCGCGTCCCGAGTTCGCCCCGGTCATGGACCTATGCGCCGACGTGTTCGCGCGGCGCAAGCTCGACGGTGTGAAGTTGGTGCTGATTACCAACGCCAGCCTACTGCATCGGCCCGGTGTCAGGCGGGGACTCGAGCAGCTCGACGCCATCGGCGGCGAGATCTGGGCCAAGCTCGACGCGGGCACCGAGGCCTATTACCGCCAGGTCGCCCGAGCGCACGTCCCCTTCGGCCGCATCCTAGAAAACCTCCGCGAGGCCGCCCAGGCCCGGCCGATCGTGATCCAATCGCTGTGGATGCGGATTCACGGCCAGCCCCCTCCGCCATCCGAACAGCAAGCCTACCGCGACCGGCTGAGCGAGATCCTTGCCAGCGGCGGATCGATCAAGGTCGTGCAGCTTCACACGATCGCTCGACCGCCGGCCGAGAGTTGGGCGTCGGCGTTGAGTCGTGCGGAAGTCGACCAGATCGCGACATTGGTCCGCCAATCAACCGGTCTGCCGGTGGCGTGTTCTTACGGCCCCACGGCGTAATCGATCTAAGCCCGTCGGCCGGCGTGGGCGTAGCGATTTGTTCGGGCGCCGGGCGGACGCTATACTTGGCCCAGTTGTGATTCGATGCACCCCACTTTCTACGAGGAGAACACCATGCGACGCGCGATCGTTCTAGGACTGTTGGCAACCTTGATCGGCTCTGTCCTGCTCATCCCCGGCACACCGGCAATTGCCGCCGACAAAGACACCGCCAAGGACTCCGCCAAAGGCAAGGTGCGGCACGTGGTGCTGTTCAAGTTCAAGGACGGCACGCCGGCCGAGAAGGTCAAAGAGATCGAAAAGGCCTTCGGCGAGTTGCCGTCGAAGATCCCCCTGATCGAAGATTTCGAGTGGGGCACGGACATGAGCGTGGAGAACCTCTCACAAGGCTTCACCCACTGTTTCCTGGTGACCTTCAAAGACGCCAAGGCCCGCGACGCCTACCTGCCCCATCCGGCCCACAAGGCGTTCGTCGAG
>CAYYNP010000193.1:9204-19693 GCA_964472545.1 uncultured Planctomycetaceae bacterium | reverse complement strand
ACCAAACACAACTCAAAGCAAGCAACTCACTTCCGTACAACGCAACCGCCTTCCCTACGACGGTGTATTCCCAACGGCCCAAAGTGCCGCTATAATCGAGATTCATGCATCAACCTGCCACGACGTCATCACGCCTCGCCATCACCGACCGTTTCTTGGGGGAAACACGATGAAGAATGCGGCTCGTCGCCCGGCGTATGCGATGTTGCTCATCGCCGCGGTGCTCTACTTCCCGACCGTTTCGCGCGGCGACGTGCGAACTTGGACCGACAACTCGGGCACGTATCGCGTGCAGGCAGAGTTGATCGATTGCGTCAACGGTGTCGTGCGATTGCGCAAGACCGACGGCCAGATCGTCTCGGTGCCGCTGGACCGGCTCAGCGCCCTCGATCGCGCTTTGGCCCTGCCCACCCAGGCCGCACCGGCGGCGGCCGCAAGTGCGTCGGGAGTGTTGATCGAGTTCCTCATCGGCAGCAAGGTCCGAGGCACGATGGTCTCGCGCGACGACCAGTACGTCGAGTTCGAGGTCGCGATCGGTTCGAGGACCGTACGGCGGAAGTACCCGATCAGCAAGATCCACGCCATCACGGTCGACGGCAGCCGGGAGGTCGTCAACGAAGAGGCGGCCGAGACGGACCCACCCCCGGGAACCGGAGGCCGCACGACCCCGTCGACGAACCCTCGGGCAAATCCCCGCCCCGGCACGGCAGGCCCGTCGCCGACGGGCGCGCGCCGCAGCCCCGCCGCGGTCGACGCGTTGATCACCCGCGCCGGCCAATCGCCGCCGGAGTGGTTCGACACGGTGGCATTGAATTACCCAAAATCGCTCGACCTGAACTGGCCGCAGCCGCCGCCGAAGGGCTGGAACAACCAGAAGAACGTGGGGCAATACGTCTGGGACATCATCAACCGCAACCCGAGCAAGTGGCGCGAGGGCGTGCGGTTTATGTACCACATGCTCGAGGTTCACAAAGAGAACCCCGCCACCCGCCGCCGTGTAATGAACGAGTTGGGGCGGATGTACTTCAACTTGATTCAGGACTACGCCCGGGCGGCCTACTGGTGGCGTCAGACGGGCGTCGACCGGGGCGGCGTCTACCCGCACAGCGGTATCCGGCTGGCCGAGTGCTATTGGCGGCTGGGCAGCAAGCCGATGGCCATGGATTTGCTGCAGAGACTCCCGATGCAGTTCTCTTCGCTCAAGCTGCTGGGAGATATGGGTGAAGTTCGCCAGGCCCTTCAGATCCTGGAGCCCAACACCCGCGGGCAGGCCGCCGACGTGGCGTTGATCTACGCCGGTGATATCTGCCGTCAGGCGGGAATGTATCAGGAGGCCCGGGGATACTACAATCGGCTCTTGGCCCTGCCCGCCCAGGGCCAAAGCGCCAAGCGGATCCAGCGCCAGCAGCAACTCGCCCGGCCCAGCCTCGCGGCGATCGAGATGTTCGAGTTGCTCGACATCAAACGCGTGCCCGACGGAACCTACCGCGCCGCCAGCCTCGGCTACGAGGCCGACATTCACGTGGAGGTCGTCGTGGCCAACGGGAAGATCGAGTCGGTGCGGGTGACCGATCACAAGGAGAAACAGTTCTTCAGCGCATTGATCGATACGCCGCGGAAGATCGTCGAGCGGCAAAGCGTCAAAGGTATCGACGCCACCAGCGGCGCCACGATCACCGCCAAAGCAATCGTCAACGCCACGGCCAAGGCACTGGCGGGGGCGATGCCGTGAGCGGGAACGGAGAATCGCCGAAGGACGCTGAGCTTTTTCCGTTTAGCAGCCGCCGGCACGGCGGCTCTTGCGCGGCGTCTGATCGTCCATCAAGCCGCCGTGCCGGCGGCTGCTAAACGGCGAAGCGTGGCACTCACCATACAGCGGGAAGTACTCACCGAACTGACATGCAACTCAACTGGTTTCTGCCACCACGCAAGAAAGCCGACACGGCCGGCGTCTCACGCACTATCCGCGGAGTCTTGCGTCTTCTTGGCCCCACTTGGCTGGCATCGCCGCTACGGCGGATCGTGCAGGCCGGCTGTTTTCTGACGTTCCTCTGGCTCTTCTGCTACGTCTGCTGGCCGTACACGGTCGTGCCGCCGGGACCTGCCGAGACGGCGGCCGATGTGAACAATGAGGTGGCATCCAACGCGCCCGAGATGCCGTCGGGCCGGATCTTCCACGACTGGTTGCCCGAGGAGGCCGATCCCGAAACGGGCAACGTCACGCTTTTTTGCGAGCATGCCTCCGCGACGCAGCCGAGCGAGGGCATGCTGGTCGACCTGAAAGACGCCGGCGTCGATCCGCCGGCGCCGCTTTGGGCGTTTCGTGTAATCGAGACCGCGCCGCAACGGCTGAAGCTGGTGCCTGAGGGGCAGGTGCCGGAAGACGTCGTCGATCGGCTCACGACCAGCTTCGGCCCATGGTCGCTGGAAGAGCTCGTGCTCGACGTACCCACGCCCGACGTGACCGCCGCCGTGGCAGCCACGGAGCCCGAGGTCTGGCCGTCTCACTATGCCGACGACCTGCTGGCCAAGCAGCGGCTGCTGGGGGCCGAGTCGATGCTGGCGATCGATCCGTTGGTGAGCGTCGCTGCGGCCGTGGCGTCGCGGTCCTGGGTCTGGTCGCTTTGGTGTGCAGGCGTGATCCTGCTGGTCTGCCTCGTCGTGCCGCGCGGCTTCTGCGGCTACGTCTGCCCGATGGGCACGCTGCTGGACCTGTTCGACTGGGCCATCGGCCGCCGCGTGCGCCGACCGCGCGCGACGGCCGAGGCCTGGTGGGTCCATCTGAAATACTACCTGTTGGCCGGCGTGCTGGCGGCTGCCCTGTTCGGCGTGCTGCTCGCCGGCTTCGTGGCCGCGATCCCGATGATCACGCGCGGGCTGGCGTTTCTGGTCACGGCGCCGCAGACGGGCCTGGCCGTCGGCTGGCATCAGCGGGCCCCGTTCGGCGTGGGGCAGGTCGTCTCGGTTCTGTTGCTGCTGGTCGTTCTGGGGCTGGGGATCATGCGGCCCCGGTTCTGGTGCAAGTACGTGTGCCCTTCCGGGGCACTGTTCTCGGTGGCCAATCTGCTGCGGCTTACGGAGCGGAAGGTCGATTCAAGCTGCATCGAGTGCGGTAAGTGCGTAAAGGTATGCCCCTTCGACGCGATCCGCCTCGACTTCGCCACCCGCACGGCCGATTGCACTTTCTGCCAGACTTGCGGTGGGGCGTGCCCCAGCGGCGCGATCCGTTTTGCGGGGCGGGGCGCCGGGCCAGAATGCGAGGTGGTCGAAGGAGACACCGCTTCATCGAAAAAGGGGGCAGGCACCTCGCCGCCGACCGTAGTTGCCGACGACGGTGAATCTGCGCTCGGAGCCAGTCCCCTTTTTCGGCACCCCACTCCCGGCGGCGAGCGGCCCGTGCGGCGTCGCGGCTTCTTGGCGGCTGCCATCGGCGGGGTAGGCACCGCCGCAGCCCTTCGGGCGACCGGAGCCCGGCTCGATGCGCCGGACGCCGACCTGCCCGTTCGTCCCCCCGGCAGCGCACCGGAGAAGCAATTCCTGCAGATGTGCGTCCGCTGCGGCGAGTGTCTGCAGGCATGTCCCTACGACGCCATTCAACCGCTGGGCTTTCAACAAGGCTTGCAGGGGCTATGGACCCCGCAATTGGTGGCCGATTGGTCCGGCTGCCAGCCGAGCTGCAATAACTGCGGCCAGGTTTGCCCCACCGGCGCGATTCGGGCCTTGCCGATGGAAGAGAAGCGGAGGGTGCGGATGGGTCTGGCGGTGGTCGACGAGCAAACCTGCCTCCCGTTTGCCCAAGACGAGGCCTGTCAGCTCTGCGTCGACGAATGCGTCGCCGCCGGCTATCACGCGATCGAGTTCCGCCCGGTGGGAACCGGCGTGGAGAAGAACGAATCTGGCGAGTACGTCGACACCCGACTTTCCGCTCCGTACGTGGTGGCCGAGAAATGCGTCGGCTGCGGCATCTGCCAAACCCGCTGCCTGGTGGTCAACAAGGGCAAGGGGCTGTTGACCGAATCCGCCATTCGGGTGGAAGCTGGCGAAGGCAAGGAAGACCGAGTATAATTCGCATTCGCTACGGGTGACGCGGGGCAGAACGGGTGCCATGCCTACGCTTGCGTGGGCATGAAATGGTGTTCCCCATGAGGTGAGCATGCCCACGCAAGCGTGGGCATTGCACCCGACGTTCCGTGGCAGATTGTAACAACGCGCAAAAAATGAGGGTCCTCGCTCGCCGGTACGAGAACCCTCACGTTAGGCTGCCCGAACTTGGCGGTAGTCGCCTGGTCCGGAGACCCGCAGCCATTATAGAACCTATCGGGTCCTTACGGCGAAGGACTTTAGGTAAGCACTTTCCCCACGCTATGTCCCAGACTGCAAAACTCGCCCTTCAAGACGGCACCGTCTTCACCGGAGAGGCCTTCGGCGCCCGCGGTGAAGTTGACGGAGAGGTCTGTTTCAACACCTCGATGACCGGGTATCAAGAGATCCTCACCGATCCGAGCTACCGCGGCCAGATCGTTACGATGACCTATCCGGAAATCGGCAACTACGGCGTCAACGCCGAAGACGTTGAAAGCCGCAAGCCTCACCTGGCCGGGTTCGTCTTGCGCAATCGTTGCCGTCAGCCGAGCAATTTCCGTAGCGAGGGCGACCTGCACGAGTATTTGGAGAAGGCGGGCATTGTGGGTATTGAGGGCATCGACACCCGGGCACTGGTACGGCGGATCCGCATCCACGGGGCGCTCAACGGCGTGCTCTCGACCGATGACCTCGACGACACCAGCTTGGTGGCCAAAGCCAAGGCCAGCCCGGGCCTGATCGGCCGCGATCTGGTGCAGGAGGTGATTCCCGACGGCCCCATCCACTGGAACGAGCCGCTGAGCCCCTGGGCACGGCTCGATCCGGAGGAAAAACCACAGCCGGACGAATCATCCCCCCACGTTGTGGCGTTGGATTTTGGCCTGAAGTGGAATATCGCCCGGCACTTGTTCGATATGGGATGCCGCGTGACCATCCTGCCCGGCATGGCCACGGCCGAGGAGGTGACGGATCTGAATCCGGACGGCGTCTTTCTTTCCAACGGCCCCGGCGACCCCGAGCCGATCGATTACGCCCAGGCGACCATCCGCAGCCTCTTGGGAAAACGCCCCATTTTCGGCATCTGCCTCGGCCACCAGCTTCTCTCGCTGGCCTGCGGGGCCAAGACCTTCAAGCTGAAGTTCGGCCATCGCGGGGCCAACCAGCCGGTGATGAATCACGGCACGGGCCGAGTGGAAATCACCACGCAAAACCACGGCTTCGCCGTCGATCCCGTGTCGTTGCCCGACGCGCTCGAGGTCACGCATATGAACCTCAACGACAACACGATCGAAGGCGTCCGGCATCGCGAGGTGCCCGCGTTCAGCGTGCAGTACCACCCCGAGGCGTCGGCCGGCCCGCACGACAGCGAATATCTGTTTGCCCAGTTTCGGCAGATGCTCTAGGATATCCGTTCAGCAAGGACGGCTCATACAGCCGGGCGTGCCACTGCTTCGCAGAAGCAGTGCCGTCGGTATCTTCCTCGGGAAGCACTGCTTCTACGAAGCAGTGGCACACTCGTTGGGCGGGCCGCTCGTGACTTCCACCCACGAAGGAGATCCCATGCTCGGAAAACCAAGACTCCGCCGCCGCGACTTCCTGGCCGCCGCGCCGCCGGCGTTGAGCGTGCCGTGGCTGGTTCCTTCCGGCGTACTGGCCGCCCAGGGCAAACCGGGGGCCGGTGAGCGGCTCACGGTGGCCCATATCGGCGTCGGTGGGATGGGCGGGGCCCACTTGGGGCGGCAACTGACGTTCCGCCAAATGGGCGCGACCAACGTGGCCGCCGTTTGCGAGGCCGACGAGAAGCGGCTAGCCGCGGCCCTGGGGCGCGTCGGCGGCGGATGCACGCCCTATCGCGACTACCGCTACGTGCTCGAGCGCAAAGACGTCGATGCGGTGATCATCGCCACGCCCGACCACTGGCACGCCGTGCAAACGGTCCACGCCTGCCAGTCGGGCAAGCACGTCTATGTAGAAAAGCCCTCGAGTTGTACGGTGGCCGCCGGCCGGGCGATGGTCGACGCGGCGCGGAAGCACAGCCGCGTGGTGCAGGTCGGCTCGCAAGCCCGCTCGGCCCAACCGGCCCACGACGCCTGCACGTACATCCGCAACGGTATGCTCGGCCGGGTCCGCAAGGTCACCTGCTGGCACACACCCAACCCGATCGGCGGCACGAACGCCCCGTCGGCCCCGCCGCCGGAACTCGACTGGGACCTCTGGCTCGGCCCGCTGCGCTGGCGGCCGTACGTGCCGGGGGCGTATTGCCACGGGGTATTTCGTTGGCTGATGGAGTCCGGCGGCGGCGTGATTCGCGACCGCGGGGCCCACGTGATGAGCATCGTGCTCTGGTGCATGGATGCCGACCGACAGACATCCCTCAGCATCGAGTCCACCGGCACGCCCACGCCCAAGGGCATCTGGGACTGCCCTCCGCTGATGAAGGTCGTCTACACGTTTAAGGACCCCGACTGGCAGCTCATTTGGGAACAGCCCGGCGACGCCCGCGGCCAGGGCGGTTTTGGCTCGGTCTTCCACGGCGACGACGACGTGCTGGTCATGTCGCGAGACGGCACCCGTTACCCGGCCGAGGAGAAGGCCCGCGAGTTCAAAGTGCCCGCCGGCGGCGCGGAGATCTATCGCATGGACAAGCACGCCGACTACAACATGAACCACATGGAGGACTTCCTCCAGGCCGTCAAGGCCGGCAAGCGGCCCTGCATGGACATCGAGATCGCCCATCGTGTGGCCAACATGAACAACCTGGGAAATCTCTCGTTCTTGCTGGGACGCAAGCTTCGTTGGGACGGCGAGAACGAACAGATCATCGACGACCCCACCGCCAACCGCCTGTTGAGCCGGCCGCAGCGGTATCCGTATTGTCTGTGAGCGCGTCGGCAACTTCCCTGCCACCCAACCCCCAACCCCCAACCCTCTAGTTCTCGGCCCCGAAGCAGCACACTTCCCCGCTTCGCGTGACCAGCACCAGCCGCCCATTGGCGGCGGCCATGCCGTCGAGTACCGGATCGGCGGCCAAGGTGTGCTTGGCCAACACGCGGCCATCGGTGCCCGAGACGGCCCACAGGGCTCCCGGCTGCGGAGATGCCAGTTGCATCAGCCCCCGGTTGCCTTCGCCGGCGTTGGGGCCCGCGACAAACAGCGTTTCGTCGGCCAGCAGCATTGCGCGGACCAGCAACGGCACCGACGTTTGCCACCGCAATTGGTTCTTCGGTCCACCTCGCCGTCCCCCGGCCGCGTCGGGCTTGGCTACGGCGTAAAGCGTCATCGGGTTCTGTGGGTGATCCACCCGGCCGCTGTCCTGGTAGTCGTGCTTGACGACGCCGATGTGGCCCGCGTGGACGTTGCCGGCGTCGTACTTCGAGCGGTCGAAACTGAAGAGCGTCTCTTCGCCGACGACCATGATTCGGCCCGCCGGCACCTGTTGCGCCGCGCGCGGCCAGCCGCCGAAACCGCCTTGCATCGAGGTGCCGTATTGCCAGTAGGTGCGATGCCACCAGGTGTCGTCGAGGAAGCCGGTGGCGCTGAACAGGTGCGGCTTGACGCTGGTGAGGTTACCCTGCTCGTCGAAGCCCATCCAGCGCATGTAGACCAGGCCGTCGCCGGCGGAGAGGATATCCGGCATGCCCGGCCGCGCGACGGGTGTCTTTGGCTGCGGCATGGCGAGCCGGAGTTCTTGCGGGCCGCGAGAGAAGACGGTTCGTTTCACGGCCACCTTGCCCGTGGCGGCGTCCAACGCGAAGACGTGAATTCCCCCGTCCAAGTAGGGCGAGCGCCCGGCCGCAAACCAGACCTTGTCGTCTTGGGCCAACACACTGCCGTGGACCGGCCAGGCCGATTCGACGCGCTGCATCGCCACCAGCAGCTTGTCACTGGTGGCCGCACGAAATCGCCACACGAGCTCGCCGTCGGTGTCGCGGAGGCAATAGACGTGGCCGTCGTGGCAGCCGAAGATCACGAGCCGGCCCAGGATCGTCGGCGGCGAATCGACGGGACCGCCGACGGTCCGCGACCAAGCGATCTGGCCGGTGTGGGCATCGAGCGCGTGTACCGTATCCGCATCGACCTCTGAGACAAACACCTTGCCGCCGGCGATGCTTGGGCTCGTGAGTCGGCCGCCGAACTTCGCCCGCCAAAGACGGTTCAACTTGGCCGGCACGCGCGTTTCCGTTCGGCCGCTGCGCGACGCGTCGTGACGATACGTCGGCCACTGTTCTGCTATCCCCGCAGTCACGGCGGCCGACCGTTGCGCCCACGCAAACGCCAGCCCGCGTTGCAGCGGTTCGGTGGTCTCCATCAGCGCTTCGTCGGACGCCCGCCGCGGTGCCATCGCCGTGAAACCGTGCAGCCGCATCTCCGGCCGGCAGGCACACGAATCGGGCGGCACGTAGAGCAGCCCGTTGCACGGCATCACGCCGTATTGGCACGTGCCGCGAACCCAAGGGTTGGCGTTGAAACTCCAGTCGTCCAGATCGACGAACTCGACGCCGACGTCGCCGAGCACGAGGAATCGTTCGGTCGCCTTGTTGCGGTAACACTTCGTGTGTCCGCCGACCGGCCAACCGGGTTTGGGACGCGTGCTGCGGACTTCGCCGGTCATCAAATCGACGGCTGTGTTCAGCAGCGCCTGCCCGGGCGAAACATCGGCCCCACACCAGACCTTGCCGTCGACCACAAACAGATCGCCCGGGTTGCAGAAGCCTTGCAGGCTGGTGCCGGTCCACAGCCGCTTGCCGTCTCTGGCCGAAAACGCGACCACGTCGCCGGGTGGATGGCGGCGGATGTCGGTATCGCTCATCACCCACTCGACGGGTTCCTCCCCTCGCCGCACACCGTCTTTGAGCCCCCCGGTCGATCCGTCGGCCGAGAGCACGACGTCGTCGGTGGCCACCAGCACGGGGGCACTCCACGATAGCCGCTTGGTGAAGACGGGCCGCTCGGCACGCCAGGCTTCCTTGCCGTCGGCCGCGTTGAGGCAGATCACGGAAGCGGGATTCTGGAAGAAGACGCGAGCTGCGGCGACCGCCAGCGTGGTCGGCATCAATTCGGACGTGTCGTCGCCCTTGCACGTCCACAACACCTCACCCGAAGCGGCGTCTACCGCCACAATGCCTTTGTTGCGCGGCGCCGGCTGTGGATAGAAACGCTTGCCGGGGTCGGGCGGCGGCGTCAGATCGACGGTGCCCACTACGACAAACAGCTTCGCACCCGTGCAGACGATTTCCAGCGCGCCCTCGGTGCCGTCGTAGACGTGTAGCGTCTTGCCGGTGGCCGCGTCGAAGGCCGCCACGCGCTTCCCGTAACCCAACGTGGCATAGACGCGCTCGCCCACGGCCACCAACCGCCGGGCGATATCCGGCGGCCCGCTGCGGAACACGCGAAAATGTCCCTCCCAAGGCCCGAGGTCGCGCTTCCAGAGCAGCACGCCGCTGAAGGCATCCCGCGCGACCAGCCGCCACATCGGCGGCGCGGCGACGGCCGACGTCGGCCCTTCGTCGATGACGTAGAAGAGCTTTCCGCGCGACGAGACCACGGCCGACACGCTGTTGAGATGCTCGTGGCTGCGCAGGTGGATCGGATCGGCGATCCACTGCAACGTGTTCGGCGGCCCGACCACGCGGTCGCGGGCCACCGCGTTGTTGTCCGGGCCGTGCAGCCAATGCGTCCAGTCGTCGATGTCGGCCGGCCAAGGCTTGACCGTCTTCGTCCACTCTGTCTCTTGCTTCACGTACGCCACGCCCAGCGGTGCCAGCACGCGCATCATCTCGTCGATCGAAACGTCGCCCGCCCGTTCGCATACCAGCAGATTCACCAGGTTGTCGGCATACGGCAACCGGCTGCCCGAATGTTGGGCGACCGACACCGGGCCGTAAAGCCCCCGCGACCGGAGATGCTTGCGGGCGGCGGCCACGTTTGCCGGGTCGGCGTCGAGGCCGTGGACCGCGTAGCGGTCGTCGCCACGCAGCGACGCGGTCAGCTTGCCGTCGCCGCAGCCGAGATGGACGACCAGACCGCCTTGCACGCCGGTCGCCTCGATGATCTCCCGGCCGGACGTGGCGGCGGAAGCTGCCGCGGCGCTGAGGCCGAGGATGATGAGCCATGCGACGGAACGAATCCACGGTATCGGACGTGTCAGCGACATCGGAGTCTCCTCGGATCGGGGCCTCTTTCACCAATTTCAACATCATCCCATCTTCGCCCGGCCGGTGCAACGCGCTTCGCAAGCCGAAGCGACGACCGGTCGGCGCACGGCGAAGGGTTGCATTCCCGTCGGCAAGCCGTCAGACTTTCTGGGACCTTGCGTCACTATGTTTGGCAGGGGGGTGGGGGGGGGGGGGGGCGGCGGGGGGGCCCCCGGGCGGGGCCGGGCGGGGGGGGCGGCCCCCGCCCCGCC
>CAYYNP010000193.1:0-9194 GCA_964472545.1 uncultured Planctomycetaceae bacterium | reverse complement strand
CGATCCTAACTCTGCCAACCTGGGGCCCCGCGGCGCTTTGCCCCAGCCACCCATCCGATGCCAGCCACCCGTTTGCTTCAATCGACAGGAGCGCGTTATGAAAATGGTCCGCATGACTCTTGACGTTCGTATCGTCCGATGGTGCACGTCCGCACTGCTCGTCGCGGCGGCATGGCATACGTACTGTGATGCACGCGCTGCCGAAGCGCCGGCGCGAATGAATCGTGCCGAATCGTTCCTCGGCGTACACTTCGACTTCCACGCAGGCGCCGATTGTACTCAGGTCGGGGCGCGGACCACCCGAGAGATGGTCGAACGGGTGCTCGACAAAGTCCAGCCCGACTACATCCAGATCGACTGCAAGGGGCATCCCGGCTATTCGAGCTACCCCACGAAAGTCGGCAACCCGGCGCCGGGTTTCGTCGGCGATCCGTTGCGGATCTGGCGCGACGTGACTCGGGAGCGTGGCGTGGCGTTGTTCATGCACTACTCGGGCGTGTGGGACGGCCGCGCGTTGGCCCTGCACCCGGAGTGGGCTGCGCTGGGCGCCGACGGCAAACCCAACGGCCGGGCGACTTCCGTCTTCGGGCCGTACACCGATAAGCTGCTGATCCCGCAACTTCGAGAACTCGCCGGCACCTACGGCGTCGACGGCGCCTGGGTCGACGGCGATTGCTGGGCCACCGTGCCCGATTACGGCGACGCGGCCGTCGCGGAATTCCTCCGACAGACGGGCGCCAAGGCGGCACCTCGCAAGCCGGGCGATCCGTATTGGAACGCATGGATGGACTTCCATCGCGAGGGCTTTCGCCGCTATGTGCGCCGTTACGTCGACGCGTTGAAGCAGTCGCATCCCGACTTCCAAGTGATCAGCAATTGGGCCTTCAGCGACCACATGCCCGAGCAGGTGTCGGCCGACGTGGCGGCCCTCTCGGGCGATTTTTCGCCGGACGACAGCATCAACTCGGCTCGCTTCGCCGGACGCTGCCTGGAGGATCAGGGCGTGGCGTGGGATCTGATGTCGTGGTCGTTCAGCCGCAAGACGCGCCGGCAGAAGCCGGCCGTGCAACTGATGCAGGAAGCGGCCGTGGTGCTGGCCATGGGCGGCGGGTATCAGGCCTATTTCAAACAGGATCGCGACGGGGCGGTGCGCGACCCGGCCGAAATGGACGTGATGGCCGAGGTTGCCCGCTTCTGCCGCCGGCGCCAGGCCTTCTGCCATCGCTCGACCGCCGTGCCGCAGATCGCCCTGCTCTACTCGACGGCCGGACATTACCGCGCGTCGCCGCGGCTGTTTCATTGGGCCGGCAGTTCCGGTGTGAGCGTGTTGCGCCGGGCGCTGGCGACGATGCTGCACGATCACTACGGCGTGCAGATCGTCAGCGAGCATCACCTAACGGGCAAGATGTCGCAATGGCCGGCGATCGTCGTGCCCGGCTGGGAGTATCTCGAGGGGGCCTTTCGCGACGAGTTGGCCGCGTACGCCAAGCAGGGCGGCCGGCTGTTGCTGATCGGCCCCGGCCCGGCGAAGCTCTTCGAGGGCGAACTGGCGGCGGCCGAAAATGGAGCGAATTCCATCGTGACCGTCGACGCCGTCGATGACGCGTTCTCGGGCGCCATGAAGCGCGTCCTGCCGGAGCCGATCGTACGCGTCTCCGGCTCCCACGACGTCGACGTCAGCCCGCGGATGCTCGACGGCCAATTGTCGGTCCACCTGGTAAACACGTCCGGCCCTCACGCCGACCCGCCGGCCGAGGGCATCGCGGAAGTCCGGCCGGTCGGCCCGCTTACGGTCGCCGTTCGTTTGCCCAAGGCCCCGAAGTCGATCACGCAACAACCGGGGGGCAAGCCGCTGGCGGTCACTTGGCGCGACGGGCGCGCGGCGGTTACACTGCGGGAGTTGGAACTGTATTCAATTCTGGTGGTGCAGCCTTGAAGCGGGACTCGAGCACGTCCCCGAAAGCCACCTCCAGAGCCCCTCATACGCAGGAGATTGACGTGAATCGTTACCTCGCCATGAGCACCTTCCTGGTGCTGCTGTTGGCCGCCGCCGCTTCCGTCGAAGCCGCCGAACCGGCCGTTGCTGAGGAAGCCGCCGCAGAGACCGACGTATACGCCGCCATCACCGAGGCCTACATGACCGGCCGCTTCGAGGAGCTTACGAAGTTGCTCGAGGAGGCAACTCGAAACGCGGCGGGCATGTCGCGCGAGCAGAAGGCCGACGTCGCATACGTCCGCACGGCGTTGGCCGAGTGCCGGCCGGCGTGGTGGGAACTCTGCAAGAGCGGCGCGCAGGGGCCCTTTCGTCCGGCGCTTTGGGGCGGGACCTTCAACGCCGTCTACGATCCCAACGGCAAAGGCGGGATGCAGATGCAAACCGGCCCGCGCGGCCTGACGCTCACGCTTTCGTGGAAACCGGATCAGATGGACAGCACGGCCGAGGGGCTCTACGGCTACGAGGTCGGCGACCAGACGTGCGTCGAGGTCTGGTCGAACGTGGCCTCGGCGCAGATCTACTCGTCGACGCCGACGCAAATGCTGGGACAAATGAACGAACGCGACAAGGATCGCTTCGCTCGGTACATGGCGTACCGCGCCAATCTTGCCTCGCTCTACTACAGCACGCCGCCGGGAAGGCGTTACGCGATGCACATCTACTGCGCCGCGTTCTACTACGACAAATGGGGCAAAGGCCCCACGACCGGATCGCGCCGTTCCATCTGTACGATGATGATGATGGAGATCCTCAACGACCCGTCGCGATACCCCAGCCTCAAGCTGCCCAGGAGCCTGCCCGATACCGACGCCGAAGAGGCGCTCGGCCAACACTTCAAGATGTCGATCAAGCGGGGCACGTTGTGGACGATTGCCGAAGACCGGCGGATGCGGGAGGCGCTGAAGAACTTCGCCGCCGGGAGCAACCAGACGGTCTTGCGAACCGAGCAGGTCGTGATGCCGAACAAGCTCGTGGTGGCGCTGGACCCGGACGCCGACGTGGCCCTCCGGCCGAAGCGCGATGCCTGGTTCAAACAGCAGTTCGACCACGTCGTCCTGGGGCTCGGAGAAGCCCCGGCGCAGGCGCCCGCGGTCGCCGAAAGCGATCCCGGCCCGGAGCAGCCGCCGACGCCCGATCCGACGCCCGATCCGACCCCTGACCCGGCCCCGGCGCCGCGGTTTGGATATCGAGTCTGGACGACTGCCGACGGGCTGTATCGCGTCGAGGCGGCCATGGTTCGGTTTGCCGCCGGCGTGGTCCATCTCCGTCGAAAGGACACCGGCAATGAAATCGCCGTGCCTGCCGATCGGCTCAGCGAGGAGGACCGGGCGTACATCCGCAAGGTGGCCCGTGGCGGCTAGAGACGGGTGGCTGGGGCAAAGCGCAGCGGTGCCCCAGTGATTCACGGACGATGAGACATCCGATAACCTGGGCCACCGCTGCAAGCTTCCCCCACTGGTTGTATAGACGTCTCGCGGACGTTCTACGCCGATCCTTGAATCTCCCGCAACGCCTTTCGCAGCGGCTGCCCTTGCCGGGGATTGACCATCGTAACGTACGAGATCATGCCGTCGAGCCAGCACTCGAAGTTGGGGTGCTTCTCGCGGTTCTGGGCTTCGAGGCCTTCGTGGCGGGCGTGGTGCAGGATCGCGCGAAGCCGGCGGACGAGCTTCCGCGGGGCGTTCGGCCGGCGGTTGACAACGACGCCGGTCACCGTCTGCGCGGCGTTGGGACGCACGATCCGCGTCTTCTTCTCGTTGACCGCAAAGCCCTCGTCGTCGGTGATGTGCCGAATCCGGGCCAATAGATACGCCAGTTTGCGGGCCGACGGGCCGCGCGTGGAGAAGGTGGCGTCGTCGGCATAGCGGGTGTAGCGCCAGTGGAGTTTGTCGGCCAGCCCTGCCAGCCGCGCGTCGAGACGCCGGGCGACCAGATTGCTCAACGTGGGGCTGGTGCAGGCCCCTTGCGGCAACGCCCGAGGGCCGGTGGCCACGTGATACGTTGTGCCGTCGTAGTCGACCGTGCGCCGCGGCGCTTCGGTGCAAAGCAGCGCAAGGATCGTGGCCGCGGCGGGCGAGTAGCCCAACTCGCAAAACACGCCCATCACGCGCGGAAACGTGATCGACGGGAAGAAGTCGACCAGGTCGGTGTTCAGCAGCACGTCGGCCCGGGTGTGCTCGGCGGCGTTGCTCACGGTGCTGCGGCCGCGGACGAAACCGTGGGCCGCCTCGTGCACCGGCACCTTCGAGAGAATGCTCCAGAAGATCCACTGCTGAGCGGCGCGCAGATCGCGGTGCGGCGCGGCCAGCTCGCGTACGCCGCCGCTTCGCTTGGGCACCGTGAAACGCACGTAGTGGGTTCGCGTGGCCGCCTCGTTGTGAAACGCCAGCCAGCGTAGCCGGGAGATGGAAATATCGAGAGCTTCGGCCACGTCGGCCGGCGTGGCCAGCACGGGCAGGCCCGCCGCTTCGAGCTTCTCGACGTTGGCCCGACGGTCGGCCAGCCCGCGAGATACACCGCGGCCGAGGAAGACGACGTCGGTCTTGCGGCGATGGGCCACCGCTTCGGCGTGCAAGCGCCTGCGTTCGGCCGCTTCTTCCTTCTTCCGTTTCTTCCGCGCAGCCCGCTCGGCCTTGGCGTCGTCGGAGAGCTTGTCGGCCGCCTGCCGAGCGGCATGCTCTGCGTAGGCGATCGCCGGCCGGATCTCGTCCATTTCGTCGCCGACCTGATGAATCTGCGCGAGTTCTTCAGGCGTGATCAGGCCTTGCGTGACCATCGCCCGATCGATCAGCAGGGTCCGCGAATCGCTGGTCGGCGGGATCAGGTCGCGGCGGCCGAACCAGGGGTTGCCCCACATGAAACCGACCTGGCGCACGCCGGCGCTGAGCATCATCTTCGCCCGCGAGATCGGCTTGAACTTCGAGGCGTCCAGTCCTGCCAGCGCGACCTTGCGGGGTGGAGGGGGAGTCGGTTTCGGCGGACCGCCGGACCGTTCGGGGGCCGCGACCGCCACCGTCCGAACAAGACGCTCGCCGGCCGCGTCTTCACGCGAGGCTCGGCGAAATACGGGTTGAAAAGGATTGTGCCAGTCGGCACCGCAGATGAAGCACTGCCTCGACTCCGTCGTGCGCAGACCCTCGCCGCAGTACGGGCAGATCCCCGGACCCTCGAAGCGTCGGACCGGCGTGCCGATGCCGGCTCCCCAAAGCGTCCGTTTGAGCCAATCGAACAATCCCACGGTGCGTCTGGTGGATCGAGTGTTGGGAAGAGTTTGCGAACAAAACGGCAAGGGGCGGCCGGCCGGCCAACTTCGTGCTGCGGACCAAGGTCGTTCACTCAAGGCCGGTACGCCTACCGTACGGCCGAGAGCCTCGGCTCGTGATGGTCGGCCGTACGGTAGGCGTACCGGCCATCACGAACAACGGCCTTGGGGAAGCATGGGAAGGCAACGTCCGCCACGGCGGAACGCCGTAGCTCAATGGTCTTGGTCGGTCCGACGCGCCCTCTTGCCGTGTCTCCTTGTGTTTCGGTATCGGGTGTTCAGTTTGCCGCCCAGGATCGGAAACGATCATACCAGGCGGCCGTCGAGCGGTCAGCCCCCTTGTCGCGTTGTGTGGCCTGCGCGCGGATCGCCAGCAGATGCCGGCAGGGCCCCATCCGCAGCCCGGCCCGTTGGTGATGGCCGCAAGGGCACTTGCCGCGTTTGATGCGGCCGTCGGTGTCCAACAGGATCTCGACCGGCTTTCCGTCGGCCTTGCCGCAGAGCAGCCGGCCGTTGTCCGGGCCGGTTTGTTCCGAGTCGACCTGCACTCGCCGTCGGTCGACGATCTCCCGCGAGGCGGCCAACTCCGAGTTCTCCGGCCCCAACTCGGCTTCGCCCAACGCCATCGGCATCACCTGACGCCAGCGATAGACCCGCGCGTCGAGATCGTAGATTACTTGGCCACAGTGGGCCAGGTGGCTCAGCGCCGCCGCGCAGTCGCCCGGCGCGCCGGCGGTCTTCGAGCAGATCGCCTCGAAACCGGCCGATTGGTTGGTGCGAATCAACGCCCCGGCGCGCTCGATCAGGTCGCTAGTCGGTTCGGCGGGCGGGGCCAACAGGTCCAACGCCGAGCCGCGGATCCAGTCGTTGGTGGTCCATCCGGAAAGCCCCACCGTCATCCGCATCTCGCCCATCCGCGCCACCCAGAAGCTGGGCAAACCCGTGCCGAGCAGGTAAACGTCGAACCGCTCGGCCAGCGGGAGCAGCCTTGCAAGAACCAGCAACCGCCGCGTTCCCCAGATGCGGACCGGCTCGCCCGGCGGGCCGTCGTAGCGGGTCGCGTGCGAGGTAATTCGCTGCTCCCACGGCTCCAACACCAGCGTGGGCGCCTGGCCGTCGAGCAACTCGAACCGCAGAGCCCGAGGGCTGGTCCGGGCCCGATGGCGCTTGTACCACACCAGCGCCGAATAGACCGCCTCGCGCGAGAGCGTCACCCGCCGCATCGGCATACCCATCGCCCGTTGAATCTGCATGAACCCGCGCAGCCAACCCTGGGGCAAGTCGATCTTCTCTTCGCGGTGTTCTTCGGCTTGCTGCGTGGCCACCTCGAAACCGGCCGGGTCGACTCGCAGCCGCGTTTCGCGATAGGAACGCAGGGCCTGGAAATGGTCGTACAGCTCCCACGAGTAATCGACGTTCGTGGTGCCGCACTGCATCGCGTCGGAGCGGCCGAAGCCGTCCCGGCGATCGACCGTCAGACAGCCGTAGCTCGACTCGTCGGCCGAAAAACACTCGAAGAAGACCACGTCGTCGCCCACGGTGACCACCGGATCGCAGGGCATCAGCAGCCGCCACATCGCCGGGTCGTTCTTGATCAGGTAGTCCGAATACTGCTGCCGCACCTTCCAGTAGCGGCGCAGGCAGCGGTTGTAGTCCTGCTGCAATCCCTCCGGCACGTCGCCGCGCTCTCGCAGGACTTCCTCCTTGACCCGCGAGAACTCCTTCTGCCGGAGCAGGGCGTCTCGCAGTTGTTGGGCCTTCTTCCACTCCTCGTACGCCGTCTTGTCGCGCGGCTTGAAGCGCAAATCGCTGACCACCACGTCGTGCAGCGCGGAGATCGCCTCGCGGAATCGCAACGGCTTGCGAAGCGGCCCGTCAAACGACACCGGATCGCGGGCCAGATTGGGCGCGAAGCTGAGCGTCGCCTGTTTGCCGCCCAGCATGCGGCTGCGGCCGAAGTAGCTTAGGGTGACGTTCATGTGCCCACCTCCCTACGCAGCGCCAACTCCGGAAGCTGCTCGGCGACCACATCGGCCAACTCGGGACACGCGGCCACGGCCGAGACCACCGCCGCCAGCCCGGCCCGGGTTTCCGCCGGCCGCACGGAACGCACCGCCACCACCAGCACCGGCAACAATTCGCCCGCGCGCGAAGGGTCCTTGGTCATCGCCGCGGCGACCTGCCGCAGCGCCTTCTGCTTCTGGCGGCCGCCGCGATGCACCCCCAAGAGCACGGAACACCAGACCGGCGTCAGGTCGCCGGCCGACGCCCCCGGCAGCGAAGCCCGGCGTGCGAGTTCGTCGATGATGCACAGGCGAAGCTCGTCGTAGGGCGTTTCCAGCAGCCGCGACCAGAGGCCCGGATCGGTGTAGCCCGGCGAGCCGTCGGCCGTTAGCCCGTCGGCCGTCAACCACCTCCAGGCACTCAGCCGAACCGGCCGGCAGAGGCTGTCGAAGAATCGCAGGACGAGTTCGCGGTCGTAGTTCTCGGCCGTGCCCAGGATCGCCAACGCCCAATCGGCCAATTCGCCGGCCACGGCCACGCAGCGGGCCTGCGAAACGGCGGCCACCGCGTCGCGATCTTCGGCCGTGGCGATCTCGCGCTGCTGGAGCATCTCCAACCCCAGCCGGGCGATCGGGGCCGACTCCATACAGGCCAGCCGGATGCACTCGCCGAGCTCCAATCGCTCGGCCGAGACGTGTTCGAGCATCAACGCCGCGATCTGCTCCAGCGCCGCCGGGCTCTTCGTTTCGAGCAACGCCAGCCATGTGGTGACCGGCAGCTTCGAGAGTTCCTCGCCGCACGATTCGAGCAACTCGGCGGCAAACTGCTGCACTTCCTCGTCGTCGTGATCGAGTAAGCGCAGGATCTCCGCAGCCGGCAACGCGGCCAGCAGCGACGCATGGTCCCGCTTGAGAAGCTGCATCGCCCAAAGCCGCACCAGCCGCGCCTCGGCGTTGGTGACCAGCGACAGCAGTTCGGCGCCGGCCTCCGGCGCGCTCCAGAGTTCGGGAAACCGCGGGGCGGGGTCCAGGTCGTTGAGGCTGTGACCTTCGCGCACACGGACGTGCGCCGGGCCGAACTCCAAGGCGTCGTGATACCGGAAGCAGGCCTGCAACAGCCCCCAAGTGTCGAGGATGTTCTCGCCGGCCGCCAGGTCTTCGTCTTGATACGCCCGCAACGCCCGGGCGACGGCCGGCACGTAGCGATCCGGTTGCTGATAGCCCATCCGCCGAAAGTACCGCCACGCCCGGCGCCGCAGATAGAGCCGCGTCTTGTTCGAGAAGAGCCGCCCGTGCGCCGGGATCACCGCCCGCACGCGCCGCTCCTTGCCCGTCCACGGGTCTTTCACGACGACCTTTTTGTCCGGCGGCAGCGAGTCGGCGGGCATGGCCAGGTACTCTTCCTGCCACGAATCCCGCGTCTGCCAGTCGTATCGCCAGCGGGTCTTACGCGTGCGGCGTACGAGGCAATCGAAGAGGACCAGAAACTGTCCCATCAGCTCGTCGTCGCCGGCGGCCTCCGCATGCTTGAACAGACGCTTCACAACGACGTTGTGTCCGAATGAGTCTAGCGGCTGGGCAAGATAGGCGAGCTGTTGGTGGCGGGCCCACGGCCGCGGGTCTTTCGTCCACCGATCGACCAGCCCGGCCAGTGCCTTCGGCGTGTGGACCTCTCGCAGCGCGTCGACGAACCGATCGTCCTCGGCGTTGAAGTACTCGTCGACCAGCAGCATCGACCCGCCCGATTGTCCCTTGCGCCGCGCCATCGGATCGCATCCTATGAGGATTGCGGACGCCCGCCCCTGCGGCGAGCGCCGACAAATGCTCATCGAAATATAGAGCCCGGCGGCCGGCCGGTCAACTACCCCATTACCGTCCCCCAGGAGAACTGCAAAGTCGATTCGCGGGAGTGGAAAACGGGGACTGGCTCCGA